>RFHU01000302.1 GCA_003695705.1 Planctomycetota bacterium
GAAAAAGACCGCCAAGAAAAAGCCCGCCAAGAAAAAGACCGCCAAGAAAAAGCCCGCCAAGAAAAAGACCGCCAAGAAAAAGCCCGCCAAGAAAAAGCCCGCCAAGAAGAAGACCGCCAAGAAAAAGCCCGCCAAGAAAAAGACCGCCAAGAAAAAGACCGCCCCGCCGCCGCCGGATCCGGCCGAGGTCCTCCTCGGCGACGCGCTGCGCGCGCAGCGGACGCGCGACTGGGAAACGGCCGAGCGCTACTTGGTCAAGTTCTGCGAGTCCTTCCCCAAGGACCCGCGCGGACCTGCCTACCTGGGGAGCGTGTACCTTGCGCTCGGCGAACACGCCAAAGCCTTGAAGTCCCTTCAGAAGGCGCTCCGGATCGACTCCAAGAACTTGGACGCCCTCTGGCGCAAGAGCGAATACCACCTCGAGTTGGACAGCCCTGCAGACCTCAAGGAAGCAGCCCGCGACGTCAAGCGGATCGTCGCCCTGGTCGGTCGCCGCCGGGACGAGGAGTCGGTCCGGTGGGCAGACCAGGCGAAGCGACGTCTTGCGGCCATCGAGAGCCGGCTCCTCAACCTCGACGCCCGCCGCTTCCTCAAGGGGCGCGGGGGCAAGGGCCCGACGCCGGGCGACCTTCGCAAGGCCCGCGACCGACTGCAGCGAGCCGTACGCAGCTTCCCCGACGACCCGCGCAACCACATGACCCTCGCGTCGGTGGAGTTGCTGCTGGGCCGCCCCGAACGAGCCGTGCGCCACGCCGAAGACGCGGTGGCGCGCAAGCACGACTACGCTCGCGCCTACCTGATCCTAGGACACGCGCAGCGTCGCCTCGGCAACCTCCGCCGCGCCGTAGACGCCTACCTCCAATGCTTGGAGCACGATACGGGCCGGGACACGAACGAAGCCTGGCGGGTACGACGCGAGGTCGAGCACGAGCTCGCGCAGCTGCGGCGCCGCTTCTACGAAGTGCTCACGCTCCGCGCGGACGAGGACGGCCGGGAGCCGTCGCTCGTGCTCTCGGAACTGGAACGCTGGCTGAGCGTGATGTCCGGCGAAGACGTCCTCTGCGCAGACCTAGCCGCCGACAACGGGAGCTACGAACTCACCGCCTTCACCGACCGCCACCGCTACCGCGTCGTCCCCGGACCCGAAGGTCTGGTCGTCGAGCGAACCCTGGCGGGCTGACGCCGCCGGGTCGAGGGGCTCGTCCGCAGCCCCCGCCCCCCCGCGCGCGCGGAGTTCAGTCCCCTGCCGTCGGCACGGCGCCGTCGCAGACTTCGAACATGGCTTCGATGGGGCGAAGCGCGGCGCGCCGCAAGTCGTCGTCAATGGTGATCTCCGGGCGGAGGTCCCTCAGGCAGTCGCGCAACTTCTCCATGGTGTTGCGCATCATGTGCGGGCACTCGTTGCAGGCGCAGCCCGTCGTCGTGGGAATGGGGATGAACTCCTTGCCCGGCGCCGCCTTCTGCATGGCGTGGATCATGCGCGCCTCGGTCCCGATCAGGAAGGTGCGGTCGGAGCTCTCCTTGGCGAAGCGAAGAATGCCGGCCGTCGAGCCGATGTAGTCGGCATGCTCGAGGACCCCGGCCTCGCACTCGGGATGCGCGAGCACCTTCGCACCCGGATGCTGCACCTTGAGCTGCACGAGGTGCTTCTCGCTGAAGACTTCGTGCACCATGCAGGAACCGTTCCAGAGCACGAGTTCCCGCCCGGTCGCGCGCGCGAGGTAGGCGCCGAGGTTCTTGTCGGGGGCGAAGATGATGCCTCGGTCCTTGGGGATGGCCTCGATGACCTGCAGCGCGTTCGACGAGGTGCAGGTGTAGTCGCTCATGGCCTTCAACTCGAGGCTCGAGTTCACGTAGGTGACGACCACGTGGTCGGGGTAGCGCGCACGCCACCGGGCGAAGGCCGCGGGCGGGCACCCGTCGACGAGGGAGCAGCTCGCCTCGAGGTCGGGAAGCACCACCGTGCGCTCGGGATTGAGGCACTTGGCGGTCTCGGCCATGAAGCGGACGCCGCAGAAGACGATGACGTCCTGGTCGCACTTGGCGGCCTGGCGGCTGAGGCTCAGGCTGTCACCTACGTAGTCGGCGATGTCCTGAATGTCCGCCTGCTGGTAGTAGTGCGCCAGAATGACGGCGTTGCGCTCGCGGCGCAGCTCCTCGATTTCGAGTTCGAGGTCGTCGCGGATCTCGGTGGTCACGGGCTTGGGTCCTCCAGTCTCGAGAAAGGCGCTCGCCGCGGCTCGTTCTATGCGAAGTCCGGATCGGCGGGGTCGGTCGGCGTCGGAAGGGAGGCGGAGCCTCCGGGGCGGGGCTCCTCGCGCAGGGTCTCGTCGAAGGGCCCAACCGGAGGAGGGACCAGAGGTTGTGCGCTCCCAGCCCCGCCGTCGCGGAGGGTCGACGCCTCGGAGCGGAGGGCCGCCGGTGGACCGGGGAGCAGGTCTTCGCTGTCCACCGGAACGATGATCCGCTCGCTGACCTCGGGTCGAGCCGCCAGATCCTTGCGCCGGGCAAAGGCGAGGTCGACCCAGTGGGCCACGTAGAGGGCCAGGAGGAACCCGATGAGCTCCAGGTAGTGCTGGGAGCGGACGAACGGCAGCGCGCTGACGTTCTCCGCCACGATGGAGGCCGCCTCGTAGGGCGAGAGGAAGGTCTCGAAGCCCTCCATCCGCGCTCGGTAGCCGGTCGCGGCGTACCACAGCAGGTGGGCGACGTAGAGGAAGGGGAGCAAGAGGCAGACACCCCGCAGCGGACGACCCCGCTGGAACTGCGAGGCTCCTGGGACGAGGAGGCGGAGGAGACGCACCAGCGGAGAAGGGTTCAGGTCGCTGGCGAGCGGCTCGAAGGGGTGGAGGGTGGGCATGAACAAGGAGGAGAGCAGCAGCACCAGGGCCGCGGGGACGAGGAAGAACCAGCGGTTGCGCAGCCTCGCCAGGCGCAGGTCTCGCTGCCAGACGCGCTCGAACTCGCTCGCGCTCGCGTCCATGGCTTCGGGCCAGGGCTGAAACAGGTTCCGCAGCAAGAAGAGCGGCATCGAGGTCCACCAGGGGTCCGCGCCGACCACCAGGGCGTCGCGCTCGGGAATTGTCGGCGGAGGAGAGAGCAGGGCGGGGAGCTGGCCCGTGGTGGCCAGGCAGACGGCGACGCGGGACGAGCGCTCGCGCAGGACCTGACGAATTTCCGCCAGCGCGGCGGCGTCTCCGCGCGCGCGGGCGCGCAAGGCCCTTGCGTAGGGGGCGACGGAGTCCTCTCCCTCCAGCGCGTCCAGGGTCGCCGCCATCGAATTCTCGGGGACACCCGCGCGCAGGCGCAGTTCGGCGAGGAGGAGACGAGCCTCGGGGCGGTCGAGCGCCTCCAAGGCATCCTCCAGCGCCGGAGGCAAGGCCTCCCCCCGGACCGCACGCGCCCAGGCCAGGGCGTAGGGAGCGGCGGACTCGCCCGCGCGCTCCTCCAGCCAGGCCAGGCCCGACACGTCCGCAGGGAGCCCCGCGAGGACGGTCGGAGGAGCGCGACGCTCGCCCAAGAGCGTGCTCAGCCCCGCGTCCTGGAGAGCGAAGACAGCGAAGAACACCAGGTAGAGGACGACGAAGGAGAGCTTGTCGTTGAGGGTGATGAAGGTGGGCCAGGAGTAGCGGAGGCGAACCCACGGTCGGGACAGCCAGAGGCGCGTGCGCGCAGCAAAGCCCTCCGCGCCAATGCGCGCCAAGGCGCGCAGGCTGTGGCGCCGGTAGCGCAGAAAGACGACGAACAAGAGGCCTGCCAGGGAGAGGAAGAACCAGTTCTGCAGCAGCAGGGCATGGTCGAACCGCTGGAGGGAAAGGGCACCGAAGCCTGCGAGGCCCTTGGCGGGAGGGTGCGTCCCCCCAAGGGCCGGGGGCGCCACCTCGAGGCCCTCCGGGACCACGGCCTCCGCCGGGCGCACGCCGAACCGACCGTACGCGCGAAGCGCAAAGCGGCTCTCACGCAGCACGGGCGCGAAGGCGTTGCGCCAGCGAGTGAGGACCAGGGCGCGCCCGCCCCGTCCCTCGCGCCACAGTTCCTCCACGCGGCGAGCGAGGGGGCGTCCGGCGTCGAGGGGCCCGTAGCCCGCCCAGTCGGGCACGAAGGAGCCCGAGGCCGCCAGATCCTCCAGCGCACGCGCGAAGGCCGCGTCGGCGGCCGCCTCGAAGCCCGCGCGATCGAGAAAGCAACCGAGCTCGACGCGCTCGCGCGCCCCAAGGTGCGGGGACTGCGCCGCGGCCAGCGCGCGCGCGCGCGCTGGCCCCGCGACTTCGGGCCGGAGCTGGGCGAGCCGCTCGCGCCAGCGCTCGTGCGGAAGCTCCTCGGGAAGCGCCGCGCAGGACGAGGCCACGGCCCAGAAGGCCAAGAGCCAGGGGTTCGGGTCCGCCTCGCGCTCGAGGCGACGGAGGCAGCGCGCCGCCACGCGGGCCCACTCGGAGGGGGGCAGGGGACGGTTCAGCGGGATGCGCAGGCGCAGGGGGAGGAACTCCTGCACCACCCGACCGTTCCTGCGGCGCCGGTGTGTGCGGGCGACGACGACGGACAGCACGTCCTCCCCGGGGGCTGGCAAGCGCACGTCGAGGAGGCCGTCTCCCGGCCGCAGGGGGCTTCCGGAAGCGACCTCGGCCACCGCGGCCGCTCCTCGACCTGGAGCCCCGAAGCGCCGGTCGGAGCACACGGTGAACGCACCTTGCGAAAAGCCCGGGGCGAGGCGATGGCCGAGCCGCGGCGTCGTGTGGAAGCCTTCCCGCACGACGGGCTGGCCCGCGCTCTCGCTGTAGCCCCACACCCAGAGGAGGTCGTCGAAGGCGGGAGCTGCGGCGCAGGCCTCTCGTCGCAACTGGTCGCGGGCGACGTCGCCGGGTGCAAGCAGGTCCACCGCCGGGACGGGCCGCTGAGGGGCGCCTCCCGCCGGGAGGACCTCCCTCAGGGACAGCGCGTCGCCCTCCTCGAGGCGCGCCCACAGCACGCGCTCGATCTTCCCCTCGCGCACGCGGAGTCGGTATCCGCCGTCGGGATGGTGGTCGAGGGACACCGCGATCCCGGGGAGGCGACGTCGACGCAGGATGCGTCCGTCCGAGTCGTCGAGCACGTAGAGGAAGCGCAACCAGCCGATGACGACCCGTCGGGCGCTGGGGTCCCGCAGGGGCGGGGTCGGCGAGGCGTCTAGGTCGAGGTCGGGCCGGACGAGGCCGGTGATGCGCGGGAGGCGCTCTTCGCCCGCTCGGGAGGGGACGCGCTCCTTGGGCAGGAGCACGGGCGGAAAGGTCCAGCGCGTGCGCGTCACCTCGACCGAGCGGACCCGCCCGGATGGGTATTGGAGGGGAGGCTCCGCCGTCCGAACCAACGCGCGCTTCTCAGAGCCCGGCGGACAGAGTTCGACCGCGCGCGCGAGCCCCGACTTGGGGAAGAGGCTGGTGCGCGCGGCCTGCAGGATGGCCCGGTCGAGAACGCTCGGCGGCCCTGCGAGAGCGCGCCGGAAGGCATCCGGGTCGTGGGCGTGGCAGCCGCGCAGGGTCAAGGCGACTTGCCGGAGGAGGCGCGCCAGCCCCGGTTGGCCGGGAAGCCAGCGCTCGAGGGGACCCGAGAGGGCAGCGTTCGGAACCTGCGGGTCGTCGATGTGAGCCAGGGCGAGGGAGGAAAGAATCTCCGCCGGAACCTCTCGATCCGTGGGGGTGTCGGTCGCCAGGCCGGAAACGGCCTGTTCGGAGGCGAAGCGCAGCCTCCAACCTGGAGGCAGCCCGGCCGCCTGCTCCGCGAGGACCTCCCACGTGGGGCGCGGCGCGGCCGCCGACAGCAGGCGCACGAGGGCGTGGTCGCCCCCTCCCGCGAGCGCGCGCACGGCGCTCTCCAGCGGACCCAGCTGCGAAGGGCGCCGCGGCTTCGGCGCGACCGCCTGCGGCGGCGACGGCCGCGGTCCCACCACGTAGGCCACGAGCGAAGAAACGACCGCCAAGGGCACGAGGACGGAGAAGATCTGCAGCTTGTGCCGTTCGAGGGCGCGACCCATGCGGGTCGTGAGTCCCTGCCGGGCGGCGCGGATCGTCTCGCCGGCGACCACGCGCTCGAGGTCGCGCGCGAATTCGCGCGCGGACCCGTAGCGACGCCACTTCTCCTTCTCGAGGGCCTTGAGGCACACGGTCTCCAGGTCGTAGGGGACCTCGGGATTCAGCTTGCGTGGCGGGGTGGGCTCCTCGACGAGCACCTTCGCGATGACGTCGTAGAGGCTCTTCCCGCGGAAGGGGGGGCGCCCGGTCAAACACTCGTAGAGGGTGGCGCCCAGCGCGTAGACGTCGGAGACCTCGTCGACGAGCTTGAAGTCGCCGCGCGCCTGCTCGGGAGGCATGTAGGGCGGAGAGCCCATGGCGATTCCGGTGAGCGTCAGCCCCGAGACCTCCGACAGGTCCTTGGCCAGCCCGAAGTCCATGACGTGCGGCTCGTCGTCGGCGTCGACGATCACGTTGGACGGCTTGAGGTCGCGGTGGATGATCTTGTGCTCGTGCGCGTGCTGGACCGCACGCGCGACCTTGACCAAGATGCGCGCCGCGCGCAGGGGCTCGAGCGTCCCCGAGCGCGCAAGGGCTTGGAGGGTGTGCCCGCGCACCAGCTCCATGGTGAAGAAGTGGCGTCCCTCCAGGACGCCGACCTCGTGGATGGGAACGATGCCCGGGTGCTTGAGCCGCGCCGCGGCCCGGGCCTCGCGCTGGAAGCGCTCGACCTCCTCGAAGCTCGCCTCCTCGCCGCTGATGACCTTGAGGGCTACGGTCCGGTCGAGGCCGGAATGGTAGGCCTCGTAGACCACGCCCATGCCGCCTTTGCCGAGCACTCGCCGCAGCTCGTAAGGCCCCAGGAAACGGGCGGTCCCGGCCGAAGGCGGAAGATCGAGCTGCGTCCCGCCGACCGCTGCGGCCGCCGCGGGGCCGAGGCCCGCGTCGTCCTCCCGCCAACCGCGGGGGGCCGACGGCGCTCCCCCGCCCGGCGCGGTCGCCTCCTCGCTGGGGAGTTCGAGGAGCGTTCGCTCGGGGACCTCCCCCTCGGGGTCGCTGGGGACCTCGAGCGGACCTCCGCAGCGAGGGCAGGCGGGCCGGTGGTATCCCTCGGGGACGCTCACGTCCACCGCGCAGCGTCGGCAGGTGCGGATCGACAGCTCGCCGGGCTCCACGCCTAGACCCTAATGGTCCCTGCGCGCCGCGACCAGGGCCGCGGCGACCAAGGGGAGCGCGGTCCACACCAAGGCCTGGAGGGCGAGGCCCGCCAAGTCGGACACCGGCGGGTCCTGCGCGCAGGTCCAGGCGGCGAAGGCGTCTTGGTGCGCAACCTGCGGGAAGAGCCGCTGCGCCCAGCGCGCGACGTCCTCGAGCGACGCGAGCGGGCCCTCGTGCGCGGCGTGCTCCAGCATGTTCACCCCGAAGGAGCAGGCCCAAGCGAGGCCAGCGCAAGCGATCCCGAGCAGGAGGGAACGGGCCAGCACGGCCGCGCTCGCGCAGAGGGAGAGCAGCACGGCGAACTTGGGGAGGAGCGTAGGACCGAGGAGGAGGAGGGGAGGATGCCAGAGGCCGAGGCGCAGTCCGAAGCCGACGAAGAGCAGCACGGACACCCAGAGGGAGTGGACGAGCGCGAACGCGAGGGCACCGAGGAAGCGGCCCACCACCACGTCACCGACTCCCAACGGTCGGGAGAGGAGGAGCTCCGCGCGCCCGGGCCCGAAGGCGCGCGGCACAGCGTCTGCGCAGACCAGAAGGCCGAGGGCGATCCCGAAGGACGCCGCGAGCCCGGCGCGAACGAAGAGCACGTGCACCAAGGCGAGGGCTTGCGCGAGGGGGACCACCCGCGGGTCGCCGGGGCGAGGGGGCAGAACCTCCGCGCCGAAGAACGAGAGCCGGTAGCCGACGGCGCTCCGCTCGATGTCCACGCCGCACACCGCGCCGAGGGTCGCGAGGCCGCCGGCGACCAGGAGGGCGCCGAAGTGGCGACGGCGCCACGTCAGCCGCAGGACGTCGTGGGCCAAGAGCGCCCACAGACCGAGCCTCCTCACGCGGGGAAGCCTCCCGCGAGGATGTCCGCCAGGGCCTCCTCGAGACCGCCCTCGGGGCGCAACTCACGAATCCCGAGGCCCGCGCTGCGCGCGCGGTCGATCGCCCCGTCCACGAGCGCCGGGTCCTCGACCGCGAAGCGGAGGACCGGGCCGTCGGTCTCCAGGAGTTCGAGGCCCTCGCAAATCCTCTCGCGGACCTGGGGAGCGGGGGGCGCGGTAAGCCGGAGCAACCAACGCTGTGGGCCGCGAGCGCGGAGCGCTTCGGGGGACCCTTGGGCGACTTCGCGGCCCGAGCGGAGCACGATCACCCGTTCGCAACACGCCTCGACCTCCACGAGGGAATGGGAGTTGAGGAGGAGACTGCGCCCGTCGGCGCGCAGCTCTTGGAGGAGGGTGCGCACCGCCCGGCGACCGATGAGGTCGAGCCCGTCGGTCGGTTCGTCGAGCAGGAGCACTTGCGGGTCTCCGACCAGGGAAAGGGCCAAGCCCAGGCGGGCTCGCTCCCCCTTCGAGTAGGTCCCCACGGGTCGAACCGCGACCTCCGGGGGGAGCCCGACCCGTTCCAGGAGGTCGCGAGCCCGCCGACGGCGCGCGGCGCGCTCGAGGGCGTGCAATCGCCCCTCGCGACGCAACAGCTCCTCGCCCGAGCACCGCTCCTCGTAGCGCGGTCGCTCGGGGAGATAGCCCAGGACGCGTCGGGCCTCCGTGGAGCGAGCGTCGCGGCCACCGAGGAGGGCTCGCCCCGCGTCCGGGCGAACGAGGCCCGCCAGGCATTTGAGGGCCGTGCTCTTCCCGGCGCCGTTCGGGCCGACCAGAGCCAGGGACTCGCCCCGCTCGGCCCGGAAGCTCAGGCCGCAGAGCGCCACGCTACGACCGTAGCGCTTCTCGACGGCCTCCAGGGCGAACGCTGCGCACATGCCCCCGATCTTAGGCACACGCCACGGGGGTCGCACCGCCAGGCCACGAAACCGTCGGCCAGGCGCCCCGCCCGAGCGCCGACCGCGCCGCGCGGGGACTGCGCTCGACCGTCCGTCTCTCGGAAGCCGCCGGGGAACCAGCGCCACTCCCCGCCCGCGGCGACGAGCGCTCGCCCGCCGCGTGGTAGTCTCCTGCTCATGGAGCCCCGCGTGGTCGAGCGGCTCGAGCCCATCGTGCTCGTGTGGACGGCCTTGTGCGGGGCGTGCGTGGGCAGCTTCCTCAACGTCGCCGTGTACCGGCTGCCGCGGCGCTGCCTGTCGGTCCTCCGCCCCGCGCGCTCCTTCTGCCCCCGCTGCCACCACGCCATCCGCTGGTACGAGAACGTCCCCCTCCTCTCCTGGCTGGCCCTCCGCGGACGCTGCAGCGCCTGCGGGGGGAAGATCCACTGGCGCTACCCCCTCGTCGAGGCCACCACCCTCATCCTCTTCGCCTGGCTGGGCGTACGAGACCTGTCGGGCGGACGCTTCGTCGACCCCGCGGCCTGCGCGCTCTTCGTCCTGCACGCCGCCTTCGCCTCGGCCTTGCTCGTGAGTTCGCTCATCGACTTCGAGTTCCGCATCCTTCCCGACGCCATCGACGTCCCCGGCCTCCTCCTCGCCCCCCTCGCCGCCCTGCTCCTTCCAGACCTGCTCGACGC
>RFHU01000024.1 GCA_003695705.1 Planctomycetota bacterium
CCAGCCGACCCACGCAGGAGCGTCCGCCGCCCCCCAGCCCTCGAGCCCCAGAATACGCGCCCAGCGGGTGTGGCCGATCAGCCAGAGGAGGTCGAAGGCGACCAGGCCCGCGAGGGCGAAGACCCAGGGGAGCCCTCGCCTGCGCGGGCAGGCTCGGACGGCGGGAAGGCGAGTGTCGAGAGGCGGCACGCGCGCCATGATCCCGCCGGCGGGGCGCCCGCGCGAGGGGAGGCACGCGCGCCACGATCCCTCCCTGCGTTCGTCCGCGCGGGGGCGCGGAGCCCAGCCGGCGGCGGGCGCTCCACGCAGGGGCGACGGGGCGGCGTGGAATCCTCGACTCTGGAAAGGACCGGCAGGGGCACGAGGTCCTGAGGTATCGTGCGCTCGGTTCCCTCGTTCGGTTTCCGGGAAGAACGCTTTGCAGCCTCCGTCCGCCGCGCCCCAGCCCCTCGGAGGGGGTCCTTCGCCCAGTCGGAGGACCTCCTCTCCCGCAGGGTCCTCCGCCCGGGGCTCACGGCTGCGGACGGGGGCGTGCGTTCCTCGCGGCGCGCAAGGAGCCGGGGCGCACGCGTGGTCGAGGGGGAGCGAGGGAGGCGGTCCCGCCGCACTCGCCCTTCGGTGCGCTTTCGAGCGGCTTGCTCTCGCAAGCCTGCAGGCCCACGGTGGGGTCGTCCGTCCGCGCGGGCGTCCTCTTCCGGTGGGGCGGGCGCCGTGACGGCCCGGCGGCGCCTTCTGTTCGCCTGCGCCCTCGCCGCCGGCCTGCTCTACGTGGAGGCCGGCGCCCTCGGCGCCTTGAGCGCTCCGGACGAGGTGCGCGTGGCGGGAATCGGCGTCGAAATGGTCGCGCGCGGCGCCTGGGCGATTCCCACGCTGGGGGGCGAGCCCTTCCTGGAAAAGCCTCCGCTGGGCTTCCTCTCGGTTGGGTTCGCGACGCGCCTGTTCGGCCGCACCGCCCTGGCCGCTCGCTTGCCTTCCATGCTGTGGGGGCTCGTGGCGGCCCTCTCCCTCGCGGCCCTGGCTCGGCGCGTCTACGGGCGCCTGTCCGCAGGCCTCGGAGCGGGAGCGCTGCTTCTCCTCAGCCCTTCGGTCTTGAAGTACAGCCACCGCTGCCTGGTGGACGGTTCCCTCCTCGGAGCGGTGACCCTGTCTGCCCTCTGCTTGTGGCGCTTCGTCGACACTCCCTCGCGGCGCGGGCGCTGGGCGCTCGCCGCGGTGGGGGCCTGCGCGCTGGCCTTCTTCGCGAAGGGCGCCGTGGGACTCGTCTTCCCGAGCCTCTTCCTCGTCGGACTCCTCGCCGTGCGCCGCGACGCGAAGCTCCTTCGGAGCCCATGGTTCTGGCTCTCCCCCGGGGCGGTGATCGCCCTGGTCGGCCTCTGGCTGGCCGGCGTCGCTGCCGAGGGAGGGGAGGCGGCGCTGAAGACGGTCGTCGTCGACAACCACTTGCGCCGCTTCGCCCCCGCCGCCGGCTACGCGGGCGGGCACGAGCGCCCCTGGCACTACTACCTCGGCAAGCTGCCCGTCGTCCTTCTTCCCTCGCTGGTCCTGCTCCCCGCGGCCCTCGCCTGGCACCGCCGGCAAGGCAGGACTCGCCAGCCCTTGGGTCCCTGCTTGGCCTGGCTGGGAGGGGGCGCGGTCCTGCTCTCGCTCGCGGGAACCAAGCGGCAGGTCTACCTGCTCCCCCTCGTTCCCCCCGCTGCGCTCCTCGCCGGCGGCTGGGTGGCCGGCCTGATCGGGCGTCCCCTCACCCGCCTCGAGGATTGGACCCTTCGCGCCCTGGGCTGGGCGGCCCTCGCCGGCGCCCTCGTGGGGCCAGGGGTCCTCCTCGGCCGCGGTGCTCCCCTGCGCTGCGCGCTGGTCTGCGGCTGGGCGGCCGGGGCCGCGGTGGCGCTCTTCGCCTTCCTGGCCCTGCGCCGCGGGCGCGTGGAGGGATTCCTGCTGCGCGTCTTGCTCGCGCTTCTCCTCACGCTCTTGGGGTGTTATCCCTCCTACGCGGCCATGCAGGACCGACGCCACGACCTGTCGGCCTTCTTCCGCGGGGTGGCGGTCCGCGTTCCCCCCCGCGTGCCCATCCTCCTCTGGGAGCCCAGCGAGGCGACGCGCGGCGCGCTCCGTTTCTACGCAGACCGCAGCGGACGGACGATCGCTCGCCTGGCGGAAGCCCGCGAGGCCACGGGCGCACGCGCCCTCGTGGTCGTCGAGCGGGTCCGCCGCGGACGCCCCGTGCGCGTCGCCGCTGCCGAGGCCCTCGGCGCCCGCGTGCTCTTGCGCGCGCGGAGCGAGCGCGAAGCGGCCCTCCTCGTGGCCTGGGGAGCGTGGGCAGGGGCCCGCGGCTCCTCCCCCGCCCGACGCTCTCCTTGAACTCTGGCGGCCCCTTGCGGGCGCAGCGGAATGTTGGATCGACAACGGGTTGCAATTCCTGCAACGCCGGCGATTCCTTAGCGCCTTCTAGTGGGGAGTTTGCGCGGCGCGCTTCATGCTGGGTGCGGTAGGCGACGAGCGAAGCGCGGCCGGCGACGCCGTCGTGCCTCGAGCGCAGACGCCCTCGCAACGAAAGCAGGTCCGGCGTGCCTTCGGTTCCGTTCTCGCGCCCAACCATCGAAGACGACGACGTCGCAGCGGTCGCCGAGACGCTCCGTTCGGGCTGGATCACCAGCGGCCCTCGGGTTCAGGCCTTCGAGGCGGCCTTCCGCGAACGTCTCGGCGTGCGCCACGCCTTGGCCGTGTCTTCGGCCACCGCAGGGCTGCACCTCCTCCTCGCCAGCCTCGATCTAGGCCCCGAGGACGAGGTCGTCGTCCCCTCCCTCACCTGGGCGACCACCGCCAACGTGGTCGAACTCTGCGGAGCCCGCACGGTCTTCGCCGACGTGGACCCGGAAACCCTCTGCCTGGACCCCGCCGACGTCGCGCGGCGCATCACGCCTCGAACCCGAGCCTTGATCCCCGTCCACTTCGCCGGCCAGCCCGCAGACCTCGCGGCCCTGCGGACCCTCGCCGCCGAGCACGGCCTCGACCTGATCGAAGACGCGGCCCATGCCCTCGGCACCGCCTACGGCGACGAGGAGATCGGCAGCGCGGGGAACCCCGCGGTCTTCAGCTTCCACCCGATCAAGAACATCACCACCGCCGAGGGCGGAATGATCGTCCTCGACGACGACGAGCGAGCCACGCGCCTGCGCCTCCTCCGCTTCCACGGCGTCTCCAAGGACGCCTGGCAGCGCTACCACCAGCGCCGCGTGCACGGCTACGACGTGCTCCTGCCCGGCTTCAAGTACAACTTGACCGACCTGCAGGCCGCCCTCGGGCTCGTCCAGTTCGGCAAGCTCGAACGCTTCAACGCCCGCCGCACCGCCCTCGCGGAACGCTACCTGCAGCTCCTCGAAGGCCTCGCCGAACTCGCGCCGCTCGGCCGCGTTCCCTACTCCGCGCGCCATTGCTGGCACCTGTTCGTGGTCCGCCTTCGCCTCGAAGCCCTCGATTGCGATCGCGACGCCTTCATGAGCGAACTCGCCGCCGAAGGCGTGGCCACCGGGCTCCACTTCCAGCCCCTCCACCAGACCGCCTACTACCGCGAGCGCTACGGCTACGGTCCAGGCGATCTCCCGCACACCGAAGACGTGGGGGCGCGCATTTTCTCGCTCCCCCTCTTCCCCGGCCTGAGCGAAGCCGAACAGGACCACGTCGTCGCGGCCCTGAAGACCGTTCTCGCACGCCACCGCAAGCGCGGACACGACGCATGAGCACCTCTCCTCGCCTCTCGGTCGTCGTTCCCCTCCTCAACGAGGCCAAGAACGTCGGTCCCCTCTGCGAGCGCCTCTTCGCCACCCTCGACGCCCTGGAGCTGCCCGCCGAGGTCGTGGCCGTGGACGATGGCTCCACCGACGAGACCTTTGCCCTCCTCGAAGCCGAGCGGCGGCGTCGTGGTCCGCGCCTGCGCGTCCTGCGCTTCGCCCGGAACTTCGGTCAGCACGCCGCGGTCCTGGCCGGCTTCGAGGCTGCGCGAGGCGAGTGGATCGTGACCATCGACGCCGACCTGCAGAATCCCCCCGAGGAAATCGCCAAGCTCGTCGAGGCCTTCGCCGCCGGCCACGACCAGGTCAACACCGTTCGCCAGGACCGCCAGGACACCCTCTTCCGTCGCCTGGCCTCGAAGGCCGTCAATGCGCTCACCCGCCGCTTCTCGGGGATCGAGCTCCACGACTTCGGCTGCATGCTCCGCGGCTACCACCGCGACGTGGTTCGGGCCATGACCCGCCGCCGCGAATTCGGCACCTTCATTCCCGCTCTGGGAATGCTCTACGCGCGCAACCCCGTGGAAATCCCGGTGCGCCACGCCGCGCGGGCCGCGGGTCGCTCGAACTACTCCCTCTGGCGGCTGTTCCGCCTGCAGCTCGACCTGGTCACCGGCTTCTCCCTCGCTCCCCTGCGGCTCCTCTTCGGACTCGGCCTCTTGACCTCTGCGCTCGGAATCGGCTTCGGGCTCCTGCTCTTGGTCCTGCGCCTCGCCTACGGTCCGACCTGGGCCGTCGACGGCGTCTTCACCCTGTTCGCGGTCCTGTTCTTCCTCGTCGGCGCGCAGTTCATCGTGTTCGGGGTCCTCGGCGAGTACATCGGCCGCATCTACCAAGAAGTGCGCGAGCGCCCCACCTATTTGCTCGTCCGGAGCGATTCCGAGCTCGACGGTGCGTCGGTGTCGTCCTCCGCGGAGCCCGGGGGAAGCGAAGCAGCCTCCGATCCCGAAGCGAGCGCACCCGACCAAACCGCAGTGGGCCAGGAAGTCGGCACGTCGTGAGCGTCGTTCTCTTTGCCTACCACGAAATGGGCTGCGTGGCCCTGCGCACCCTCCTCGACCTCGGCATCGAGGTCTGCGCCGTGTTCACGCACCGAGACGACCCCGCCGAGAACCATTGGTTCGGCTCGGTGGCCGAGGCCGCCACCGACGCGGGAATCGAGGTCTTCGCCCCGGAAGACGTCAACGCCGCCCCCTGGGTCGAGCGTCTCGGTGCCCTCGCGCCCGAGCTCCTGCTCAGCGTCCACTACCGGCGCATCCTGCGCCGCGCCCTCCGCCGCGTTCCGCGCCGCGGCTGCGTGAACCTGCACCCCTCCCTTCTGCCCCGCTACCGCGGTCGCTGCCCCATCAACTGGCAGCTCATTCACGGCGAGCCGCAGTCGGGGGTCACGCTCCACCACATGGTCGCGCGCGCCGACGCAGGCGACATCGTCGACCAGGAAGCCGTCGAGGTGGGCCCCAACGACACCGCCCTCGATCTCTACTGGCGGCTGGTGCCCGCGGCCGAGGCCGTGCTTCGGCGGAGCCTCCCCGCCTTGCTCGCGGGCACCGCCTCCCGCCGCCCTCAGGACGAGAGCCGGGCCTCCACCTTTGGAGGCCGGACCCCGTCCGACGGCCGCATCGACTGGTCCTGGCCGGCTCGACGCATCCACGACCTGGTGCGCGCCGTGGCGCCGCCCTGGCCGGGCGCCTTCTGCGAAGGCCCGGGAGGGCGCCTCGAGGTCCACGCCACCCGCCCCCGCCCCTGGGGAGAGGACTGGCCCCCCTTTTCGCCCGGAGGTGTGTGGGCCGACGGCGAAGGCCAAAGGGTGGTGCGGGCCGGGGACGGAGAAGGGCTCGAATTGCTTCGAGTGGCCGGAGAGCTTCCACCGGCCGGAGCGCGATTGAGGTGAACCCGTGAAGGTCTTGATCCTCGGCGTCAACGGTTTCATTGGTCATTCCCTCGCCAAGCGCATCCTCGCGGACACCGACTGGCAAGTGGCCGGCATGGACCTCGACGACTCGCGCATTCGGGAACTCGTAGGTCCCCGCTTTCGCTTCCTGGAAGGCGACATCGCCATCCACCGCGAATGGATCGAATACCACGTCAAGCACTCCGACGTCGTCCTGCCGCTGGTGGCCATCGCCACCCCGCGGACCTACGTCGAAGCGCCCCTCGACGTCTTCCAACTCGACTTCGAGGAGAACCTCCGCGTGGTTCGCTACGCGGTCCGTTACGGGACGCGCCTGGTCTTCCCCTCGACTTCGGAGGTCTACGGCATGTGTCCGGACGCGGCCTTCTGCGAAGACAGTAGCCCTCTGGTCATGGGCCCCATTGCCAAGCAGCGCTGGATCTACGCCTGCGCCAAGCAACTCCTCGACCGCGTGATCTGGGCCTACGGCCAGCACGAGGGCCTGCGCTTCACCCTCTTCCGGCCCTTCAACTGGATCGGGCCCGGACTCGACCGCATCGACGCGGCCAAGGAGGGAAGCAGCCGGGTGGTCACCCAATTCCTCGGTCACCTCCTCCGCGGCGAGCGCCTCAAGCTCGTCGGCGGCGGCCGGCAACGGCGCTGCTTCACCTACATCGACGACGGGGTGGAGGCGCTCATGCGGATCCTGCGCAACGAAGACGGCGCCGCCGACGGGAGGATCTTCAACCTGGGCAACCCCGAGAACGACTGCAGCATCCGCGACCTCGCCGGTCTTCTCTGCGAATGCCTCGCAGAGGTGCCGGGCTACGAGCGCCTGCGCGACGAGCGCCCCTTCGACGAGGTCGACGAGCAGGCCTACTACGGCGAAGGCTACCAGGACATCCTGACCCGCGTTCCCGACATCACCAACGCCCGGGAGGCCCTGGGCTGGGAGCCGCGCGTGGGGCTCCGGGAAGCCCTGCGCCGCACCGTCGCCAGCTACGTGCACGAAACGGCCGCGGCGAACGCTCCGTGAGCCGACGCCGGCGCCTTCCCCTCGCCGCCTTCGCCGGGCTCTGCGCCCTCGCGGTGTGCTTCGCGGGGACGACCGATCACGGCCTCTGGGCTCCCGACGAGCCCCGCGTGGCGAGCATCGAAGCCGATTTGCTCGCCCACGCAGAGTGGCTCGTCCCGCACTTCCTCGGCAAGCCCTTCCTGGAGAAGCCGCCGCTCGGCTTCTGGCCCGGCGCCGGCTGCCTCGCCCTCTGCGGCCGCAGCGCAGGATCCGCCCGCCTGGCGTCGGGCCTCGCCTCCGCCTCGACCCTGGGACTCGTCTTCTTCCTCACCCAACGGCTGGCCAACGTCGCCGCCGCGCTGCGCGCGGCTCTCGTTCTCGCCACGACCTGGGGCTTCTTCTGGTACGGGCATCGGATCCTCGTCGACCCTTGGCTCGTGCTCGCGGTGGCCGCCGGACACGGCTGCGCCACCCTGGCGCAGACCGAGGCGGCGGCGAGCGCAGGGCTCCGGCGCCCCCACCCCGGTTGGCTCCTCGGCGCCTACGCCAGCGCGAGCTTGGCGTTCTGGGTCAAGGGACCCGTGGGTCCGGGCATGATCTTGGGGCCGGGGCTCTTGCACGCCCTCCTCCTCCGTCGTGGGTGGCTCCTGCGCTCCCCGTGGCACCTCGCCGGGCTCGGCCTCCTCGGGGCAGCCTGCGCAGCCTGGCCGCTCCTCCTCTACGCGCGCGGCGGCTGGGGACTCGTCGAACCCTTCCTGCGGGACAACGTCCTCTACCGCCTGATCGAAGACCCCAGCGGCCGCGTCGTCCTCGGGCATCAGGGGAAGCCCCTCTACACCTACCTCCTCTCCGGGCCTCCCTTGCTCCTCCCCTGGCTCCTCCTTTGGCCAGCGGCCGTGCTCTGGCCACGCCGGGGGGCCCTCCCTCCTCGCTGGCGGCGGGAGGGACTCGTCTTCCTCGCAGGGCTCTTCCCCTGGGGGCTCCTCCTCCTCAGCATCCCCGCGACCAAGCGCTCCCTCTACCTCGTTCCCTTGATCCCTTCCACGGCTCCCCTCCTCGGCGCCTGCCTCGCCGCCCGCGATCGGACCCGCGCGCAGACCGCGCTGCGCTCCCTCGACGGCGCCGGTGCGTGGCTCTGGTTCGGCCCGTCCCTCCTGCTGCTGACGGTCTTGGGCGCCGGCCTCGTCCTGAAGAGCGGGCTCGTGCCCCTCCGCCCCCACCTCGAGGATCTGGCCCACCTCGTCACCCCTTGGACCGCGAGCGCCCTCCTCGCGGCGGCCCTCGGCCTGGGCGTCTTGGGCTGGCGGGGGGCGCGCGATTCGCTTCTGGGGCGGCGGGCTCCGGGGCTGAGGCTCGCCCTGCTCTACGCCGCCTTTGCGACCTGCGGGGCGTCGCTCCTCTTTCCGCTCGGCGAGTCCTCCTTCGGCCGGCGCTCGGCCATGGCGCGCGAGCTCGCGCGCATGGGTGCCCTTGCTCCCCCGGGACCGCTGGGCCTGTGGCTGGACGAGAGCGGCCTGGGGAGCGTCGCTTTCGAGACCGGCGTTCGCCTCGAAAACTACTACGGCCACGGCGAAGACCTCGAGGCGCTGCTCGCCGCCCACCCGGGACGACTCGTCCTCGCGCGCCTGCGCCTCCTCGAGCGTCTCGCCCCACCACGGGCCCGCCGCCTCCTCGTCCCCACGGGGAAGCGGTGGTACACCGGAGGCAAGGGCGACTGCGCTCTGTTTCGGGTGGTTTCGGAACCGCGGTGAGCGATCGCGTGGGTGTGCGCTACTGCTTGAAGGTCGACGTCGACACCCACGACGGCCTTCGTCGGGGTGTTCCCCGCCTGCTGGACGCCTTCGCGCGCGCGGGCGTCCAAGCCAGTTTCTTCCTCTCCTACGGCCCCGACAACGCGGGGAAGGCGATCTGGAACGTGGTTCGCCAGCGGGGCTTCTTGCGCAAGATGCTCCGCACGGGTGCGCCGAAGCTCTACGGTTGGCGAACCATTCTCTCGGGAACCCTGCTCCCGGCCCGACCCATTGGGCTCGGTCTTCCCGAACTCGTCCGGCGCATCGCCGCCGAGGGCCACGAAGTCGGCGTTCACGCCTGGGACCACCGCCTCTGGCAAGACCACCTGCCGAAGCTTCCTCGGGCGCGCGTCGCCGAAGAAGTCGCCCGCGCCTGCGCCGCCCACGCGGAGATCCTCGGGGAAGCGCCCCGCGCCATGGCAGCGCCCGCTTGGCTCATGACTCCGGCGGCCCTCGCCGCAGAGGACGCCCGCGACCTTCTCTACGCAAGCGACATGCGCGGAGGATCCCCCGGCTACCCGGAACTCGACGGCTACCGGGCGCGCACGCTGCAGATTCCCACCACGCAGCCCTGCCTGGAAGAGCTCCTCTCGCTGGGCTGCACCGACCGCGGCGCATGGATCGATCGCCTTCTCGCGCGCCCTTGCGACGCCGGCGAAAACCTCGTTTTGCCGCTTCACGCCGAGGTCGAGGGAGGACCCTACTTGCCCGTGCTCGAAGAGCTCCTCGAACGCCTCCGCGACGACGGGGCAGAGGTCGAGCGCCTCGACGCTTACGCCGCGCGGCTGCTCGCCGCGGCGTCGCCGCCAACGCCTCGCGCCGCCGAGCTCCGCCCCTGGCCCGGACGCGCCGGACAGGTCTTCGCCTTTGCCCGGGACGGGCAAGGGGCAGGGGCCTGAGGCCGGCAGATCCCAGGTCCTCTTGCGCGGGAGTTCGCTCGGCCCCCCCCGAGGCTTCGGAGCCCTGCTCGCGGTGGCCGGGGGCCGCGCGCGGAACGCTTCCGTCCGAGAGACGGGCGGAGTCGTTGCGTGCTACCCTCCGCCCCGTGGAGCGCGCTGCGCTGAGGATCCTGGACGCCAACCGCAACCGGGCCCTTGAGGGCCTGCGGGTGGCCGAAGAGCACGCCCGCTTCGTGCTCGAGGCCGCGGACCCGGCCGCGGAGGCCAAGGCCCTGCGCCAGGCCCTGGACGAGGCGCTCGCGCCGTGGGCCGACGAGGCGCTGCGCGCTCGCGACGTGGGGGCGGACCCCGGGCACCCTGCGCGCCGGATCGACCGCAGGGCGCGCGCCGACACGGGCGAGGTGGCCCGGGCAGCCCTCGGCCGCGTCAAGGAGGCGTTCCGGGCCCTCGAGGAATACGGCAAGCTCCTCGACCCCGCCTTGGCGACGCGGCTCAGCGGCCTGCGCTACCGTACGTACGCCCTCGAACAGGCGCTCTTTTCCGTCCCCGAGCCCTTCGGAGAGCGTCGCGTCTACGTCCTCCTGGGGAGCGCGCCGGGTCGCCCGCCGGTCTTGGAGCAGGCGGAGGCCTGCTTGGCCGGTGGCGTGCGTCTGTTTCAGCTCCGCGAGAAGGGACTTGGCGACCGCGCGCGGCTTGCCCTCGCGCGGGAGTTGGTCGCGCGCTGCGCGCGCGAGGGCGCCTGGGTGCTCGTGAACGACCGGCCCGACCTGGCGCGCCTGGCGGGCGCGGCGGGGGTTCACCTGGGCCAGGAGGACCTCGATCCCCGCGACGCGCGCTGCCTCCTCGGGCCCCGCGCGCGGATCGGGGCGTCGGTCCACGACGCCGGCGAGCTCGAGCGCGCCCTCGCGGCGGGCGCCGACCACGTGGGCTTCGGCACCCTCTTCCCGTCCGGCACCAAGCCCGAACTCCGTGCCCAGGGCCTGGGGCGTTTGGCGGCGCTGGCGCCTGCCTGCCCCCTGCCCGTGTTCGGCATTGGCGGGGTGGACGCCGCCACGGCGGGGGCGGTCCTCGC
>RFHU01000303.1 GCA_003695705.1 Planctomycetota bacterium
GCGGAGAGGGTCCGCGGGAGGGCTCTCGGGCGCGTCGCCGGCCGGCGGCGACGGCGGCGCCCCGTCGGGGAGGAGCACCCGCAGCCGGGGAAAGCGCGCGGCCATGAAGCGCAGCGCGAGGACCGTGTGGCAGCGGTTCACGTCGGGGTTCTTGCGGGTCGGGCAGCTGCAGCCGAGGAACACGTCTTCCTCCGCTGCTCGGTCGGCGAGGGCCACGAAGGGGGTCGGGTCGGCGGCGAAGCGCTCTTCGAGGAGGGCCTCGTGGCCGCGGCGAAAGCGCTCGCAGGCCGCCGCGGAGGGTGGGCGCAGGTACGCGCTCAGCAGTTCGGTCGTGGGGCGCAGGCAGTGCCGGGGGTGCTTGCGGGTGTCCTGGCGGACGCCGCGGGGCAGGGCCGAGGCCGGCGCCCCGCGCTCCATGCGGTAGCGGGCGAGCACGGCGGCCGGCCTCAGCGCACCAGGCGCAGGCGGACCCTGGCCAGCCCCGAGCCGGTCCGGTCCCGGCGGCCGCTCACGACGCGGTTCAGGCCCAGGAAGACTTCGTAGTTCACCGGGCCTTCGCGGTCGGGCTGGCCGTCGAGCGCGAAGAGGTGCGGCGAGAGGCAGCGACCGTCTTCGCGCTGCGTCCCCCGCGCAGTTTGCCAGCGCAATTCGCCGTCGGCGATCCGCAGGCGCAGCCGGGTGCCCTCGACGACGACCCGGCTCCACTCGGCGAGCTTGCGCTGGTTCGCCGGGAGGTCGTCGTTGCTCCAGGCCCGCAGGTCGCCTCGGTGGACTTCGACCTCGGCGTCGTTGGATTGGGTGGCGGCGTCGCCCGCGCCGCCGTCGTTGGTGGAGGAGTCGCCGAGGTCGAGGGTGAAGCCGGCGGGCGCTGCGTCGTAGTCGGCGACCACCTCGAGGAAGCGGTAGCCGTAGAGGTCGACCCGGACCCGGGCCTCCGCGTAGCCGTCGCGGTTCCGGTCGCTCGGCCGCTCGAGGACGCGAACCGCCGGGTGGGCGCCGCGGACCGTCCCGGCGCGCAGGTCGAGCACGAGGTCGGCGCCCGCCTCCTCTTCCGCCGGCGGCGGCCGGCGGGGCGGCCCCTCCGGCGGGGGCGGCGCGTCCTGCGCCAGGGCCGCTACGGAGATCACCAGGGCCCCGCCGAGGGTCCACGTCCAGGCCGGGTTCTTCATCGCCGCCTCCTCGCTGCCTAGCACAACGACTCTGCGCGAATGGGGGCCCAGGGCTCCGAAGCCTCCGCCGCTCCGTTCGCATCCCCCTTGCCCGCCGAGGAAGCTCGAAGCCCGAGGGCCGGGGGAAGGTCGGGCGAGCCCGTCGGAGGGGGGACCGCTCGGCACGGAGCCGTCCGCCGGCCCGGGGGACCCAGATGGAACCCGCTGCCAGCGTGTCGCTTAGCGAGCGGACCGGCCGCCCTGGGGGGGGCCGGAGCTGTCGGTGGGGGACGGTAAGTTCAATGCGCTCGGAGCCCTCGCCGCGAAAACCCAGTGAACGCCCAAAGAATTCTTCCCTCGATGCCGATGAGCCCCCTGAAGTGGGGGGTCTCCGCGTGACGCAGCAACCCCCCCAAGGGGAGGCAATGGAGAAGGACGCTGGCACCAAGACGGCCGTGACCCTCGCCGAGCTGGGCAGCCTCGGGCGCCCCTTGCGGGTGCGGGTTCAGGCCCTGATCCTCGACAACTTCAAGTCGTTTCCCAAGCGGACGCGGGTTCCCATCGAGGACGGCTTCAGCACGGTCTCGGGCCCCAACGGCTCGGGCAAGTCGAACATCATCGACGCCCTGCAGTTCGTGCTCGCCACCTCCACCTCCAAGGGCATGCGGGCCGACCGGCTCTCCGACCTGATCTCCACCCTGGGCAACAAGCCGAGCTGCAAGGTCGAGCTGGAGCTGAAGGCCCTCTTCCCGGGGCCCGGCGGCGGCCCCCCCGTGGCGCGCACCTTTACCCTGGGGCGCTCGGTGCGCCGCCGCAAGAGCGGCAACGACGTCCGCTACTTGCTCGACGGGAGCCCGATCCGCCTCGCGGACTTGCAGGACGTCATGCGCCTCTTGGGCTTTCCCACCAGCGGGCAGAACTTCGTCCTCCAGAACGACGTGATCCGCCTCACCGCCATGGGGCCCGTCGCCCGCCGCCAGGTGCTCGACGAACTCGCGGGCGCGCGCGACTTCGACCGCCGGATCGCCCTCGCCGAGGAGGAGCTGGCGGCCTCCGACACGCTGACCCACGACACCAAGCTCATCCTCAACGAGCTCGCGACCCGCATCGAGCAGCTCAAGGCCGAGCGCGACCAGGCCCTGCGCCACCAGACCCTCACCGAGAGCAAGGCCAGCCTCGAGGAAGACCTCGTCGTCCTCGACGTGCAGGAGGCCGAGCAGGCGGCGCAGGGCAAGGAGGCGGAGATCGCGCAGGCCGAGCGCGCCGCCCGGCAGGCGGAGCGCGAGCGCGAGCGCCGCGCCGCCGAGGAGGCCCAGGCCAAGCAGGCCCTCGACGAGCTCGAGGCCGAGCTCTCGGCCAAGGGCGAAGGCGAGCGCATGGAAGCCTTCCGCGAGGTCGAGGCCCTGCGCGCGCGCATCGACGGCGAGCTGCGCCGCGCCAAGGAACTCGGTGAGGAACTCGCCCGCCGCAAGGAGGCGCGCGCGGGCGAGGAGGCCGCGGTGGCCAAGGCGCGGGCGGCCCTCGAGGGCGCCGTCGAACTCGTGGGCGACGTGGAGCGGAGCCTCGAGGAGAAGCAGGCCAAGCTCTCGGTGCTCACCGCGCGCTTCGAGGCGGCGGGCGCGGACCTGCAGCGCGAGGGCAAGGGGCGCTTCGAGGTGGCCGACCGCCTGCGCGCCCTGCGCGCGCGCGCCGAGGAGCTGCGCGGCGAAGAGGCGGCCCTCTCCGCGCGCGAGCGGGAAGTGGCCGAGCGCACCGGCCGCAAGGAAGCCGAGCGGGCCGTACTCCAGAGCACCGTGGGCGACGCCGCCGCGCAGCGCGAGGAGCTCCAGCGCCGCCACGAGGCCTCCTCGCTCGCCTACCGCGAGGCCCGCGAGGCCTTCGCCGAGGTGCAGGCGCGGCGGGTCCGCCTCGCCCAGCAGGCGAGCGACCTGCGCCACGGCCTCGAGACCGTGGCGGGCAAGCTGGCGCGCGCCCGCCAGGAGCTCGCGGCCGCCGAGGCCTGCCGCGAGCAGGCGCACAGCATGGGCGGCGGGCGCGCGCTGAGCGAGATCTCCGCCGCCAAGGTCCGCGGCGTCCACGGCCCCGTGGCCAAGCTGGTCCGCTTCGACGGCCAGTTCGCCGCGGCCCTCGAGACCGCGGCGGGCGGTCGGCTCCACTACGTGGTCGTCGACGACGAGCACGTGGCCAGCCGCTGCATCGCGCTCCTCAAGCGGAGCCGCGCCGGGCGCCTCTCCTTCGCCCCCTTGAGCAAGCTGCGCCCGCCGCCGGCGCCCGGCGCCGCGCCGCGAGGCAAGGGGATCGTCGGCTGGGCCGTCGACTTGGTCTCCGCGCAGAAGGCCTACGAGCCGGTCCTGCGGGTGGTCTTCGGCGACACCTTGGTGGTGGAGACCCTCGAGGACGCCAAGCGGCTCATCGGCCGCTACCGCATGGTCACCCTCGAAGGCGACCTGGTCGAGCGCAACGCGATCATGAGCGGCGGCAGCCGCCGCGGCGGCGGTCTCCTCGCCGCCGCCGCCCGCGCGGCGGAGCTCGTCGAGGAGAAGCGGCGCGCGGTGAGCGCCCTCGAAGCGCAGCGCGACGCGGCGCGCGAAGCCGCGCGCAAGGCCGAGGCCGAGCTCGAGTCCATCGGCGAAGAGCTGCAGAGCCGTCGCGCGACCCTCGCCGAGCGCGAGGCCGAGAGCGCGGCCCTCGCCGCCCAGCTCGGCCAGCTCGAGACGGCGCTCGGGCCGCGCGGCGACCGCCTCCTCGCCATCGAAGAGGAACTCTCGGCCCTGGCCCGCGAGCGCGAAGGCTTTGCCCCGCGCCTGGGGGCGGTGCGCAGCGAGCTGGCCTCGCTCGAAGAGGAGATCGCCGCCCTCGACGACCCCGAGGCCGCGCGCGCCTACGAGGAGCTGGCCCGCAAGGCCAGCGAGGTCGAGGCCGAGCTGCGCCCGCTCGAGGCCGAGGTCACCCGCCTGCGCCTCGAGCTGGGCGAGGCCCTGGCGCGCAAGACGACCTGCGAGGAGCGCCTGCGCGCCGCCGAGGAGGCCCTGCAGCGGGCCGACGGCGAGCGCACGGCCCTTGCCGAGCGGATCGAGGGCATCCGCGCCCAGGTCCAGGAGCTCCACGCCGAGCAGACCGAGAAGCAGGCGGCGCTGGCCGCCCTCTCCAGCGAGCTGACCGAGCTGGCCCGCCGCCGGGACGAGGCGCGCGAGGCCTTCCAGGCCGCCCACGACGCGGCGCGCAGCGCCGCGGCCGAGACGCGGGCCTGCGCCGAGCGGCTCGAGCGCCTGCGCGGCGAGCACGAGGCCCTCGCCGCCCGCGCCGCCGAGCTGCGTGCGGCGGCCGAGGAGCGGGAGATCGAGGTCCCCGGCCCCGAGGAGGCGCCTCCCGACGTGGGCGCCGAGCGCAAGCGCATCGCCTCGCGCTTGGGGCAGGTGCGCTCCGAGCTCGAGCGCCTGGGCGCGGTGAATCACCTGGCGATCGAGCAGTACGACCAGTCGCTCGAGCGCCACGACGAACTCGAAGCCAAGATCGAGGTCCTCGAGGCGGAGAAGCGCGAGATTCGCGAGCGGATCACCACCCTGCAGGGCAAGAAGCGGGCGGCCTTCCTGGAGGCCTTCGAGGCGGTGCGCGACGCCTTCGCCGAGACCTACGCCGAGCTCGGGCGCGGCGAGGGGCGGCTCATCCTCGAAGACCCCAAGGACCCCTTCGCCGGCGGCCTCTTGATCAAGGTCCGCCCGCGCGGGAAGAAGCTCTCGCGCATGGAGTCCATGTCGGGCGGAGAGAAGGCCCTCACGGCCCTCTCGCTGATCTTCGCGCTTCAGGAAGTGAACCCGGCGCCGCTGTTCATCTTCGACGAAGTCGACAAGGACCTCGACGGGGTGAACACCATGATCCTCGCCGAGGCGATCCGCCGGCGCGCCGAGGAGCGGCAGTACCTCGTGATTTCCCACCACCGCGTGCTCCTCGAGCGCAGCGACCAGACCCTGGGGGTCACCATGCGCAAGGGCCACGGCACGCAGGTCACGGGCGTCAAGATGGCGGCGGCCGAGGAGCCCGCGAGCGAAGAGGCCGCGGCCGTGGAGGTGGCCTCGTGATCCTCGAACGCGACGCGCGCGCCCAGGAGCTGGGCGGGGCCGGAGAGAGCGAGGTCTTCGAGGGGGGCGGCTTCGGCGGGCGCCTCGGCCGCCGCCTCGCCGACCGGAGCGACCTCGAAGCCGCCGTGGGCGAGGTGGCCGGGCTCGGCGACGACCCGGGCCTGGGGCTCCTCGTCGACCTGGCCAAGAAGGGCGAGTACGACCCCTGGAACGTGGACATCGTCTCGGTCACCGACAGCTACCTCGAGGCCCTCGACGAGCGCCTCGACGCCGCGGACCTGCGGCGGGTGGCGCGCCTGATCTTCTACGCGGCGGCCTTGATCCACCTCAAGGCCAAGGCCCTCGCCGCCCAGCAGGCCGACCTCGACTACGAAGAGGCCCTCGAGCAGGCCTTCGCGGAGGAGTTCGGCGACGCCGCCGGCGACGGACTCGGAGCGGCATCGCGCCTGCGCCCGGGCGACGAGCCCCTCGACTACGGCTTCCTCGCCGACGGCGGGGTGGCCGGCTTCGCTCCGGCCGAGCGGCCCGTGCGCGAGCGCGGCCTGACCCTGGTGGACCTCATCGTCGCCCTGCGCGAATACGACGAGCGCCTCGCCCACAAGGAGCTCCTCGAGGCCGACGGCCCCGAGTTCACCGAGGACATGGTCCTCGAGGAGTGCGTGGGCGGCTCGCACCAAGAGGACCTCGGCCAGGACATTCGGGAGGTCCGCGCGGAGCTCTGGGAGCGCCTCGCCGACGGCGGCCACGCGACGCTCGAGAGCCTGACCAACGAGCGCCGCCCCCGCGCCTCGGCCTACCTCGCCCTCCTCTTCCTCTCCAACGAGGAGGAGGTGCTCCTCGAGCAGGACGAGCTCTACGGCGAGCTGCGCGTGGTGCGCGGCCCCTACTTCGGGGAGGTGCGCGCGGGCGTGGTCCTCGACGAGGACGAGCTCGACGTCGAGGACGAGGAGGAAGAAGGGCGCGAGGAGCCCTTCGCGGACGAGGCGCCCGACGAGGCGGCCGCGTGCGAGGAGGAGGGCAAGGCGCTCGCGCCGTCGCACGCCATGGACGAAGAGGCCAGCGCCGCTTGCGCGGACGCGAGCGGCGGCGGGGAGGGGCTCACCGCCCAAGGAGGTGAGGCATGAGCGAACAGGAGCGCACCGAGGTCGCGCCGGCCGAAGCGGCCGCTGCCCCCGAGGTCGAGGCCGCCGCCTCCGAGGTCGAGGCCGCCAACCGCGTTGCGGACGCCCTCGGCGACGAGGCGCCCTTCGCGCCGGCGGGAGGGGAGGAGGCCGCCTCCGGGGGCCCCGACGCGCCCAACCGCGTGGCCGCGGTTCTGGACGGAGGCGAGCCGGCGGAGGCGCCCGCCGTCCTGCGCAGCTTGGAGCGCGTCGTCGAGGACCTGCGCGGCAGCGGGCGGACCCCGGCGCAGCTCCTCGAGGCGCTGTTGTTCTCCACGCACATGCCGCTCACCAAGGAAGAGATCGGCGAGAGCCTCGGCTGGGAACTCGAGGTCGTCGAGCACGCCTTGCGGACGCTCGAAGAGGAGCTGGCCCGGCGCGGCACGCCGCTGGCGATCTTCTCCCGCAGCAAGGAGAAGGGCCCCGGCGGACGCATGGGCTACATCCTCGACGTCAAGGCCTCCTACCGCCGTTCCATCCCGACCGGCCGGCCCGCGATCCCGCAATCCCTCACCGAGACCCTGGCGTTGATCGCTCTCAACCAGCCGATCCCCCAGGCGCGCCTGGTGCGCGAGCGCGGTTCTTCGGTCTACGACCACGTCAAGGAGCTGCTCAAGAAGGGCTGGATCGAGCGCCGCAAGGCGGGACGCAGCTACGAACTGCGGACCACGGAGGCCTTCGCCGCCGAGTTCGGGCTCGAGAACGACCCCGAGCTCATCAAGCGCGCCCTGGCCCGCGCCGCCGGCGTGCAGGGGCAGCCCGAGGTCATCGCCAGCCCGCGGGTGCACTTCGACGTCGACGGCGAAGGCGGCGTGGACCTCGTCACCGAAGCCCGCCAGTTCGTGCCCAGCACCCCCGAGCTCGCCGCTCCCGTGGTGGGCGCCGTGGTGACTCCGGGCGCGGTCGAGGAGGCCATCGCCGCGGTCGAGGCGGCCGCCGCCGCGGCCGGCCCCGACGAGGACGAGGGCGACTGCGTCGTGAGCGGCGGCGGGGCCGAGGCTGGCGAGGCCTCGGCCCGGGCCGACGCCGCAGCCGAGGCC
>RFHU01000304.1 GCA_003695705.1 Planctomycetota bacterium
CCCCTCCCCTCTCTGGCCCCCGGGGTCGTCCTCCCCCGCAGAGGACCGCGCGGCGCGGTAGGATCCCCGCGACCTGGAGGGCGCCCGTGACCCAGACCAAGGACCCCACCTACCTGCAGCAGTTGACCCGCGGACTCCGCGAGGGGGTCGCCGCGCTCGGTGGCTCGACGAACGACGCGCAGCTCGAAGCGTGGAGCGTGCTCATCCACGAGAGCATGTCCGCCCACGGGCGCAACTTCCACAGCGTGCAGCACGTCTTCGACATCAGCGCCGGGGCCGACGCAGTGCAGACCCTCGCCGCCCTCTTCCACGACACGGTCTACTACCAAGTCGACGGAGGGCTGTCCCGCAAACAGGAGCGCGTGCTGGGCGGGGTGGTTCAGGTCGGGTCCGAGGGGCTCTCCCTCGCGCCGGTGGACCGCGAAGCCGACCCGCTCCTGTCCATGCTCGTGGACCTATTCGGCTTCGCCCCCGGCCAGGTCCTTTCTCCCTTCGGCGGCCTCAACGAGTTCCTCTCCGCGCTGCTCGCAGCACGCGTGCTCTCCGATGTCCTCGGCCCGCCCGAGCTCGTCCAAGTCGCCGCCTGCATCGAAGCCACCATCCCCTTCCGGAAGGCCGACGAGGAAGGAAGCCCCGCCGAGAAGCTCCACGCGCGCCTTCAGAAGGTGGACGCAAACTACGGGCTCGGCCTCGGGCCCGAGCGGATCGCCGAAACCGTGCTGCGCGCCGTGGATCTCGCCAACCGCGACGTGGGGAACTTCGCCACCACGGACCGGGCCTGGTTCCTCGACAACACCTGGAAGCTCCTCCCGGAGTCGAACATTCCGTTGCGGCAAGGCGCCCTCTACACGGTGGGCGAGTACCAGCTCGCGCTGAAGAAGATGGAGGGCTTCTTCTCCTTCCTCGACCCCGCGGTCGTCTTCGGGAGCTTCGCGGGACGACCCGACGCGGCCACCCTGGAGAGCATGATCGCGCGGGCGCGACGCAACATCGAGCTCGGCCGGCGCTACCTGCGGGCCAAACTCCTCGCGATGTCCGTGCTTGCGGCCCTCGCCGAGCTCACGGGCGGAGACGCTCCGGTCGCCCTCTTCATGGGCGACCTCCCGGGTCCCGAGCACCTGACCGACCGCCTCGAGGACTTCCTCCCCGCCCCCGAGGCCCGGGCCGAACTCGACCCCGAGGTCTTCGAGCTCCTCGCCGAAGGACGCAAGAGCGAGAGCAAGTTCGACCTGCGCAACTCCCCGCTCGCGGCTTGTCTCTACGGGCGCTTGGGCGACGCCGGCGTGGTCCAGGCGCTCGAGCACGTTGCCGTGCCGACCACGGCGGACGGCGCCCGCGCCCTCCTCGACGCCCTCCCCAAGGATCTGCGGACGAGCGTCGCGCTCGCCGCCGCCCGCATCGCCCACACCCGCAGCGACGCCCTGCGCGCCCTGGCCTGAGCGAGGCACGCCTCGCCCGGCGCGAGCCTCTCCGAAGGAGGCCCCGGGAGCAGTCCGTTGACGACGGGCGGAGGACGCCTCGAGGCACCGTCCTCCCGCGCAGGGAGCGCCAGCTCGGAGGGGGTCGGAGAGGACCGACGAGGCGCGACGAGCGCCGCGACCTCAGGGGTCGCGCGCGAGGGGCTACGCGGCCAGGGCTCGCTGCCCCCTCCCGGCCCTAGGGCTGGCGGCCCTAGGGCTGGCCGGGGGTGGGGGCGTCTCGGACGAAGGTCGTATCCCAGGGCTCGCTGGTCTCGTCGTGGCCCGTGAGGCCGTTCCCGCCGCTCTTGGCCTCGCCCTGCTCGGTGAACACGATCCGCTGCGTGGTGTCTCCCGAGCGCGGTCGGGGCGCCGACTTCTGCTGCCCGCCCGGGGTTTCGGGCAGATAGGAAGTCGGCAGGCTGTCGGCGTCGGGGCCGTCGACGCTGTCCCCGGTCTTGTCGATGCGCGCATTGCGGGCGGAGCTGGCCGGGCTCCCGTAGAAGACGTAGTCGAGGTCCTGCACCCGGTCGCTCTGGCCGTCCCAGGTGAAGAGGACCACGGCCTCGCCGCGCCCGCGCAGATTGGCGAAGGCCGAGGGGCCGCGTGCTCGCCAGCGGGGCGGATTCGAACTGTCGGGGCCGTGCATGCGTTCGTTGCCCTGCCCGCCGTTCATCGCGTAGTCGGCGCGGAAGCCGTAGGTGGTCTCGAAGTCGTCTGCCCTCAGGGCCACGACCACCGTCTGCCCAGGAGCAAGGGTCGCGCCCGGGGGGAAGCGCATGAGGAAGTCCCCGGAGAAGAAGGTGGGGCGGAAGTCGGTGCCCGAGGGGAGCAGGTGGTAGCCGCGGCCGCTCGCGGTGTAGTCGGTGATGTAGACCTTCGAGAGGTCGACCGTTTGCGCGGTGGGGTTGAAGACCTCCACGTACTCGGGGTTGGCCGCCGAGACCTCGGTGATGAGCAGGTGGTCGGTCAGCGCCACGGGCACCGCGCCCTCGAGCGGGAAGTTGCCGGTCGGGGCCGGGGTAGCGAGGATGTCTCCGGGCGCGAGGACTTGCAGGCGGATGTCCTTGCCGGGCAGGCTGAGGACGAAGCGCCCGCTGGCGACGACCTCGACCTCGACGAGGAGCTGCAGGCTGGCGCCCGGGGCGATGCCCACGGGCGTGGGGAAGGCGACGCGCACGCTCGCGTCGTTCCGGGGAAACGCCGGGGCGGCCACGGTGGCCAGCGCCTGCTCGCCAGGGTCCACCACGCCGTTGGCGTTGTCGTCGCCGATGACCCGGAGCTCGCCCAGGGTGCGCTGCTCGCTCACGCGGCCCGCCGCCTTGACGGTGAAGCCGCTCAGGATGGCGCCGCCGCCGGCGTCGAAGCGCAGGACCAGCACCACCACGCGGTCGCCGGGCGCGGCGCCGGTGGCGACGAGAGGCTGGCTGGAGACGCGCAGGCCGCCGCCGGTCGTCCCGGTGCCGGTCGCGGCGCCGCCGGTCGTCCCGGTGCCGGTCGCGGCGCCGCCGGTCGTCCCGGTGCCGGTCGCGGC
>RFHU01000305.1 GCA_003695705.1 Planctomycetota bacterium
GCCCCGGCCCCCGCCGACCAGGCCCCGTGGTACCGCGACCTCAGCGTCCATCCGCGCAAGATCTGGTTCATGGTCATCCTGATCTCCGGCATCTCCTTCGCTGGCTACGTGCTCGGCAAGGTGCTCGGCGCCGGCCGCGGACTCATCCTCACCGGCGTCGTCGGCGGCCTGGTCTCCTCCACCGCCGTCTCCCTCTCCTACGCGCAGAAGAGCCGCACGAGCCCCGAGCACTCCCGCCAGCTCGCCATCGGAATCCTCCTCGCGAACGCGATCATGCCCGTGCGCCTCCTGGTGGTCGTAGGGGTCATCGCCCCGCTGCTCCTCGGGCCCCTGGCCCTCCCGCTGCTCGCCATGTCCGGTGTCGCCGCTGCGGCCTCGCTCGTCCTCTACTTGCGCGAGCGCGCCCAGCCGCGCCAGGAACAGGCCGTTCCCCTCAAGAACCCCTTCGAACTCGGCCCGGCCCTGCAGTTCGGCTTCCTCTTCGGCGCGGTCCTCTTCGCCGCAGAAGTCGCGCAGGGCTTCTTCGGCGACGCCGGCCTCTACGCGGTGGCGGTGGTCACCGGCCTGACCGACGTCGACGCCATCGGCCTCGCCGTGGCGAACATGGTCGCCGACGGCTCGCAGGCGACCTCCGTGGGCGCCATCACCATCGCCCTGGCGGCGACGACGAACACCCTCGTCAAGGGCGGCTTCGTGGTCACCGCGGGCAGCGCGCGCCTGCGCAAGATCACCTTGCTCAGCTTCGGGATCATGGCAGCCGCCGCGGCCGGCGGCATCGCCCTGATCTGGTCCGGCCAGGCCTGACGCTCCCCACCCTCCGGCGGCCCGCGCCGGGCCTCTCCCGGGCTGCCTTTGGAGAAGGCCCACGGGGCGGTATGATCCCGCCCCCAAGACCGGGAGCTTGCTGGTGAACATCCACGAATACCAGGCGAAGGAGATCTTCCGCCGCTTCGGCATCCCGACCCTGCCGGGTCGCGTCGCCACCACCGCCGAGGAGGCGCAAGCCGTGGCGAACGACTTGCCCGCCTCGCCGGTGACCGTGCTCAAGGCCCAGATCCACGCTGGCGGCCGCGGGAAAGGTCGTTTCAAGGAGCATCCCGACCTAGGAGGGGTCAAGGTCCTTGCCGAACGAAGCCTCGTGGGCTCGACCGCCGACCTCATGCTCTCCAGCACCCTGGTCACCAAGCAGACCGGACCCGAGGGCAAGGTCGTCCACCAGGTTTACGTGGAGGCCGGCTGCGCCATCGCCAAGGAGTTCTACGCAGCGGTGACCCTCGATCGCCGCGCCCAGGCCCCGGCGATCATGGTCAGCCCCGAAGGCGGCATGGACATCGAAGAGGTCGCCGAGAAGACGCCCGAACTCATTTTCACCGAGGTCGTCGACCCCCGCTACGGACTGCACGGTTTCCAGGCCCGTCGGCTCGCCAAGGCCCTCGGCCTACGCGGCAAGCCCCTCAAGGCCGCGGCCGACTTGCTCGTGAAGCTCGTCCGTTGCTTCCTCGAGAGCGACGCTTCCCTCGTCGAAGTCAACCCGCTCGTGCTCACCGAAGAAGACGAGGTGCTCGCCCTCGACGCCAAGATCGGCCTCGACGACAACGGGCTCCCACGGCACCCGGACCTCGCGGCCTACCGCGACCCCAACGAAATGACATCCGAGGAGCAGAAGGCCAAGGAACACGACCTGAGCTACATCTCGCTCTCTGGGAACGTGGGCTGCATGGTCAACGGCGCCGGCCTGGCCATGGCCACCATGGACATGATCAAGCACTGCGGCGGCGAGCCCGCCAACTTCCTCGACGTGGGCGGGGGGGCCACCGAAGAGCGCATCACGGCGGCGTTCCAGATCATCGTCTCCGACCCGGACGTGAAGGCGATCCTGGTCAACGTGTTCGGCGGCATCCTGCTCTGCGACAAGCTCGCCGCCGGCATCGTCTCCGCCTGCCGGAGCCTCGACCTGAAGGTCCCCCTCGTGGTCCGCCTCGAAGGCACCAACGTAGAAGAAGGGCGCCGGATCCTCGAGGAAAGCGGCCTGGAGATCCAGTTCGCCCCCAGCCTCAAGGAAGCCGCCGAGCGGGTCGTCGCCGCCGCGGGAGGTGCAGCGTGAGCGTCCTCATCGACAAGAACACCCGCCTCCTCCTCCAAGGCGCCGGCCGCGCGGGCCAGCTCCACGCCAAGAATTCACGCGCCTACTGCGACACCCAGCTCGTCGGCGCCGTCCACCCGGGCAAGGGAGGCCAGACGATCCTCGGGGACGTCCCGGTGTTCGACACGGTGGCCGAAGCCGTCGAGGCCGTCGCCCCGACGGCCTCCATGATCTTCGTTCCGGCCCTCGGCGCTGCGGACGCCATCATGGAGGCCGTGGCCGCCGACATTCCCCTCGTCGCCTGCATCACCGAGGGGATCCCCGCGCTCGACATGGCGCGCGTGGTTCGCTTCATGGAGGGCAGGCGGACGCGGCTGATCGGCCCCAATTGCCCCGGCATCATCACTCCCGGCGAGATCAAGATGGGGATCATGCCCGGCTACATCCACCGCAAGGGCTCCGTCGGCATCGTCTCGCGCAGCGGCACGCTGACCTACGAAGCCGTCTGGCAGGTGACCAACGCCGGGCTAGGCCAATCGACCTGCATCGGCATCGGAGGAGACCCCATCAACGGGACCAACTTCGTCGACTGCCTCGAGCTCTTCCGCCAGGACGAGCAAACCAAGGCCGTCATCATGATCGGCGAAATCGGCGGCTCGGCCGAAGAAGAGGCCGCCGCCTACATCAAGGAAACCGAGTATCCCAAGCCGGTGGTGTCCTTCATCGCCGGCCAGACCGCGCCGAAGGGCAAGCGCATGGGCCACGCCGGGGCGATCATCGCCGGCGGCAAGGGGACCGCGGCCGCCAAGATGGCGGCCCTGCGGGACGCGGGGGTGGCCGTGGTGGAGAAGCCCTCGGACATGGCCGAAACCCTGCTCCGCGTCCTCGAGGAGCGAGGGATCCAGGCCTGAGCCCCCAGGAGAGAAAGCACATGGGCGACTTCAAGCACATCGACGACCCCGCCAGCGGAACCCCGATCACGGTCGATTCCAGCGGAAAGCTCGTGGTCCCCGACGATCCCATCATCCCCTTCATCGAGGGCGACGGCACCGGCCGCGACATCTGGAAGGCGAGTTCCCGCGTCTTCGACGCCGCCGTGGACCACGTCTTCGGCGGGAAGAAGAAGATCCACTGGTTCGAGATCTACGCCGGCGAGAAGGCGCTCAACGAAGGCAAGGGCGACGAAGCCTACGGCGGTTGGATCAGCGACGACACCTTCGACGCCATCCGTCGCTACCGTGTCGCCATCAAGGGCCCGCTGACCACCCCCGTCGGCGGCGGCATCCGCTCGCTCAACGTGACGCTCCGCCAGGTGCTCGACCTCTACGTGTGCTACCGCCCCGTCTATTCCCTCGGCGAGGTCCCCAGCCCCGTTCGCCGTCCGGACCTCCTCAACGTAGCCATCTTCCGAGAGAACACCGAGGACGTCTACGCCGGCATCGAGTGGGCCGAAGGCTCGTCCGCCGCGAAGAAGTTGATCGCCTTCCTCAACGACGAGTTGTGCCCCTCCACACCGCACACGGCCAGCAAGACCATCCGCCACGACTCGGGCATCGGCATCAAGCCCATCTCCGTGACGGGCAGCAAGCGACTCATTCGCGCCGCGATCCAGCACGCCATCGAACATCCGCGCACGGACGGCCAACAGACCTCGGTGACCTTGATGCACAAGGGCAACATCATGAAGTTCACCGAGGGCTTCTTCCGTGACGTCGGCTACGTGGTCGCCCGAGAGGAATTCCGCAACCAGACCGTGAGCGAGCGGGAGAGCTGGATCCTCGGCAACAAGGAACGGAATCCCGACCTGAGCGTGGAAGACAACGCTCGCATGATCGAGCCGGGCTTCGACCACCTCAGCGAGGCGGACCAGACGAAGGTCGTCGGCGAAGTCAAGCTGGCGCTCGACCTGTGGGACACCCACGGCGACGGCAAGTGGAAGGACATGGTCCTGGTGAAGGATCGGATCGCCGACTCGATCTTCCAGCAGGTCCTCACTCGCCCCAGCGAGTACTACGTCATCGCCTGCCCGAACCTGAACGGCGACTACATCTCCGACGCCTGCGCCGCGCAGGTCGGCGGCCTGGGCATTGCGCCCGGCGCGAACATGGGCGACGGAATGATCCTCGCCGAGGCCACCCACGGGACGGCACCCAAGTACGCCGACAAGGACGTCATCAACCCGAGTTCGCTGATGCTCTCGGGCTGCATCATGTTCGAGTACATGGGAGGCGGCTGGGAGAAGGTCGGCGCGGTCATCAAGGAAGGCATCAAGAAGACCATTGCCCAAGGCCGGGTGACCTACGACATCCATCGCCTCATGGCCGCCGAAGGGAAACAGGCCACCAAGGTGAAGTGCTCCGAGTACGCGGACGCCATCATCGAGAACCTGCGTTCCCTCGAGCTCTGACCGCCCTCCCCTCCGGCCACGGCCCTCGCACGGAGCCCCTCCGCCGGCCCCGCGTGGGCCGGGCCGGCTCGGTCCCCGGCGGGCTCCGCTCCAGGCGAAGCGCACCGCGGGGTGCGGCGGGGTAGACCGTCGCATCCAATGGGCTCGAAGCCACACCAAGCCCCGCAGCCGCGAGCGCTGGAAAGACGACGGGCTTGATCCGTCCGCGTCCGCGACGTACGGTCGAAGGAGCGTCCCCTCGGGCCGTCCCCTCCCCCGAGGCTCCGGTGCCCCTTCATGCCGAAGCTGCAGGTACTCAACGGGAAGCGCCAAGGCGCCGTCTTCGAGGTTCCCCCCGAGACGGAGTTGCTCATCGGGCACCGCCAAGAAGCAGCCATCTGCATCGATGACCCCTGGGTGAGTTGGGACCACGCCCGCCTCATTTACAAGCGCGAGGCCGGAACCTGCTGGATCGAGGACCTAGGCTCGACCAACGGGACCTACGTCAATTGCGTTCGGGTGAAACGCGAGCAGCTTCGCCACGAGGACATCATCTTCCTGGGCAAGACCCACCTGATCTACTTGGCCCCCGTCGAACTCTCCTTCGCGGGGCCCGGGGAACCGGCAACCGACACCGGGAAGCACACGGCGCTCGGCACCCCTGCCATCGACGCCGCCCTCCTGGCCGGACCACCGCCCTTCGACGCCTCTTCCGGCGAGGGGGCCCCCTTCGCCTCCGACAGCGGCCTCCCTCCCCTGCGAGAGCCCGTCGCGCGGGACCCGTTTGCGTCGCGAAGCTCCCAGAACCGGCCGGCGCCTCTCTGGAACGAGCCCGCGCCGCCCCGCCCGGCCTTCGCCCAATCGTCCGCGGACCCCTTTTCCTCGGGACCGGACTACTCCGGCCCCGAGTCGGCCGACCTCACCGTCCCCCCACCGGCGAACAATCCCTTCGCAGAGACTCGGGGCGACGAAGTTCGCAGCCCGCTCTCCGAAGCATCCGGACGCTCCCTTCTCAGTCTGAGCAGCCTGGGGGAATTCGACGACCTCAACCTCCCGGGTCCTTCGGGCGAGGAGATCTCTCGACTCATCGAAGGCTGGGAAGGGGACACCGCCTCCCAGAGCGGCATTGCTCTCCCGCCCGAACCAAGCGCCTCGCTCCGGCCCGTCCCCGGGGAACCCACCGTGCCGCTCAGCGCCATGCGCCCGAGCGAGATGCGCACGCAACCGATCGACACGGAGGCCGTGAACCGCATCCTCGCCGAACAGCGCGGGACTCCGCCGCCGCCGCCGCCGCCGCCGCCGCCGCCCGCGCACCCGACCGGACCCACGCGCACGGCCCCCGGCGAGGCAATCCCTGCCATCGATCCCGCGCAAGCAACGGGCGATGCGGCCCTGGAGGCGCGCCGCCTTCGCCTGATGCTCGACGCGCTCCAAGCCGAACGACCCGAAGCCGTGGCCGCCGCCGCCAGAGAGCTTCGAGAGGCAGAACTGGAGGCTCTGCACCGCAGAATCAGCGAGCTCGAAGGCCTGCTCGCCGAACGAGAGCGCGAGCTGAACGAGGTCACCGACGCGATGATCGAAAAAGAAGACCTCATCGACTCGCTCCGAGACCAGCTCGCTGCCGCGCGTGGGGCCCACCCCCTTCGCCCGGCAGCCAACGGACCGGCGGACGCCGGCGCGCGATCCGTCGCGCCTGCCTCCGGGGAACTGGGCAGCCTCTCGGACAGCCAGGACTGGTCCAGCCTGGAGTTCTGATCCGGCCCACGGCCTGCCCGCGCCCCCCTCCGCTCCCCGCAACGACGCGCGTCCACGCGACGCGTTCGCCGCCACGCGTTCCGATGCGCTCGGCAGGGCGCACCCCGCCGCCGGCGACCCCTCCTCGGAATCTCCCCGCCCCGAAAGCCAACGGCAGGGACCTCCCTCCTCCTCGGGCGCACGACCGCCCGGACAGCAGAAGGCGGTCGGGGGGACGGGCGGCGTCCTCTCCACCCGTGGAGCCCGGTCGAACCCCGAAGGCTCGCGGGGTTCCTGTGCACGCTGCAGCCAGTCCAGGGAGGTACGCGCCCACGCGCTCCAGGACCCCACCCAGCGCACGCCTACGAAGCGACGGACCGCGACGCCGGGGGCGACGCGATGCGTCGACCCTGGGGTCGCGGCCCGTTTCCGGTGGGTCCTGACAGTACGACGAGGGCTTGGCTCCCTCGAAGCGCTCGGCGAGCTATCCGTTGGAAACGGCCAGCTCGTCCTTCCGACTGGCCAGCTTGCTGCGAAGGCGCTTCATGATCTTCCCGTGCAGCTGGCAGGCGCGGCTCTCCGAAATGTCGAGGGCCAAGCCGACTTCCTTGAGCGTGAGTTCCTCGAAATAGTAGAGGATCAGGATCAGGCGCTCGCGCAGGTTGAGTTCCTTGGTGATGACCTCCATGACGTCACGCCGCTGCAGGTCGGCGAGCGGGTTCTCCGAGCGAGGATCTTCGATGAGGTCCGAGCGCGCGGATGCGTCCTGACTGTCGCTGCAGGTGTCCTGGAGAGACACCACGGTGACCGCGTTCGCCGAGGTCATGAGCTTGCGGAGTTCGGAGAGCGAAATGCCCATGAGGCCGGCGAGCTCGATGTCGTTCGCGGGACGGCCCAGGAGCGCCTCGGCCTCGGCCTGCGACTTGGCGAGCTTGCTCTGCTGCGTGCGGACCAGACGCGGCACCCAGTCCTGGGCCCGCAGGGAGTCGAGGATCGCGCCCCGGACCCGCCACGAGGCGTAGGTCTTGAACTTGATGTTCCGCTCGAGGTCGAAGCTCTTGATGGCCTCGACCAGCCCGAAGATCCCGGCCGAGATCAGATCGTCGAGTTCGACGCTTTGCGGGAGGGTGGCGCGCATGCGCTCGGCCGTGTAGCGCACGATGGGCAGGTAGTGCTCCACGAGTTCGTTGCGCAGCTCGTCGCTCCGCTCCGCCTGGTAGCGTTCCCACAGCTCCCGCGGGTCCTCGTTGCTCCGGTCATCCGCCCAGACCGCCCCCAGCACGCTGTCGCTCCCAAACCGAGTCCTACTCACCACTCCCACCCTTCGTGGCCTGCTGCCGTCGCTGTTGTCGCGCGAAGGCATCGGCGATCTCCCGCAGGGACTTGCCCTGGGCCCGTGCTCGCTGGATCCGCTCGAGGCGCGCGAAGACCGAGTCGTCGTAGAGGCGGTGCCCACCTTCGGTGCGCTCGGCCTCGCAAATCAGTCCCAACTGACACCAGTTGTGCAGCGTTTGCCGCGACAGCCCCGTGTGGCGGACGAGTTCGCCAACCCTCCAAAGTTTCCTAGGTTTCCGCGCCGAGCGCTCCGTTCTCGCGACGTCTTTTCCCCTGCAAGCCCCGGTGGATGCCATATCCGTTTCTTTTTCGCGTCCTTCGCCCGGGTCCTGTGCAATGGTCAAAACGTCAATGATACTTCGCTTCGGCACTCGGACTATATGGCTGTCAAATAAGGATTTCCACAGGCCATGAATCTTTCCATTCATGCCCTGGAGCCCTTCCTTTGCGCGGCTCTCGGAATGCTGCAGCAGGGCGTTCGGGAAACGTACGGTTCCCGGCCGGTGCTTCCGCCCGCTTGGAACCCATCGGAGACGTGGTCCCCAATGCCCTGATTATTCGCTACTTAAGGCCCGATAACCATCGGCGAAACGCGATGGAGCGGCGATGGCAAGGCCTACATCCATCGCCCGACAACCACAGAACCAACTGCCCACCAATGACTTACAGAAACAACCCATCCACTCGATGGACGGTGGCCGGGCCCGTGGGGCCGGTCTTCGCGCGCCCCCCACGAAGCCGGGACGGCTCGCCGCGTTCGGGCCAGGGGAGGCGCCGTCAGAAGGGATGCAGGCGCGCCCCCGAGTAGAGGTCGGCGTAGAAGCCAATTACCCGCACGGCGACGAAGACCGCCACGAGCGCGAAGGCCCCTCCCCCCAGCAGGACCAAGAGCAGGGTCCGCGCTGCGGCCGCCCGCTCCTTCATCAGCCCCGCGGCGCGCTCGAGCATCGTGTCCAGCTCGCCCGTGCGACTGCCGGTGGCCACGAGGTCGCGGACGTCGCCGGGCAAGAGGTCTCCCTCGCGGGCGAACGCTTGGGCGAGGTCTTCGCCCCTCGAGACCGCCGAGGCCGCCCGGTCGAAGACCTCGCGCAGCAAGAGACTCGGGGTCGCCTCGGCGGCCCGCGCCAAGGAACGTCCCAACGGGACCCCGCTCCGGTAGAGGACGCCCAGCGCCCGCAAGCCCACCGCCAGCGCGCCCGCGCGCACCATTGCCCCCACCACGGGAACGGAGAGCAAGAGCTTCTCCCGAAGGCGTGGACGCACGCGCCCCAACAAGGCGAAACACGCCCAGAGGGCCGCTGCTGCGCCGTAGAGTCCAAGCAGCGGAAGCAGCGTCTCCAAGAGGTACGCCCCCAGGCCGCCGTGCTCGGCGACGAGCGTTCCGCAACTCGGCAGGAACACGGCGGCGTGCAGGAGGAACAAGGGGTAGGCGAGCGCCAGCACCGCCCGCGCCTTCGCCCGCGCACGTTCCTCGCACAAGTCCGCGAGGTCCTCGAAGGCCTCGGGCAAGGCGCCGGCCGTGGACCCTGCCTCGACCACCGCGGCCTCGAAGACGCCCACTCCCGGCGCGCGGGCGAAAGCACCTCCCACGTCCTCACCGGCCGCGAGCGCCGCACGAACTCCCGAGAGCCAACGTCCCGCGCGGGTCCGTTCCAGGCGCTCCAGGGTCCCCGCCAAAGGCAAGCCCGCGCGCGCCACCGACGCCAACTGCCGATAGGCCTGGGCTCGTGCCCGCTCTTCCATGCCCAGCATGGGCCCCCGCCTCGTGGTTGACGCCGCCCGCCGCCCTAGGTAAGCTTCTCGGCCTCGGGCCATTAGCTCAGTTGGCTAGAGCGTTACGTTGACATCGTAAAGGTCACTGGTTCAAGTCCAGTATGGCCCATTCCGAAACGGCCGGGCGCAATTGCGCTCGGCCGTTCTTGGTAGGCGCCCGAAGCTCCCCGCGCAGGCGGGGACGGCAGCCCCGCAGGGCAAGGCCGCGGCGCGACCCGGGCATTCCTTCTCCACCCCACCGCGCCCCGCTCGAAGCGCTCCTACCCACTTGGGAACACCGAGGCTCCGAGCCGGAGCGGAGCCGCGTCTCGGAAAGAGCCGCTCGAAACGCCGCAGGACGGCCGCCGGATCGCGCCGCTCAGTTGAAGAGGGGTTTGCCCTTCTTGAGCATGTGCGCCATGCGCTCCTGGGTGAGCGGGTGCTGCACGAGCTCGAGGAAGCCCTCCTCCTCGAGGGAGAGGACGTGCTCTTCCGCGACGGGGAAGGCCGGATTGGCGTCGGGCCCGCCGGTGAGGATGCGCGCTTGGACGCGGGCAATGCGCGCGGCGTGCTCGGTGATCTTGCCCGCGCGGAGCATGCCCTCGATGGTGTCTTCCAGGACCAGATAGCCGGCGCGGCCGGGCAGATGGACCGGAAGCGCCGGGATGGCTTCGTGGCCTTCGAGGCGCTCGAGGGCGACTTCCTTGGCGCGGCGAACGAGCTCGTCCTTGGCTGCGACGATGACGTCGTCGCGGGCGATGAGGCGCTTGTGGGCCGCGTCCTCGGCGGAGCTCGAAACCTTGCCGAAACCGATCAGGTCGAAGGCGGCGAGGGCGTTCTGCATGGGCCCGTAGGGGCGACCGCGGCGGTTGCGGCGCGCCGCTTGAAGCTGGAGCAGGCGCAGGCAGCCGCCGCCCGCGGGCACCAGGCCCACGCCGACCTCGACCAGGCCACAGTAGAGTTCGCTGTGCGCGACGCGGACCTGCGCACCGAGGGCCAGTTCCAGGCCTCCTCCGAGGGTCATGCCGTGGGGGGCGGCGACGACCGGGTAGGGCGCGTGCAGGCCTCGCTGGGAGAGGCCCTGCAGCTTGCGAATCATCGCGCGGATGGTGTCGAGCTCGCCCGCCTTGGCGAGTTCGAGCACCGCCTTGAGGTTGGCGCCCGCGCAGAAGTTGGGGGCCTCGTTGCCGATGACCAGCGCCCGGTAGCGCCCGCTCTCCACCAAGTCGTGGCCCCGCTCGAGCATGCCGAGGATGTAGCCATCGACGGGGTTCATGCTGGGGACCATCTTGGCGTCGAGCTCGCAGAGAAGGACCCCGTCGCCGAGGTCGATGAGGCGCGCGTTGAGGTTCTCGCGTACCACGTGCCCGGTCGCCTTGAGGCGCGCCAGGGAGAGGACGCGCGGGTCCTCGGGAGGGGCCTCGTAGGTGCGGGATGCGGGGACGAAATGCGCGCTTCCTCCGCGGCCGTCGTCGCGGTAGAAGCTGCCGCCGGAGGCGATGGCCAGGCGCAGCGGCTCCGGGACCGGGATGCGCAGGTCCTCCATCCAGGCTGCGGCCCGTTCGAGGCCGATGGCGTCGAGGGCCTCGATGGGCCCGAGCTCGCGGCCGAAGCCCCAGCGCAGGGCGTCGTCGATGGTCCGAATGTCGTCGGCGACCTCGCCCAGGCGGTTGAGGGCGTAAGCGCCGGTCGCCAGGACGAGCTCGCGGGCGAAGGCCGAGACCGGGTCGTCGCCGCCGGAGAGGACCACGCGCAGGCGCTCGCGCACGTCGGCGTAGCCTTTGGCGACGCGCAGCCGTTCCGCCCGCGGCTTGGACAGGGGGACGTATTCGAAGCGCTCGGGGTCGAGGACGAGCACCTTGCCCTTGCCGACCTTCTTGTAGAAGCCGGCACCGCTCTTCTGCCCAAGGCGCCCGGCCTCGACGAGCTTGCGAAGCAGAGAGGGCGGTTCGAGCTCGTCGCGGACCTCGTCGTCGGGGCAGTTGTCGTAGCTGTTCTGGGTGACGTGGAGAAGGGTGTCGAGCCCGACCATGTCCGCCAGGCGGTAGCTGGCGGTCTTGGGGTGCCCGAGCGGCGGCCCGGTGATGAGGTCCACGAGCTCGATGCCCAGACCGTATTTCTCGGCCAGGCGCATGACCTTCATCATCGAGTAGACGCCGATCCGATTGGCGATGAAGTTCGGCGTGTCGCGCCCGATGACCGGCTTCTTTCCGCTGCGCCGGAGGAAGTCGGCGTAACCGGCGACGACCTCGGGCTTGGTCTCGGGTCCGGGGATGAGCTCGACCAGGGGCATGTAGCGGACGGGGAAGAAGTAGTGCGTCCCGAGGAAGTGTTCGCGGAAGTCGGGGGAGCGCCCCTCGCACATCGCCGCCACGGAGAGGCCGGAGGTGTTCGTGCTCACCACGGACCCGGTGCGGCGGTGGGCGTCGACCGAGGCGAAGACCTTCTGCTTGAGGGAGAGGACCTCCGGAACGACCTCGACGATGGCGTCGCACGCGGGCAGGAGCTCCACGTAGTCGTTGGCCGAGGCGGGGGTGATGAGCTTCGCGCGCCGCGGCGAGGTGAGCTGGGGCAGCTTGGTGGCCGAGGCGAGCTTCTCCAGGGAAGCCTTGGCCACGTCGAGGTCCACGTCGAAGAGGGTGACGGGGATGTCTTGGTTGGCGAAAAGGGCGGCGATGCCCGAACCCATGATCCCGCCGCCGATGACGCCGGCCCGTTCGATCTTCATGCGCCGACTCGCTTGAGGACCGTCGAGGCCCCCTGCCCGCCGCCAACGCACATCGTGGCCAGGGCGTAGGTCCCGCCGCAGCGCTCGAGGGCGGTGATGGCCGTGCCGATGATGCGGACACCGCTCATGCCGAGGGGGTGTCCGAGGGCGAGGGCGCCGCCGAGGACGTTGATGCGGTCCACGTAGTCGGTCCAGCCTCCCTGACGAATGACCGCCAGGGACTGGGCGGCGAAGGCCTCGTTGAGTTCGATGACGTCCATGTCGCCGAGGGAGAGGCCGGTCCGCGCGAGGACCTTCTCGGTGGCGGGAATGGGGCCCAGCCCCATGCGCTCGTAGTCGCAGCCCGCCACGGCCGTGCCCTCGATGGTGGCGCGGAGCTTCACGCCCAGGGCCTGGGCGGCCTCTTCGGTCATGACGATCGCCGCACCCACTCCAATGGAAATCGGGGAAGAAGTGGCGGCGGTGACGGTGCCTTGGGCGTCGAAGGCCGGCTTGAGGCTCTTGATCTTCTCGGGATCGGGCTCGCGGGGGAACTCGTCTCGCTCGGCGAGACTGCCGTCGGGAAGGCGAATGGGAACGACCTCGCGGGCGAAGGCACCGTCCGCCCAGGCGGCGAGGGCCTTGCGGTGGCTCTCCATGGCGAAGGCCTCCTGGTCCTCGCGGGAGATGGGGCCCTCACGGGCGAGGACCTCGGCGGTGTCTCCCATGGAGATGTAGAAGTTCTTCTCGTAGAGCTCGGGGTCGAAGGACGGGTTGTAGCCGCCTTGGGGGATGCGAGCCATGTGCTCCATGCCCACGGCGATGCCGATGTCGCCCTTCCCGCAGGCGAAGGCATCCGCCAACATCATCACCGCCTGCTGGGAGCTCGCGCAGAACTGGTTGACGGTGATGCCGGCCACGGAGACGGGCAGCCCGCACTTGATGGCGATCTGGCGGCCGATGTTCAAGCCCTGCTCGGCCTCGGGGTAGGCCGTCCCGCACACCACCGACTCGATCCGCTCGAGGGGCAAGCCCTCGTTGCGCGCGAGGAGCTGGGTGACGACTTGGTGGGCGATCTCGAGGGGCGTCAGGGCGAGCAGCTTGCCCTTCTTCGCCTTGCTGATGGGAGAGCGGGCGAAGTCCAGGATCCCGACGTTCTTCAGCTCCATGGGGATGGTCTCCTAGTGCAGGTCGTAGCGGCCCGCGGCGTTGACGTGGCTCGCGATGCGGCGCCTGAGCGCCACGAGATTGCGCGGGGTGCGGGGAAGGAGGCGAGCGAGGTCCTCGCGCCGGCGGGCGAGCTCGGGCGCGGGGACCACGTGCTCGATGCAGGTGGCGCACACGCGGGCCAACTCGCGCTCGGCCTCGTCGAGGAGGAGGCGGACCGCGTCCGCGCGGACCTCGGCTTGAGGGTGTTCGGGCCCAAGCTGCACGGTGCGCGCCAGGGCGGACTCGGCGGTGCACACGGCGAGCAGGCCGTCGGCGATGGCGAGCAGGAGTTGCTGCTCGTTGCGGATGTCCTTGCCCGTGGCCACGAAGACACGCTCGGCCGAGTAGGCAAGCGCCCGCTTGAGGGCCTCCACGATCCCGACCTCGGCGCCCAGGTAGCCCTCGGCGTCCGTCGCCGGGGGCGCTTCGCTCGCCAAGCGGTCGTGGACGTCGTCGAGGAATTCCTGGAAGGGGATCGTGCCGAGGAAGCAGGACTCGACGAGCCCGCCGGTGATGACCATGCGGTTGATGTCGTTGGTGCCCTCGAAGATGGTGTCCACGACGTTGTCGCGCGCCAGGCGTTCGACGGTGTATTCCTCGCAGAAGCCGTAGCCCCCGTGCATGCGCACCGCGTGGTAGAGGACCCGAGAGGCGGTCTCCGAGCCGCTGATCTTGGTGAGGGCGCACTCGACGCCGAAGCGACGCATGACGGCCATCTCCTCGCTCGCGTCGTGGCCCGCGGGGAGGTCCGCGAGGGCTTGGCTCGCCGCGCCGGCGAGGCGGTAGTGGAGGCTCTCGCTGCCGTAGATCCAGGCGGTCATCTCGGCGAGCTTGCCTTGTTGCAGGTCGAACTCGAAGATGGGCCGGCCGAACTGCTTGCGCTCGTGGAGGAACTTGACCGTCAGGTCGAGGGCGTAGCGGGCGGTTCCCACGCAGGCGAAGCCGAGCTTCATGCGTCCCACGCCGAGGATGTTCAGCGCGATCTTGGGAGCGGCGCCCACGGGCCCGAGCTGGTTCTCGACCGGGACGCGGACGTCCTGGAACACCAGGCCCGTTGTGGACGAGCCGTGGATGCCCATCTTCTTCTCTTCGGCGCCGCGCGCCACGCCCTCGGCGTGCAGATCCACGATGAGCGCGGAATACTTGCCGTCGATGTTCGCGAACACCACGGCCAAGTCGGCCCAGGCCCCGTTGGTGATGAACTGCTTCTGGCCGTTGAGGATGAAGTGGCTCCCGTCCTCGCTGCGCAGGGCGGTCGTCTTGCCCCCCAGCGCGTCGGAGCCATGCTCGGGCTCGGTCAACGCGTAGCAGCTGATCTTCTCGGCCGTGGCGAGGAGGGGCAGGTAGCGCTGCTTCTGCTCGTCGTTGCCGAAGTAGACGATGGGCAGGGTGCCGATGCCGCAGTGGGCCCCCAGGGTCACCGCGAAGCTCGCGCAGCCGCAGAGCTGCTCCGAGACGAGCATGCTGGTGAGGAGGTCCATGCCCAGTCCGCCGTATTCCTCCGGAATTTCGAGGCTGGCGAGGCCGAGTTCCGCTGCCTCGCGGGTGAGGCGAATCGCGAGGGGCTCGCCGTCCACCACGTCCTTGCGCTCGATCTCCTCCACTCGCGGCCAGACCTGCTCGCGCATGAAGCGGCCGGCGGCCTCGGCGAGCTGCTGCTGCTCCTCGTCGAGGGTCTCGGGGGCGGTGATGGGTTCGGTGGGAAACGGAGTTACGAGGAAGCCGCCGCCGGGCGGGGCAGAAGTCCGAAGGGAGTGTTCCATGCCGCCTGCCTTCCCTATGACGCGGCGCATTGTGCATGGAAGCCCGCCCGGGAACCACCCTGGACGCAAGGCGCCCGCGGGAGGGGCGCGAAACCGGGCGGGGCTCCTCCGCGTTGGGGAGGCGGCCGCGGCGCGGGGATCCGCTCCCCAGGAGGCAACCCTCCCGCGCCAGGGAAGGAGGCGAGGCGATGCGACGGGCGATGGCGCAGGCGGTGGTGGTGGGGCTCGGGGCGCTCGGGGCGCTCCCCGCGGGGGCCCAGGGCCTGGCGCTGCGGGGGAAGGGCCCCGCGCCGGGCACGCGAGCCCCCGATTTCTCCTTGCGTCGCCTGGCACCGGGCGGTGAGGCGCAGGAGGAGCGGGTTGCGCTCGCGAAGGTCGCCAAGGAGCGGCCGGTGGCCTTGGTCTTCGGCTCCTACACCTGACCGCCCTTCCGGCGCTCGGTGGGCGCCCTCAACCGCATCTACCGAAAGTACAAGGACCGCGTCGCCTTCTACCTGATCTACATCCGCGAGGCGCATCCACGGGACGGACGGCGCCCCGACCGCGCGGTGCGCCTGGACGATCCCCGGAGCTTCGCCGAGCGGGTCGGAGTGGCGTCGACGTGCCGGGAGGCCCTCGGCCTCGAGCTTCCCGTCTTGGTGGACGGCCTCGAGGACACGGTCGCGCGCGACTACGGGGCCTGGCCGGACCGCCTCTACGTCGTGGACCGAGGGGGGCGCGTCGCCTACCGGGGAGGACCGGGACCGCGCGGCTTCGACCCCGTCGCCTGGGAGGCGGCCATCGCCAAGGTCCTCGGCGAGAAGGCGGTTGGCGCGCGGGCGCGGCAGCGCACGCAGGAAGAACTCGAGGCCATCCGCGAGCGGTTGCGCAAGCAGCGACGCGCGTCGCTCCCCAAGCCCCCTCCCGATCCGGAAACCCCTCCCAAGTAGCCCAGGGACCGTCCACGGCGGCAGCGCCCCGACCGCTGCGCGTGGAGGCCGCGCCGGGAGGAGCGTGACCCGGCGAAGCCCCGCGCCCGGCGCCGGCGGCAAGGCCTCAGGGGTCGGCGTCGGGATCGACGCCCCGGGCGCGGAGCGCTTCGCGCAAGCGCTCGCCGTCCTCTTCGGCCGCGGTGAGCGCCGCCACGACCTCGGCCAGCTTGGCGCCCAAGTCGTTCGCCGCGGCCTCGCGCACGCGGAGCGCGCGCTGGGCCTGCGCCAGCTCGGCGCGGAGGGCGTCCCGCTCGGCGCGGAGGGCGTCCCGCTCGGCGCGGAGGGCGTCCCGCTCGGCGCGGAGGGCGTCGCCCTCGGGGGCGGGGGCGCGATGCCCCGGGGAAGAGGGTTCGGCGCGTGGACCGCGGGGAACGACGGCGCCGAGGGCGAAGCGGGCCTCGACTTCGTCTCCGAAGCCGAGGCGGTCGCCGGGGTGCAGCAGGCGCGACCCGTTGCGGGGAAGGCGCTCGCCGTTGACGAAGGTGCCGCGGGGGGAGCGCAGATCCTCGACCACGAAGGCGCCTTGCTGCCAACGCACGCAGGCATGCACGAAGGCCACGCCCGGATCGCGCAGCCGCAGGAGGCACTTGCGCGAGGAGCCGACGAGGCAAGGGCGCGCGGGATCCAGGGCAGCCACCGCCCCCCGGGCGCCTCCCGAGAGCACTTCCAACGTTGCGAGGGCTTCGTTCGTCACGGGCCCTGCGGACGCTACCCCAGGAGCGCGACGGCTTCAACGCGCGCTGGGGGCGGCGCCTGCGTCGGGCAGGGGCTTGTGGCAGACTGACCCCCATGGACGCCCCCTCATCGTCGCTGCCTCCGGAAGCCATCGGCGAGCGCGCGGTGGCCCAGGGCATCGCGTCGCCCGAGCGCATTCGCGAGTGGCTGGAAGACTTCCGCTCGCAGCCCGACGAAGAGGGCGGAAACTTTGCCCGCTACCTCCTCGCCCGCGGCGCGGTGACCCTGCGACAGCTCGCCGCCCTGAGCCAGGGGCTGCCCCCCAAGAGCAGCCACCCCGAGGCCTTGAGCGACCCTGCCATCGGCACCATCTACTCGGGGCTGGTCGTCGAGCAGCTCCTCGGCAAGGGGGGCATGGGTTCGGTCTACCTCGCGCGCCGCGCCGAAGACGGAGAGCCCTTCGTCGTCAAGGTCCTCGCCCCGCACCTCGCGCATCGGGCCGACCTGCGCGCCCGCTTCCAGCGCGAGGCCGAAGTCCTCGCGCGCCTCCCCGAGCATCCGGGGATCGTGCGGGTGGGCGCGGTGCAGGCCACGGATCCTCGGCCGCACATCGTCATGGAATACGTGGAGGGGCTCTCCCTCGACGGCGTCCTCGAAGAGCGCTGGAGCCTGCCCACGCACGAAGCGCTGCGCGTGGGGCGCGACATCGCCCGCGCGCTCAGCGTCGTCCACGAAGCAGGGATCATCCACCGCGACCTCAAACCCGCCAACGTACTCCTCACCCCCGCCGGCGAAGTCAAGGTGGTCGACTTCGGACTCGCCAAGGACCTCTTCGCCGATGGCCTCACCCGCCCCGGACAGCGGCTCGGCACCCCTTACTACATGGCCCCCGAGCAGTGGGGCGACCACGAGGTGGACGCGCGATGCGACGTGTTCGCGCTCGGAGCGACCCTCTACCACCTGCTCGTGGGCGAGCCGCCCTTCCAGGCGAGCACGAAGGAAGAGGTCGCCCGCCGCATCGCGGAGGGCGACTACACCCCGCCGCGGCGCATCGAGCCCGCGCTCAGCGAGGACGTGGAGCTCGTCGTTGCGCAGATGCTGCTGCCCGAGCGGTGCTTTCGCTACCCCGACATGCGGGCCTGCGCCGAGGACCTCGAGCGCCTCCTCGAGCGCAAGCCTCCCCGCGTACCTTGCCTCTACCGCCTGCGGGAGGGCGGGGCGCGGGGCGAGCGCTACGCCCTCCTGCCGGGCCGGCGCTTCTTGGTCGGCCGCACCCCCGAGTGCGACCACTTGGTCGGCGACGCCTCCATCAGCCGGCGCCACGCCGCTTTTCGGCGCGAGTCGACCGGCTTCGTCCTCCGCGACCTCGGGAGCAGCTTTGGCACCTACGTGAACGAGATGCGAATTCGGCAGCCCGTCGGCCTCAAGAGCGGCGACTGCGTGCGCCTGGGGCGGGTGATGTTCGAGTTCCTCGACCCGGTGGGGCGCCGGCTGGAGCGATCCCGGCGCACGGATGCGCTGCGCCGAGAACCTGCGAGAGATCCCGCACCCGACGCGGCGGTGGAGAGCCTCGTCGCTCTGGGAGATCGCCGGACGGCGCTGCACCTCGTCGAGCGACTGGCCGCCGGCCTCGAACTCTACGAGCCCTGCCTGCGCGAGCTCGCCGAGGCGCTGGGCGAGGAGACCGCCTCCGAAGTGCGGGCGCGGCTCGAGCGCGCGGAGCGACGCGAGCGAACACGCGTCCCCATGCTCCTGTTCGCGCTCACCGGAGAGAACCTGGGCGCGGACCCCGCGGCTTGGTTCTCCTGGTGGCAGGGAGCGCGGGCCGAACTCCCGGCGCAGGTCGTCCCGCGGCGGCCCTTCGTGCCCCTCCGCCTGCGCGTGCTCGACGGTCAGCGCGGCGGCGGGGAGCTGGCCATCGGCGCCGAGGACGGATGGTGCTTTTCGCTTGGGCGCGACGCGGGCTGCGACCTGCCCCTCGACAGCCGCACGGTCTCCCGCCACCACGCCGTCCTCCACCGCCTGCATCGACGCGTGGTCCTCGAGGACCAGGGGAGCCGCCTGGGGAGCTCGGTGAACGGTCGACGCGTCCGCGTCGCCTTCCTCGCGCCCGGGGACCAGGTGACCCTCGGCGAGGTGCGGCTCGTCCTCGAGCGCCAGGACGAAGCGGACGAGCGCCTCGAGCGGGTTGGGCTCGGCCTGCGCCGCGTGGAGTCCGCCGTCTTCGACGCACTGGTGGAGCTGGAGCATCCCGCCGTCGTGACGGGGCTCCTCGCGCTCGAGCGGGAAGCGGGTCGCCTCGAGTGGGCCCAGTGGCAGGCCGCCGCACTCTTCCCCGCCGACGACGAGCAGGCGGAGGCCTTCCTCCAGGCGGTGCGGCGTCTCTACGCCCAACGCGTCGACCGCGGTCGTCCGTTGCTCGAACGCTTCCTCGGCTGCCGCGGCCTGCGCGGCGGGACGCAGCGCCTCGCCGAGCGCCGCGGGGAGCTCGGCCCGCAGTTCCTCCCCGCGGGCTGGATCGCGGGGGAGGCCGAGGTGCGGGATCGAGAGCGTGGCTGATTCCGCGGGCGGGCGGCCTCCGCTTCCACCGGCCGCCCGGCGGCGGCGAGCGCCGCGGGTGCTCGCGGCGCTCTCGGCCTGCGCTCTGCTGCCCTTCGCGCTCGGAC
>RFHU01000001.1 GCA_003695705.1 Planctomycetota bacterium
CTACCCGGCCGACCACCCCTGGTCCCAGCCTCCCAGCGGTCCGGTGGACCCGCGCAACCTCGACGGCCTCGACGAGCGCTTCCGCCCCAAGGTCGTCCGCATCCTCCAGCGCCTCCAGCAAAAGGGCTGGCAACCGCGGGTCGCCTCGGGCCGCCGCACCCTGGCCCAGCAACGCGAAAAGGTCCGCAAAGGCTACTCGAAGACCCTGCGGAGCTGGCATCTCCTCGGGCGCGCCGCGGACATCGTGGACCGCCGCTGGGGCTGGAACGGCCCCGCCGCCAACCTCGACCACCCGTTCTGGAAGGACCTCGGCGAAGCCGCGCGCCTCGAAGGGCTGACCTGGGGCGGCAACTGGAAGCGCTTCCGCGACGTCGCCCACGTCCAGGACGACGACCGCAGGCGCTGAACGCCCCGTGCGCCCGCGCCCCGCGAGGGGCGCTTCGAGCGTGCCGCCCGCTCCGGCAGGCGGCCCGGGGCCGCCAAGGTCCCCCGCGCCTCTCCCGACCCCCTTCCGCCGGCGGCCCGTCGCCGAACCCGACCCACGACCCCGCAGGAGCCGGATCGGCCGTCCGGACGAGCACTCCGGGGGCTCTCCTCCCTTGCCGCTCCCCGTCGTCCCCGACCGGGAATGGTGGATAATGCGGCGCTCTCGCGAGGAGGCCCACGTGGTCAGGATCGGTTTCAACGGGTTCGGACGCCTGGGGCGCAACGTCTTCCGCGTGCTCTCCGGCCGCAAGGGCTTCGACGTGCGCTGCATCGCCGACGTCGCAAAGCCCGAGAACCTCGTCTACCTGCTCAACTTCGACTCCATCTACGGCCGCTTCCCCGAGGAAGTCACCCACGCAAGCGGCCACATGTTCGTGGGCGGAAAGGCCATTCCCCTCGTCTACGGCAAGGAGCCGGGCGACGTCCGCTGGCGCGACTACGACGTGGACATCGTCCTCGAGGCCAGCGGCCGCTACCGGACCACCGAACTCCTCGACCGGCACCTCGCGGCCGGCGCGCGGCGGGTCATCCTCACCGTCCCCCCCGAAGGCGAGCTCGACCCCGTCTACTGCGTGGGCGTCAACGACGACGCCATCGACCGCACGGTCAAGATCGTCTCCAACGCCTCGTGCACCAGCAACGCCCTCGCACTCATCATGAAGACCCTCGACGAGGCCTTCGGAGTCCAGCGGGCCTCCATGACGACCGTGCACGCCTACACCAACGACCTCCGCCTCGCCGACGTCCCACACCGCCAGATCCGTCGCTCGCGCGCGGCCGCCGAGAACATCATTCCCTCCACGACCTACTCGGTGAAGGTCGTCGAACACCTCCTGCCCCAACTCCGCGGCCGGCTGAACGGCATGGCCCTCAACGTCCCCGTCCCCGACGGCTCGGTGATCGATCTGGTCACCGTGCTCCGCCGCGAGGTCAGCGCCGAACAGGTCAACGGCGCCGTGCGCTCGGCCGCCAACAGCAGCCTGCGCGGCGTCCTCAAATACACCGAGCACCCCATCGTCTCCTCCGACGTGGTGGGCAACCCCCACACCGCCATCTTCGATTCCCTCATGACGAAGGTCCTCGGCGGGAACATGGTCAAGACCGTCACCTGGTACGACAACGGCTGGGGCTATGCGAACCGCGTCGTCGACCTGATCGAGCGCCTCGCGAGCACCCTCTAGGAGCACCCGCATGAGCATCAAGATCGGCATCAACGGCTTCGGCCGCATCGGGCGCTGCGTTTACCGGGTGGCACTCCAGCGCGAAGGCATCTCCGTGGTGGGGGTGAACGACATCGCGGAACCTCGCGCCCTCGCCTACCTACTCAAATACGACACCGTCATGGGACGCCTGGACGCCGACGTCTCCCTCGAGGGGGACACCCTGGTCGTCGCCGACGAGCGCTCCCGCCTCCTTGCCGAACGCGACCCGGCCGCGCTCCCCTGGAAGGACCTCGGCGTGGACTTCGTGGTCGAGGCCACCGGCCGCTTCAAGTCGCGCGCCGACTTGCAGAAGCATCTCGATGCGGGCGCGCCGCGCGTGGTCCTCACCGTCCCGCCCGCGGACGAACTCGACGCCACCGTGGTCCTCGGCGTGAACGAAGAAGTCCTCACCGCCGACGCCCGCCTCGTCTCCAACGCCTCGTGCACCACCAATTGCCTGGGGCCGCTGGCCAAGGTGCTCCACGGCGCCTTTGGCATCGACAAGGGCCTCATGACCACGGTCCACGCCTACACCAACGACCAGCGCCTCGCCGAGGTCCCCGACCACAAGGATCTGCGCCGCTCCCGGGCGGCCGCCGAGAACATCATCCCCACGACCACCGGAGCGGCCCGCGCCGTCGGCAAGGTAATGCCCGAACTCGCCGGGCGCCTGGACGGCGTGGCCATGCGCGTGCCCATTCCCGACGGCTCCACCGTCGACCTGGTGGCCGAACTCCAGTCGGAGGTCACCGCCGAAGAAGTCAACCGCGTCGTTCGCGAGGCCGCCGAGGGCCCCCTGCGCGGCATCATCCAATACAACGAGGAGCCCCTCGTCTCCTCGGACATCATCGGCAACCCCCACTCCTGCATCTACGACGCGGAGCTGACCCAGGTCACCGGTGGCCGCCTCCTCCGCTGCGTCGCCTGGTACGACAACGAGTGGGGCTACTCGAACCGCGTGGTCGACCTCATCGAGCGCCTCCACCGGCTCGCCTCCTGAGCCGGGAGCCCGCGCGGGCGGTGGGTGGCTTCCGGAGGCCCTGTCTGCGGTCCCGCTGCGCGGAGCCTCGACGGCACGCTCCGCGAGCTCATCCAAGACTTAGCGCAAGCATCCGAACAATCGCGCAAGCGTGCGAAGAAGGTAAGGCTCGAAGAACCGAAGGGTGGCGACCCGCGCCGTACGAAGGGAGTTCGCCGAGGGTCTACCGTGTTCCCCCTTCCGAGGTTGACGTCCCCGCTTCCGAGAATCCCCCGAGTTCCCTGGGGAACATGCAGTGACGAATTCCAACCGCAAGAAGAAGACGAACACGCCACGAGACGGCCAATGCCTGACCCCGAGAAGGAAGGCGGGTCCGTTCGCGGCTGGACCACGGATCACGCACTCTGGGGAAGGCCGCCCCCACTCTGCCGATCGGTCCGCAGAGCAGAACTCGTCGACCACAGCGCCTAGTTTCCCCGCTTTGGAGTCGCCCCAAGGCAGCCGCATGGGTCCCTTCCTCTCCAGGGGGCGCTTGCGAACGCTGGTCTGCTTCGCAGGCTTCTGCTTCGTCCTCCCGGCCACGCTGCTTCCCTGGCTGGTGCCCTTCCTCTCTTCCTACACCATTGGCCTGGACTACCCGTTGTTTTCGATCGCCTGGCAGCAGGAACTCTTCTTCTCCCTCCGCTCGGGGACTTGGCCTCTCTACTCGCCGGGGTTCGCGGGAGGACAGAGCGCCAGCGCACTTTCCCAAGGGCAGCTCTATCACCCCGTCGCACACCTCGTCACCCTCTTGCCTGGCTACTGGCAGGGACATGCCCTCGACTGGAACACCGCGGCACGTCTGTTCACTCTTGGCTGGACGCACTGGGTCCTCTTCCGCTTCCTCCGCCGACTCCGCTTCGGTCCCTGGCTCGCATTCTTCCTCTCGGCCTCCACTGCCTACAACCTGCGCGCACTCGACATGTTTCGCTTCGGCGCCGCCTTCGAGGCCTGGACCGGGCACCTCCTTCTCTGCTGCTCGCTCGGCCTGCTCTGCCTCGGAGCTTCGCGACCGCGAGGACCCCTATGGGTCGTGGCCGCCAGTTACTGGCTCGCCGTCAGCGGCCAGCCGCAAATGGCTTACTACGGCTTCGCCGGAGCGTTTGTCTTCGCGCTCCTGTGCCCCTTCTGGCTGACGAGCCTGGGTGTCCGCTCTCGCCCGTCTTGGGCAACACTGCGCCGCTTCTGGGCCGAGGCCTTCTTCTGGACCCTCGTCGGGGTCCTGCTCGCTGCCCCCTTCTGGCTCCCCTACGCCGTCGAATTCTTGCCCCGCAACGTGGGACGCGTTGGTCAGGTTTACGAATGGGCAGCGGCCCCGGCATACACAGGGCCGCCCGTTGGTGTCCTAGAAGCGTTGCTAAGGCCTCTGCGCTCGTCAGTGCACGGGAGTTTTGCAGGCTCGCCCCTTTTCCTGCTCTCCTTGAGCCTTCCGGCCGCGCGTCTGATCGGGCAGCGCATTCCGAGGCCGATCTGGACCGCGTGGTGCCTCTCTGTCCTGGTGTTGCTCTTCGCCATGGGGAAATCGACCCCCGTGTTTCGCCTCGCCTGGTCGACCCTGCCTTTCATGAGCAGCATGCGGATCCCTGGCCGGGCAACGCTTGTCCTCCCAATGCTCTTCCTGGTCGTATCGACTTGGTTGCTTCGTCCGTGTGCTCCGATCCGATCCCTGTACAAGACCCCCGCTACCTGGGCCTGCGCGTGCTCCCTGTTCTGTCTCCTGGGACGCGCGCTGTTGGCGGAACCCTTCGTTTCCGCTGCCGCACCCCTCGAGATTCGAGACGTCCCCGCCTGGCTCGAGACCTCTCTCTTGGCCCTGGCTTGTCTGATCCTTGTAGGCACCGCGTGCTACGCCGTGGCCCGTCGCGACCGACTCCTTGCGGTTCCGAACGCACTCCTTCTGCTCTACCTGGGTCTGCTCCTGGGTCATGGCACGTGGATTGCCCGGCGTTCTCCCACCGCAACATGGAAGGACTTCTCCAGCGCAAAGGCCTCAGACCCCCGAGCCTTCGTGCTGGCAGGGCTGGGTCTCTACACGGCGAAGGCCAAAGAGCAGTACGAACGCGGCTTCTTGGAGCCCTACCTCGCTCGTGTCGCAACGCGCGCCATTCGAGTGGACTCGTCGCGCAGAGCCCTTGAGGCAATGCAGGTCGAACTGGAACCGGATCTTGTCTACCTCGTTTCTCCCCCTGCTCCTTCCGTTTCCTCCTCTGATTCTTCCTCGAAACGATCAAGTGCACTTGGAGTGGAAACGGTCTTCGCCAGCACCAACGAACTGGTCTTCCTCGTTCGCAGCCCCGTTCCCGCCTACCTCCTCGTGGGGCTCCTGCTCGAACCGAATTGGCGCGTCCAGGTCGACGGAAGGCCCGTGGTTGCGCTCGAAGCGAACGGACATCAAATCGCCGTCCCCATTCCTGCTGGACGAAGCCACGTCCACCTCCGCTACCGCAGCCCTGCTTCCCTTGCAGGATTCGGAGTCGGGGCCCTTGTCTTCTTCCTGCTTGGCGTCTACGTCCTGGGCCGCCTGAGACTTCCTCGCGGAAGGCACCGGTTGGGGTTGATCGGCCTTGCGTTCGTAACTTCGATTCCCTTCGTGGTTCGTCTCCAGGGCGGCACGGGCTGGAACTGCAAGTACCGCTGGGAGCCAAGCGACGGGCCCCTTCGCAACTTGGCCTACGGAAAGCGCACGCGACCGAGTGCTGCTCCGCTTCCGATCGAGGAGCCGCACCTCGTCGCTCCCTCTCGCGCCGTCGACGGCTACGTAGGGTTTTTCGGGTCCATAACGCTCTCCGATGGTTCTCCGTACCTCGAAATCGACCTCGTCCGACCACGCCGAATCCAGCGGTTGCGGATTCATGAAGGCGACCTCACCGGTGTCCACTCCTTGGCTCCGCTCGCTGTCAACTCCCGCCCACTCGTCGTCAGCGGCTCGAAGGACGGTGTGCACTACGAAGCCCTCCTTCGGGTGGAGAACGCCGCAGCGCTTCCCGGCTGGGAAGTGCGCTTGCCTCGTCCGCAAACCATTCGCTACCTCCGCATTGCAGCGACCGGTCCCGGTTGCCTAGCCCTCCGCGAGGTTCTCGTGTTCCCAGACTGACGTACCGTGTTCTCCCTTCCCCGGCAGCCTCGGACGCGTCTTCTGCGTTGACCTCATCCCGATCGCGAAGCCCGGCGGATTTCGATCACGTCGTCGAGCGCCCGTTCTGACTGGCCGCCGATCGCAGTTCGTAGCGTTGGCGCAGAGGACCGGTCTGAACAGGGCGATCGCGGAAGGCATGGACTCGGCAACCACCGACCGCACCGCGGGCTGGTTCGCTTGCTGCGGCGATCACAGCAGCTGCTGGCGCGGTCAGTCCGGCGCCAGGGCGAGGAAGGCCGCGCGGATGGCCTGGACCTCCGCTTCGGGGACCCAGCCCGGCACCGCCACGCCATCCACGATCACCTCGCGCAACTCGCCCCGGCGGACTCCGAAGCGAAGCACCGCCCGGAAACGGCCGGGCTCCACCGCCACGAGGCGCGCCCAGCCAGCGTCCTCGGTCGAGCGCGGGCTCCGCTCCCAGCGCACCGCCTCGAGTGCGGCAACGCGCTCGCGGAGTTCCTTCGCCGCGCCGGACGGCCAGCGACGCGAAGCCAACGGGCGACCTATCCCCGTGCAGGTGGCCTCCCAGGTGAGTTCCCGGCGCAGCCGCAGGGCGATCTCCTCGTCGCCCTCTTCCCAGTGCAAGCGCGCCAGCGACCCTTCGCCCGCCCCGATCAACCGGCGCCGCCAGAGGCCATCCAAGCGGGCGGCAAGGACCTTCTGCGCGGCCTGGGCGGCGAGTTCGACCCGCAGCCCCTCCCCCGCGAAGAAGAACCGGCCCTCCGCCTCCCAAAGGAGGAAGCGTTCGGATTCCTCGCCGGCTCGCTCCAGTTCCACCGAGAACACACCCGCCGGAGGCGCACGGCCCGCTCCCTTGGGCTCGAGCATGTAGATCTGCTGCAGGAGCCCGTAGACGCGCGCCGGGTCCAGCGGGCGCGGATCGCCCAGCGCGCGCCCGGGGAAGGGCGAGAGGAGGAGTTCGAAGGGGTCTTCGCCCGGGCGAACGATCCGCAGGCGGCGCACGTCCTCGGGACGCCCCTCGAGGAGCGGCCTCCGGAACCAATTCCGAGGCACCGGCTCGAACAGCCCCAGGAGGAAGGCGTTGACCACCGAGACCTCGGCCTCGTCGGCAGCCCGCACGAAGAGCCCGAGCCGCTCCGAGTCGACCTGAGCGCCCCGCGCACGGGCGGCCACCGGGTCGATCCCGGTGACCCGGCCCACGTAGAGGTCGAGCAAGGGCGTACCGCTGCGCGCGAAGAGCTGGACCCGGCGCGCGTCGTCGCCGCCCACCCCCCACTCGGCGTAGCGCCGCGGGTCGCTGCCCGCCACGCGCTGCCGCCGCCACCCGCGCAGCAGGCGCAGCAATCCCTCCGGCGCGCCACGCCGCACCGGCACGGCCCCGTGGGAGGCGACGACCCACTCCTTGCCCGCGCGCCGCTCGAGGACCACCTGCCGCTCCCCCCTGCTGAGGACGACGCGCCACACCGCCGCCGGGTCGAAACGGGCCACGAGGGGATCGACGCGCGCTGGCGCGGCGCCGAGACGCAGCGCGGCCTGCGCGCCCGCGAGCAGGGCCACCAGCACCGCCAACGACCGGACCCGCCGGCTCACGCGCCCCTCCCCCGGGCCAGGCGCCGCCGCAAGGCGGTGGCGCGCAGACCCATGCGGCGGCGGCGCAGCCCGAGGCGTCCCAACCCGAAGGCGAGAACGAACAGCGGCAGCAAGACGACGTCGAGGACCCAGACCGCGGTCTCGCGCGAGAAACCGAGGATCCGCTCCCCACCACCGCGAAGGGGCACGCGCGCCTCTCGGGCGCGCAGCCGCGCCAACGAGCCGCGGTCCTCGGCCCAATCCACCAGGTTGAGGAGGAAGGCCAGGCCGTCTCCCTGGGCAATCCACCGATCGCGCGGGAAATCCGTGTCGCCCACGACGACCACCGCCCCCGGCGCCAGCGGACGCTCCAGAGGAATCGCCAAGGGATCCTCACCACCCCCCGCGTCGGGAAGCAGCACGGGGCCCGGCCGGTGGGCCCACGCGCTGCGCAGTTCGCCCCGCGCCGCCGCCGCGAGCGGACGGGGGCGGGCCGCGCCGATCGAGAGGGCCAGGCGACGCTCCGGCCGCAGGTCTTGCTCTCCGGCAAGGGTCCACGCCGGCGGCGACCGGAGCAAGACTTCGGGCCCCCGCACCGGGCTGGCGAAGGGCATTACCACGCGCCCGAGGTTCGCGGCCACCGGACTGTCCTGGTTGCCAGCGCCCGTGGGCCCCACGAACCAAGGGTACCGGGCCACGACCTGTCGCCCGTCCACGCGCAGAGCCCAGGTTCGCCACGGCTCCTGCACCACCAGCTCCGCGTCCAGCTCGAGCCCCCAGGCTTCCAAAGCCTCGTGGAGCGGCCCGCGCGGGTGCGGGACGGCCCGCCACGACGCGCCCCGGCTCGAAACACCTTCGGCCAAGAGGAGGAGCGCGCCCCCCCGGGCGACGAACTGATCGAGAACGTAGACTTCGCGCTCGGACGGCGGCGTGGGCGCGGCGTAGAGGACCAGGCCGATGTCCGGGGGCACCTGCTTCTGGCGGGCCAGGTCGAGGCGTTCGACGAAGTGGACGCGCTCAAGGGCCGCGGTGGCCCGAGGATAGTTCCAAGCCCCCGCCACGCCGATCCGCCGCCGAGGGAGAACCAAGTGCCGCAAGGCGAGGGCGAAGTCGTATTCCAGATTCTTCCGCCCCAGCGCCACCGGAATCGTCTCCGCGGGGCGCCCTTCGTAGAACAAGACCAGCCCCGCGAACACCCTTCGCGTCTCCGCCCCGTCCTCGCGACGGACCTCTAGGTCGAAGCGCTGCACTCCCTCCCGCTCGGCGTCGGCCTGCAGTTCGGGGGTGCGCGGGTCCACCCGCTCCACCCGCACCCGTTCGCCGCCGGCCGCGGCGACTTCGTCGAGGAAATCGAGCAGCTCGCGCACCAGCGGCTCGGCCGAGAGCGGAACCCCGTCGCGGCTCAGGTAGGCGCGCACGGTCAGCTCGCCGCGAACGCGAGCGAGGAGGTCGAGCGTGTCGGCCGAAAGCGAGTGCAGTCCGCGGCGTGTGAGATCGAAGCGGAGCGAGAGGCGCCGATGGTTCGCCAAGCTCACCGCGAGGAGGACCGCCGCGCCGGCCAGCACCGCAGCCAGGCCCCGCTCGGCGCTGGCTCGTCCGCGTCTCTCCACCGCCAGGGCGGTCCAGAAGAGGGCCGCCAGGGTGACCCCACCGAAGGCCACCAGCCCGCGCGTCTCCAGAACGCCCCGGCTGAGGGCCTCGTGGTGGGTGCCCAAGGCCAAGGCGCCGAGGGCGTCGAGCAGCCAACGCCCGTCCTCTCCCAGGGCGACGCCCATGCGTTCGAGCAGATAGGGGTCGCCGAGGAGGTTCAAGGCGCCGCAAGCGAGCGCGCCGGCCACGAAGGCCACCTCCTGGCTGGGGGACACCGCCGAGGCCAGGCCGCCGACGGCCAGGAAGGCCGCGGCCAGCAGCAGGGCGCCCAGGTAACCCGAGAGCACCTGTCCCGGATCGAAGTCGGCGAAGGGAGCCAGGGAAAGAGGGAAGGTGGCCCCCAGGAGGAGGGCCGCTCCCACCACCGCCAGGCTGGCCAGGTACTTGCCCAGCACCGCTTCGCCGGGGCGCAGCGGAAGCGTGAGCAACAACTCGATGGTCCCCGCGCGCCGCTCCTCGGCCCAGAGGCGCATGGTCGCCGCAGGCGCCAAGAGCATCAGCGCCCATCGAAGCCCGAAGGAGTAGTCGCGCAGGTCGGCCACGTTGCGCTCGAAGAAGCCCCGCAGGCCGAGGAGGGCGGAAACGAACAGGAAGGCAGCGAGGAAGACCCAAGCCGAGGGCTGACCGAAGAAGGCCCTCGACTCACGGGCGACCACCGCGCGCAGGACCTCGCGACTCCGTCGCATTTCAGGCCCTCGTCAAATGCAGGAACACGTCCTCGAGGGTGACGCGCGCCGGGGCCAACTCGGTGAGCAACAGGCCCTCCGCAACGGCGAAGCGGAAGAGGCGCTCGGGAAGGTCGTCCACCTCCTCCTCGGGGAAGACCGTCCACCCTCCGTCGGGTTCCGCGCGCAACGCGCGCACGCCCGGCAAGGTCTCGAGCCGCGCCCGCTCTTCGTCGGCGAACGCGGCGCAGCGGAACCGCACGGCGCCCCCGCGCACGCGCCGTTCGAGCGACTCCAGCGCGTCGTCCGCAATCAGCCGGCCTTGGTGCAGGACCAGGACCCGCCGGCAGGTCGCCTCGACGTCCGACAGCACGTGGCTGGAGAAGAGGACGGTGCGCTCCTCGCCCAGGGCACGCACCAAGGCGCGGACCTCGCGCACCTGGTGGGGGTCCAGGCCGCTCGTGGGCTCGTCGAGCAGCAAGACCGGAGGGTCGTGGATGAGCGCGCAGGCGATTCCGACGCGCTGCCGAAAACCTTTCGACAAATCGCCGCAGGCTCGCCCCAGGACCTCGCCAAGGCCGCACAGGTCCACCACCCGCCCGCGCGCCTCCCGCCGCGCGCAGGGATCGAGGCCGCGGATGCGGGCGATGAAGTCGAGCGCCTCCTCCACGAGGAGTTCGGGGTAGAGGGGACAGCGCTCGGGGAGGTAGCCGAGGACCTCGCGCGCGGCCACGGGCTCCCGCAGCACGTCGTGCCCGCCCACACGGACGGTCCCCGAACTGGGGGCGAGCGCGCTCGCCAAGACGCGCAGGGTGGTGGTCTTCCCCGCGCCGTTGGGGCCGAGGAACCCGACGACCTCTCCCGCCCCGAGGAGGAAGCTCAGGTCCTGGACGGCCGTATAGGAGCCGTAGCGCTGGGTGAGGCCCTCGACCTCGATCACCCCGGCGATGTTACTTGGTCTGCGCAGGGCGCGGCGAGGGCGGCACGCGCAGGAGGCGCAGCGCCCGCTCGGCGATGCGGCCGGCCGCGGGCGCCGCCACCGTGCCGCCCCACTTGCGCCGCCGGCTCGTGTCGGGCGCCCAAGCGACCACGCAGAAGGCGACCCGCGGGGCCTCGGCCGGCGCGTAGCCGGCGAAGGAGGCCACCACCTCGCGCTCGTGGTAGCGTCCGTGGACGAGCAGCTTGGTGGTGCCGGTCTTTCCCGCCACCGTGTAGCTTGCCGAGCGGGCCCGTCGCGCCGTTCCGTGGCGACCGTTCACCACGCGCGTCAGGGCCTCGCGCAGCGGCCCGCGCGTGATGCGCGCCGAGAGCGGCCGGGCGCGGGGCTGAGGATCCCACTCCTTGAGGACCCGCCCTCTCCGGTCGCGCAGCCGCCGGACCAAGCGAGGTCGGTAGAGGGTCCCGCCGTTGGCCAGGGCTGCGTAGGCCATGGCCATCTGCAGCGGCGTCACGGTGAGGGCATAGCCCTGCGCCACCGAGCCGAGGGTGGTGGGGAGCTTGCGGGGGTCCTCGAGTTCGGCGAGGGCGCGCAGGTTCCCCTGCACCTCTCCGGCGAGGTCGATGCCCGAGGCGTGGCCCAGGCCGAAGGCGGAGAGCGCGGTGCGGATCTCGTCGGGGGTCAGGCGGGCGGTGATCTGGTAGGCACCGGTGTTCGAGGACTGAACGATGACGTCGGCCTCGCGCACGGAGCCCACGTGATGCGAGTCCACGATGGCCTTCCGCCGCCCGCGCACCTTGAGGCGGGTCGGGCAGTGGATCGCCCGCTCGCTCCCCCCCTTGCCGAGCTCCCAGGCTGTTCCGACGAGCAGCGGCTTGATGGTCGAGCCGGGCTCGTAGACGTGGCAGATCGCCCGGTTCGCCATGCCCGCTCGGAAGTCCTCACCGGGGTCGTTGGGGTCGTAGCCAGGCCAGGAAGCCATCGCGAGGACGTCGCCGTTGCGCGGGTCGACGACCACCGCCACCGCCCCCTGGGGGGCGTGCTCGGCCGCCAGGCGGGCCAGCTCCTCCTCGGCCGCCGCCTGGATCGAACGGTCGATGCTGAGCACGAGGTCGTAGCCGGGGATGGCCGGCCTTCGGACGTCCCCCGCGTCGATGCGCTCGCGCCCGAGGACGTCGAGGCGGACTTCGCGGCGGCCGGGGACGCCCTTCAGCCAGGGCTCGAAGCGGCGCTCGAGCCCCGTGCTGCCTAGCCCGTCGCGGGTCAACCCGAGAACCTGCGCTGCGAGCGGTCCAAAGGGGTAGACCCGATCGGCCTCGAGAACCACCTCGCAGTGGGGCAGCCGCGCCGCGCGAACGCGGTCAACGGCTGCGGGGGTGAGCCCGCGGCGCCGGACGTAGGTGGCCTTGCCCGCCCGCAGCCGAGCGGCCAGGCGCTCGCGCGCCACGGGCTCCAGGGGGCCGAGCGCCTCTTCGAGCTTGTTCAAGAAGCCTTCCACGTCGCGCCCCCGGCGCCCGTAGACGAGCAGGCTTCCCCTCTGCACCGAGACGGCGGCCGGCACCTCGCGATCCCCGTCGCGAAAGAGCAGCCGACCGCGCTCGGGAGGCAGCGTCTGCGTGCGTGTGTGCTGGCGGTCCGCCACGTCTTTCCAGTAGGGGTGCTCGCGCACTTGGAGCGTGTAGAGCCGGTAACACACCCCCGCGTAGCCGAAGAGGATGCACCAGAGGACGAGCTGGGCACGCAGCCGCGCGGGCCGCCGCGGCCGATCGAGGCGCGCGCGTCCACAGGCACGCCACGACCCCCACACCCAGGCCAGGAAGCCCTTGGCCGCGCGCGCCCAGCGCTCGATCCGCTCGCGCGGCAGGGCACTCACCGGCTGGCACCGACCAGGGCGGCGAGCTCGTCGGGACCGGCCACGCCCAGCGCGGCCGCCCGCCGAACGAGAAGCTCCGGAACCACCGCCTGCTCGTAGGCGAGAAGAGCCGCCTTCTCCTCCTCGCGCAGCCGCGCGCGCTCGCGCTCGAGCTCGCGAATGGCATAGCCGAGGCGAGTCCGCTCCACGTGCTCCGACACCGTGAGGAGGGAGAGGACCCCCACCAAGACGATGACGAGCAGGTAGCGGACGGAACTCACGGACCTTCCTCCGTGTGGCTCTTCGGCCCGCTGCCTCCGAGACTTGAGCGGCACGTGCCGGGAGCGCGGCCCCGCTCGACTCCTCCGCTCCCTCGATCCCGGCGCGAGAGCGCCCGCCCCGCGCGCTAGCGAGGCGAGAAGATGGTGGCCAGCCAGCGGCCGAGGTCCGCCAGCTCTTCGGGGCACACCGCGTGTTCCATGGGGTAGACGTGCCAGTCCACGGGATGTCCACGAGCGCGCAGCCAGTCGCGGGCGAGCTCGCCCCATTGCAGGCGCACGACGGGGTCGAAGCGCCCGTGGGCGTGGAACACGGGCAAGCCGCCGTTCGTCGGGGACCGCTCCCGCTCGAGGGCGTCGCCGAGGATCAGGTAGGTGGAGAGGGCCGCGACGCCCGCCAGGCGCTCTCGATGCCGCAAGCCCGCGAACAAGGCCACGGCGCCACCCTGCGAGAAGCCCACCAGCGCGATCCGTTCGGAGGGGATGCCCCCCGCGACCTCACGCGCCACGAGGGACTCCACGGCCTTGGCCGAGGCGCGGACCCCCTCCTCGTCCTGGCGGTCCTCGAGGTCGACGCCGGTGATGTCGTACCAGGCGGGCATCACCAGTCCTCCGTTGATGGTCACCGGCCGGGCCGGCGCGTGCGGAAGCACGACCTTCAGGCCGAGTTCTTCGAGGGGGAGCGCGGGCAGGGCGGGGACGAAGTCGTGCCCGTCCGCGCCCAGCCCGTGGAGCCAGATCAAAGCGCCCTGCGGCTTTCCGGAGCGCGGCGCCACGACGACCGCGGGAAGGTGGTCGCTCATGGCTCGATCGCCTCCAGAGCGAGGAGGGGCTGATCCTGGGCGACTTCGTCGCCGTCGGCCACGAGATGCGCCACGACCCGTGCGCGGGCAGGCAGGCCCACGCCGGTGCCCGGATCGCCGTAGTGGACCTGGAAGAAGGTCTTCATCACCTCGATGAGCCCGACGGTCTTCCCGGACTCGAGCACGTCGCCCGCTTGGACGTACGGGTCCCGGTCGGGCGAAGGGCGATGGTAGAAGCGACCGACCTGGGGTGCGCGGAGCACGAGCTCGCCCGCGGCGCCGCCGCCGGCGTGCTCCTCCTCCCCTGCGTCCGCCAACTCGCCGATGGGGACGAGTTCGAGGAAGGCGTCGCCGTAGCCGAGGGGCGTGGGGACCTCGACACGGCGCTCGCGGACCACGCCCGAGGCCCCCGGCGGCACCACGAGGGCGCAGCGCACGCCGAGGCGCTCGAACTCCCCCGCGACCTGCCCGGGGGCCAAGGCCGCACCGACGGGCGCCAGCTCGCGGAGGACCCCCACCGCGGGCGCAGCCAGGCGAACCCTCCCCTTTTCGCGGCGCGCGAGACAGGTCCATGGCTCGCCGCGGGCCGGTGCGAGGGCCGCCAGATCGTGCAGGCTCCAGATGCGCGGGTTCTTGATGGTCCGCCGCCCCGTTGCCTGGTAGGCGAGCTCGACGAAGCCCTCCAAGGTCTCGCGCAGTTCGCCCAGGGCGACGATCTCGTCGGTGTCGAGCTGCCGAGCGGCCACGTAGGGGTCCATGTCGGATTCGATGCGCGCTTCGACCTCCTTCATTCCGGCCTCGATGCGCGCCCGCTCCTCGGGGTCCTCCGTCTTGATGCGGAAGTCTTCGTCGAGCTTCGTCCGGTAGGTGGCAATGGCCAGGGTGCGCCCCTCCATGACGCTCAGGCGCGAGACGGGGGTCGAGAGCTGCACCACGCAGTCGTACGGGCGGCCGCTCATTGCGTAGTAGCCCGCTCCGGACGCGCGGCGCAAGAGCACGGTGAACACCGGCGCACGCTGGGTGGAGTTGGCGTAGATCAGCGAGCTGCCCCAGCCGAGGAGGCCGAGGCGCTCGGCCTCGGCCCCGATGTCGAATCCAGAGACGTCTTGCAGCCAGACGAGCGGGATCCCGTCGGCGTCGCAGGCCCTGGCGAACTGAGCCAACTTGGCGATGCCCTCGCGGTAGAGGATCCCGCCGGGCCGCTTCTTCCCAGGCCGCTCGGCGTCGGGCACCAGTCCGGGGTCGTTGCACGCAAAGCCCACGTAGAGGCCCGAGACTCGCCCCACGCCAACGACCACTTCCCGCCCAATGTGAGGCCAGAGTTCCCAGAACAAGGAGGCGTCCACCAGGCGTGCCAAGACCTCGCGGACCTCGTAGGCCACTCGATGGTCGACGGGGACGATGCCCGCCAGCTCGGCGGGATCGAACCGAGGAGGTGCCGGCTCCGCGCCCGCGCGGTAGTAGTCGCAGGCCGGCGCGGGCAACCGCTCGACCTCGCGCCGGATCCAAGCCAATGCCGCCTCGTCGTCGGGGACGCGGACGTCGGCGCAGCCGCTCTGGTGGACGTGGACCTCGGGGCCGCCGATGTCCAGCGAGGTGATCTGCTGGCTCTTGGCCCCCTTTATGAGTGCGGCCCCGGCAATGACCATGTAGGCCTGCTCGGTCATGATGACCCGGTCGCTGATGATGGGCATGTAGCCACCGCCCGCGATGCAGTCGCCGAAGACCCCCGCGATCTGGGGGACCCCCGCCGCCGAGAGCTGCGCGTTGCGCTCGAAGATGTGCCCGGCGCCGCGCGCCCCCGAGAAGGTGCGCGACTGCTCGGGGAGGAAGAGGCCCGAGCAGTCGACCAGGTAGATGACGGGAACGTTCAGGCGCAGGGCGACGTCCTGCGCGCGCTGGATCTTCTCCGGAGTGCGCGGCCACCAGGACCCGGAGGCCACGGTGTTGTCGTTGGCGATGACCAGCACCCGGCGACCGGCGACGCGGGTGAAGCCGGTGATGACGCCCGCGCCCGGGCTCTTCAGCTTGCCGCCGAAGACCTCGCCGTAGTTGACGAAGGTCCCCAGGGGGAGGAAGCCGGCGCCTGCATCGGCAAGGCGTTCGATGCGCTCGCGAGCGGTCAGCTTGCCCTTCTCGTGGACGCGGGCCACGTACTTCTCGCCCCAGCCCGCAGCGACCTCGGCGCGGCGCTCGGCGAGCACCTTCTCGCGCGCGCGCATGGCGGCCAGGTTGTCGCGGTAGTCCTCGTCGGAGAGAAAGGCTCCCCGCGGGCGTCCTATGGGCGAGAGCGGCACGTGGGCCATGGGGCGACTCCGGGGCTACGGGGGAGAAGAAGGGGGGCTGAGGAGCGCCACCGGCTCCTCGACCCCGGCGACCTGCCGCCCGCCTCGGCTCGTGTCCGAGGAGGGGGCAACGGGCGCAGGGCCCCGGCGACGGCGAAGCCGAGACGCTGCGGCCCTCGCGCGCACGGCTCAGCATCCCTCGATGCCGGGCAACCCGCGCGTGTCGTAGCGTCCGCTGCGGAAGGCCTCGCTGTCGAGCACGGCGAGCAGCGCCGATCGCGTGGTCGCGACCCCATCGATCCGCAGCGCCTCGAGCCCGGCACGCAGCGCGGCAATGCACGTGGGTCGATCGTCGGCGTAGGCGATGAGCTTGCCAAGGAGCGAGTCGTAGTGCGGCGGAACCGTGTACCCCGCGCGAACGTGTGTGTCGAAGCGCAGTCCTGCGGGGACTTCGAGGCGCTCGATGGTGCCCGGGCAGGGGCGGAAGTCCGCGGAAGGATCCTCCGCGTTGATGCGCGCCTCGATGGCGTGCCCCGAGAGCCGCACCTGCGACTGGTCGAGGGGAAGCGGTTCGCCCGCGGCCACGCGCAGCTGCCACTCGACCAGGTCGATCCCGCAGCGCTCCTCGGTGATGGGATGCTCGACCTGGAGCCGGGTGTTCATCTCCATGAAGCGCAGGGCACCCTCCTCGTCGAGCAAGAATTCGATGGTGCCCGCGCCCACGTAGCCCAGGCGAGCCGCCGCCCGCGCAGCCCGCAGGCCGGCCTCCGTCCGGGCGGCCTCGTCGAGGGCAGGGGACGGAGACTCCTCGATGAGCTTCTGGTGCTTGCGCTGAATGGAGCACTCCCGCTCGCCGAGGTGCAGCGCATTCCCGTAGGCGTCCCCGAAGACCTGCACCTCGATGTGCCGCCCCCCTTCGATGAAGCGCTCCATGTAGAGGGCGCCGTCGCCGAAGGCGGCCAGGGACTCGGAGCGCGCCAGACCGAAGGCCCGCTCGAGGTCCTCGGGGCCGTCGCAGCGGCGCATGCCCCGCCCTCCGCCTCCGGAGTCGGCCTTGAGGAGGAGGGGGTAGCCGGTGGCCTCGGCCGCGGCGCGCGCCTCCTCCAGCGTGTGCAGAAGGCCGTCGGAGCCGGGTATGACGTCGAGGCCGGCCGCGCGCGCCGCCTGCTTGGCGGAGAGCTTCTTGCCCATGAGCCGCATCAGCCTCGCGCTCGGGCCGACCAAGCTCAGCCCGTGCTGGCGGCACAAGTCGGCGAAGAGGGGGTCCTCGGCGAGGAAGCCCCAGCCCGGATGCACCGCCGCGCAACGAGTCTGCTTGGCCGCCTGCACGACGCTGGAGCGGTCCAGGTAGCTCTGGCTCGAGGGCGGCGGGCCGAGGCACACCACCTCGTCGGCCTCCTCCACGTAGGGCGCGTCTCGGTCGGCCTCGGAGACGACCACGACGGCCTCGATGCCCAGCCGCCGCGTCGTGCGCAGCACTCGGGACACGACCTCGCCGCGGTTTGCGATCAGGATGCGCCGGAACATGGGCGGGGAGTCTACCCAAGAAGCGCCGCCGCACGGAGGCCCAGTGCCCCGCCATGCCCTCGTGGAGCCGCGCCGCACGGCGAGGGCGGTTTGGCCGCGCGCGGAGCGAACGCCCGCGCGCCGTCAGAAATCCGCGGCGCTCCGGCGCAGGCGCCGCGCGCAGAGCGCGCTCCGCTCCCGGGCGCGCGCGGCCTCGGGGGAGTCGGGACGAAGCCGCAGGTAGGCCTCGTAGCCGCGACGCGCGGCGGCCCACTCCCCGAGCGCAAAGCGGGCGTCGGCGCGCAGGAGCTCGACGGTCTCCGGGGCGACGCCGTGGACCCGCTCCAAGTCGCTCAGGGCCTCCCGCGGGCGCTCCGCGCGGAGGAGCGCCCGCGCACGAAGCAGGCGCGCCTCCTGGTGCTCGGGAGCCAGGTCGAGAAGGCGACCCAAGGCAGCCAGGACCTCGGGCAGGGGGCAGGGCCGCAGCGCCCAGAGGAGCTGCGCGTGCAGGAAGAGGGCGTCCGGCGGGGGCGTCGAGCCCAGGCGCAACGCACGCTCGAGGTCGGCGCGGGCTTCCCGGGTTCGCCCCGCCGCAGCCCGGGCGGCGGCGCGCTCCACCAGCGCCGGAACGGAATCCGGCGCAACGCGCAAGAGTTCCTCGGCGAGTTCGGCTCGCTCGGGCGCCGGACGTCCGAGCGCGCGCGCAACGCGCAGGGCGAGGGCGAGCGCGCGCACGCGCTCCCGCGGGCGCCAGGCTGCTCTCGCGGCGGCGCGGGCGCGCTCCAGGGCTTCTTCGCGGGCGCCCTCCTCTTCCGCCAACTCGGCGAGCACCCGGTGCCCGAGGGCGCAGGCCGGGTCGAGGGCAAGCGCGCGCCGGGCCGCCTGGCGCGCTCGCCCGGGCTCCGCCGCCGCCAGCACTTCGGCGAGCAAGGCGTGGGCCCGCGCGCAGAGGGGATCCCGCCGCAGGGCCTCTGCAAGATGCGCCCGGGCGGCGCGGGGGTCGTCGGCGCACTCGGCGAGGGCGAGCGGAGCCGCGGGGCTCCCGGGGTCCTCCCGGGCCAAGCGCCGGGCGAAGGCGCGGGCGAGCGCTCGTCGTCCCAGGGCCAGGGCGGCAACGGCCGCCCCGCGCAGAGCGAGCGACCTCCGCCAACCGGCGGCACGCTCGGCGCAGCGCTCGAAGTCCCCCGCGGCGCGCTCGAACTCGCCACCGAGCAGGCGCCGCCAAGCCCGCGCCAGAGCGCTCTCGGGCCCAGGGCTCCCACCGGCCTCCGCGAAGGCCCGCGAGGCTCCCTCGCGGTCGCCCGCGTCGAAGAGGAGGACTCCGCGCACCAACTCGGCCGCGGAGTCGGCGGGAGCGGCGCGGCGCGCGGCGTCGAGATCGGCGAAGGCGTCCCGCAAGACGACGCGGGCCGCCTGCGCCTCGCCTGGCCGCGCACGCGCCGCGCGGGCGCGGAGCCAGGCGCGAAGCACGTAGGCCGGGGCGAAGCTCGAATCCGCCGCGAGGGCTGCCTCGCAGGCCGCACGGGCCTCCGCAGGCCGGTCCGCGAGGGCCTCCGCCGCCTCGTAGCGCCGGCGGGCCTCGCGGCGTGCGCGCTCTCGCGCGAGGCCCTCCTGGAGCTTCGCCCGCAGGCCCTCCACCCGAGGGTCTTCTCGGGCCGCAGGCGAGAGGGTGCCGTAGGCCGCGAGGGCGGCGTCGGGATCCTGTTTGCGGGCAAGGCGCAGGAACTCGCCCACCTCGGCGTCGGCGCGCAGGCCCTCGAGGAAGAACCAACCGCCCCAGGCCGTCGCCGCTACGAGCGACGCACCCAGGAGCGCGGCCCAGCGTACCCGGCTCGCGGTGGCTCCGCGCGCGAGGGCGGGGATGCCCGCGGCGGCGGACGCGCTCCCCGAAGACCCGTCGGCGACGACGAGCGCCGGCGGCGGAAGCAGAACGCGCTGCCCCGCGCCCCGGCGTCCCCCGACCTTCGCCCCCACGCCGACCGCAGCACCCTCGCCCGACTCCTCGCCGGCCGCGTCCTCTTCCGCCGCGTCCTCCTGCGCCGCCGTGTCCTCCGCGCGCGAGGACGTGCGCGCCGCCCCCTCGCCGCACTCCTCCGCGAACGGATCTTCCGCGAACGGATCTTCCGCGAACGGATCTTCCGCGAACGGATCTTCCGCGAACGAATCCTCCCCGCGCTCGGGCTTGCGCGCCGCCCCCTCGCGGCGCTCCTCCGCCGCGCGACTGTCCGGCCCGCGCCCTGGCGCCACGCCGTCCTCCGGCGTCGCGGCGCCGCCGTGACGGGGGGTCTCCTCCGCGGCGGAATCGTCCGCATCGTGGCCCACGGGAGAGCACCTTCCGCGGACGTTCTCCCCTTCGCCCGGCCCCGTCGCGAAGGACCCTCGCGCCCCCGTCGCCTCTCCCTTGGGCGCCCTCGCCGCCTCCGGCTCCGCGGAGGCCGAACCGGAACGCCGCGAGCCCTCGCCGGCCGGGATCAAGCCTGCCTCCGAGCGGACGCCCCGCTCACCGCTTTTGCCCGGCGAGGTTCTTCTCGCACTCCTTGAGGCGGGTACGGACCTTGGTGAGGGCAGCGGAGCCGACCGGAGCGAGTTTCACGTACTCTTCCAGGTAGCGCTTGGCGAGTGCCCACTCCTGCCGGTGGTAGTGGCAAGTGCCCAGCACGTTGTAGAGGTCGTGCAGCTTGTAGCTCACCGGAAGGCCCTTGCCCTTGGTCTCGCGCAGTTCGAGGGCGCGTTTCATGTCCTCGATGGCGTCGGCGAAGCGGTTCCGGTCGTGGTAGGCGACCCCTCGGTAGAAGTAGGCGTCCGCGTAGTCGGGACGCAGCCCGATGGCTTGGCTGAAGTCCTCGATGGCCTTCGTGTAATTGCGCGGGTCCACCATCAGCGACAGATAGCCGCGCCCGAAGTAGGCCTGATGCAGGTTGGGGTCCCGCTCGATGGCCTGTTCGAACAAGTCCTTGGCCTCGGAGAACTGTTTGCGCTCGACGAGGATGGAGGCCTTGATGGTCATGGCGCGCGCGTTCTCGGGGTCGCGCTGGAGGACGCGATCGAGGTCGAGGTCTGCGCTGTCGAGGACGCCATCTTGGGCGTAGAGGCGCGCCCGACAAAGAAGGGCCGCGCCGGCGTGTCCGGTGAACTCGCCCACCTGCACGGCCTTCGTGGCCGCCGAAATGGCCTCGCTGATGCGACCCCGAGCGTGAAGGACCTGCGCCAAGGTAAGGTGGGCAAGGACCAGGGAGTCATCGAGGCGCAGCGCCTGCTGGGCGTCGCGAAGGGCCGCCTGCATTTCCTCGTCGGAGCTGGTGATGAAGTCGTCGCGGTCGCGCTCGAGGCGCACGTAAGAGCGCAGAGCGAGCGCCGCGCCCAGCGCAGGGTCCAGTCGGAGGGCGCGCTCGATGTCTGCCCTCGCGCCGCGGATGTCGTTCTTCGCGAAGGCCCTCGCCTCGGCTCGGAGGGCAAAGGCCCGCGCCGAGCCGGCGTCGTTCTCGGTGGCCAAGGTCGCGTCGCTGAGCGCCCCCGCGAAGTCGCCCCGGTTGGCGCGCGCTTCCGCGCGAGCGAGGTAGGCGTCGATGAGTCCGGGGTCCTTCTCGATGGCGCGGTCGTAGTCGGCGATGGCCGCGGCGAACTGGTTCTCGAGCGCCTTGCGACGCCCTGCAGCGAGGGCGGCCAGGGCGGAGTCTGGGGCAGCCCGCTCGACGCGGCGCAGGTCGCTCTTGGCCTCGCTCCGCGCGTCCGGATCCCGCCCGGCCATGAGGCGCAGGTCGGCGCGGACGTAGAAGATCGCCGGATCGTTCGGGTCCTTCGACACCGCGAGGCCTAGGTCCTCGAGGGGCTCTTCGATGCTGAGACGCGGCGGGGAGCCGGCGCCCGCTCCCGCGTCGCGGAGCGCCTCGCGACGAGCGAGGGCGAAGCGGACTCGGGCGCGCTCGACGTAGGCACGCGCGTAGTCGGGATCCTTCTCGATGGCCTGCGTGCAGAGGGCGAGGCGAGCCTCCAGGTCGTCGAGCCGGGAGAGCCCGGCAAGGAGTTTCTCCGCTTCGGCACGCCGGTCGAGCGCCGCGACCCGCTCGCGCAAGGCCTGCAACGCTTCGCGAACCTCGGCGTCCCCTGTCCGCAGGCCTTCCTCGAGTTCCTCGCCCACACGGAGCGCGTCGCGCGGAGGCTCGCTGCGCACCGCGGCCAGGAATTGTTGCTTGGCCGCCTCGCGCGCGCGCGCCCGGAGCACGAACACGCCGCCCCCGGCGAGGGCGAGCACGAGCGCCGCCCCCACCCCGGCAACGAGGGCGAGCGGGGGTCCTCGACGAGGCGATGCGAGCGGGTCCGCACGCCGGGCTCGCTGCCGGCCGCCGAAGCTCGTGCTCTCGATGGCCGTCTCTTCGTGGCTGCGTTTCCCGTCGAGTTCGTCCTCGAAAGTCGCTCCGGGGGCGTTGGCGGGCGCCGAGGGAATGGCGTCGAGGAGGCCCCGTCCCCGCGACCCGTGGACGCCCGCCCCGAAGGCCGAGCGGCTTGGTCCCGCCTGGCGATGGGTCCCGCCCGGCCCCCGCTGCGCCTGCGTCCCGTGGGGTCCCCGCTGCGCCTGCGTCCCGCCCGGCCCCCGCTGCGCCTGCGTCCCGTGGGGTCCGAAGGCCGACCCCGCCGACGGCCCGAAGGCCGACCCCGAGGCCGGCCCGAAGGCCGGGCCCGAAGCCGGCCCGAAGGCCGACCCCGCCGACGGCCCGAAGGCCGACCCCGA
>RFHU01000306.1 GCA_003695705.1 Planctomycetota bacterium
CCCCAGCGCCGAACAGTTTTTGCCCCCCTTAAGCCCCACAGAAATTGAACAAAGACTGCAGGACTTTCCCTACCCCGTCCCGGAAGCGGCCAAAGCGCCGCCGGCGCCCCTCCTCTTCCCCTCGGTGAGCGCGAACCGCAACGGACTGCGCCTGCTCGGCGTGCTCGCCTTCGCCTGGACCCTCGCGGCGGCCCTGCTGCCCGCCCTCGGCCGCTGAGGGTAGCGGCGACGCCCGAGGGCCCCTCTCAGGGCAGCCCGCCGAGGAAGGCGCCGATGGCCGCCAGGGCGCGAGCGTCCGAGGCCTCTTGGGAAATGCCGGTGGCGCGGGTGTGGCGCTTGGTCACGGAAAGCGAGTGGTCGCCCTCTTCGACCACGTGGAGCGCGCTCGGCGCCTGCATGCGCGCCCGCACCTCCGCCAAGAGGTCCAGGGGGCAGAGGCGGTCGCGGGTGCCCTGCACGAAGAGGATCGGCGCGCGCAAGGCCTCGAGCACCTCGCTGCGCACGGGGGCGCTCTTGCCCACGCCGCGCAGCGGATAGCCCAGGCACACCAGCCCCGCGACCTCCTCCTCCAGCGCGAGGTGGCAGCCGACGCGCGAGCCCATGCTCTTGCCGCAGAGGACGACGCGCGGGCGGCGGCGAAAGCGAGCCCGCGCCGCGCGCAGCGCTTCGCGGTGCGCCTCGAGCAAGCGAGGCAACCGGTCGGGCGCCTTGCGGCCCGCGCGCACGTAGGGGTAGTCGAAGGGGACCACCGCACCGTAACGCCCGAGCCGCTCGGCCCAGGCCTGCATCCAGGGCGAATTCGAGCCCGCCCCCGCCCCGTGGGCGAAGAGGATCAGGGTCTCGCGGGCGCGCTCGCGGGCCCTCTGCTCGCGGGGATCCTTCGCCGCGTCGCTTCCGCTTCGACTCACGAACCCACCTCCACCTCCCACACGTCGTCTCCGAGGGCGCGCAGCTCCACGCGCAGGTCGAGGAAGCGCGACACCAGCTCCGCCTGGGTGCGCGTGTGCAAGGTCGGCTCCACGGTGCGGTAGCGCCCGCCGCCCGCAAGGGCGGCGAGCAGGAGGAGCTGGTCGGCGAGGTGCTCGCCCACGGGGACTCCCGCCGCCAGGTAGCGTTGCACCGCCTCCACGGCCCGCTGCGCCACGCGCTCGGCGGGGACGCCCCGCGCCCCCACCGAGCACACCACCGCGGTGAGCTGAGGGAACTCCAGCTCGCACACGAGGGCGTTGCCGGGTCCGCGCGCGGTGTCGACCCGCTCGAGGACGCACCGCTCCTCGCCCCAGCCCAACTCGCTGCGGACGACGCGCAGCTCGCGCTCGCCGACGTGCGCGGGCAGGCGCGCGACGAGTGCGCGCGCCCGCGCGGCGCGCAGGGGACCTCGCTCGATCAAGGTCAAGGGAAGCAAACGCGCGGCGGGCCGCACGGCGAAGACGACGCGCCCCCCGCCGCGCGGGAAGAAGCCGGGCCGAGCCCGGCGCGCCTCGACCTCTGGCCCCATGCGCGCGAGGAGGGGCAGGTAGGTGCGGGCCAAGAAGTCGAAGGAGGGCGCGAGGGGGTTGTGGGTCCCGCCCACCAGCTCGAGGCGCGAGGGGCCCTGCGCCGTGGCCAGCGCGGGGAGTACGGTCTGCAGGACCAGCGAGGTGCTGCCCGCCGTGCCCACGTCGATGCGCAAGGAGTCGGGGAAGACTCCGTGGGGTCGGAACTCCAGGGTCTGCGCGCCGAGGACGGCCCCCTCGACCTCGGCGCTCCCCACCCGCCGGGCCGCCTCGACGCAGGCGAGATGCTGGGGGCGCAGGCCGGGCTTCTTGCGCCGCGCGCGGATCCGCTCGATGCGCAGCGGGCGCCCGGTGACCAGGGAGAGGGCGAGGGAGGTGCGCAGCACCTGCCCGCCGCCTTCGCCCTGCGCTCCGTCGACCACCACCACGAGCGGGTATCCTAGCCGCATGTTCGTCGTCGTCTCCGGCAGCAACCGGCCCGGGTGCAACACGATCAAGGTCGCCCGCAGGGTCGCCGAACTGCTGCGCGCAGACGAGCGCGAGGTCCGCCTCCTCGACCTCCGCGAGCTGCCGCCGTCCCTCTTCGCCCCCGAGAGCTACGCGGAGAAGCCCGCCGACTTCGCGCCCTTCCAAGAGGCGATCGATGCCGCGCGCGGGATCCTTACCGTCGTGCCCGAATACAACGGCTCCTTCCCCGGCGCCCTCAAATACTTCGTCGACATGCTCCGCTTCCCCGAAAGCCTCGCCGACGTCCCTTGCGCCTTCGTCGGCCTCTCGGCGGGGCGCTGGGGCGGCGTGCGCGCCGTCGAGCAGCTCGAGCAAGTCTTCCTCTACCGGCACGCCCAGCCCTACGGCCGGCGCGTGTTCTTGCCGGACATCTTCGCGGCCCTCGACGACGACGGACGCCTCGTCGACCCCGCCCTCGACGCGCGCCTCGCCGAGCTCGTCCGCGGCTTCGGCGCCTTCGTCGACGGCGCGGTCGGCCGCGCCTGAGCGCGAGGCGCCGGACCCTACGAAGGCGCCGCAGTACGCCCGCGCGCCCCACGGGCCGACCTCAGCTCTGCTCCGCGCCCTCCGCTCCCGGCGCCGCGGGGTCGAAGTCCGCGGGGACCTCGGGCGCCGCGCCGAAGGGGCGGAAGACCGCGAGGACGGCCGGGAGGACGAGCAGATCGCCGAGGAGCGCGGCGACGATGGTGACCTCCATGCAGAGGGCGAAGGAGCGCGAGATGGGGAAGTCGCTCAGGAGGAGCGCGGAGAAGCCGGCCGTCAGGAGGAGCGTGGTGAGGATGATGGCCGATCCCGCGCCGCGGTAGGTGCGCAGGAGCGCCCGCGCGTAGGCGGTGCGTCCCACCCCCGCGCGGCGCCACTCCTCGCCGAAGCGGACCATGAAGTGGATGGTGTCGTCGACGGCCAGACCCAGAGAAATGCTGAACACGATGACCGAGGTCACGCGCAGTTCCCTGCCGGTCGCCCCCAGGAAGCCGAGTGTGGCGATGAGGGGGAGCAGGTTCGGGATGGTGCTCACCAGCCCCGCCCGCAGGGAGCGGAAGAGCAGGCAGAGGACGGGGACGATGAACGCGAAGGCCGTGAGCAGGCTGACGAAGAGATCGCCGATGAGCCGGTCGACCCCGCGCGAGGCCACGGGGCCGTCGCCCGAGAGGAAGCAGCGCAGGCCGAGCTCCGTGTGCCGCGCGCGGTCGCGCGCGAGGCGCTCCTCGATGGCGGCGAAGATGCCGTTGAGGCGCGTCGAGCCGAGGTCGCCGACCTGGCCGACGATGCGCGTCCAGCGGCGGGGACTCGACCAGAGCCGCCGCAGGGCCTCTCCGCGCCCGGTGGTCTCGAGGGCCGCGGACACGGCGAGGAAGGCCGCCCGGCAGGCCTCGGGGGTCTCGGGCACGCGGCGGGCGGCGGGGTCTCCGCGCCGCAAGGCCGCGTTTCCCTCGGCGACGAGGTCGGCCACCGAGAGGGGAAGGACCCCTCGCGCGCGAAGGAAGTCCTCCAGCTCGGAAAGGTAGGCAAGGGCCTCGGGGGTCAGGGGGCCGGAGGCGTCCGCCTCCCAGGCGACGACCAGGGAGAGGCTGACGATGCCTCCGAAGTCGCGCTCGAGGCGCGCGTTGGCGAGGGCGAAGGGGTCGTCGGGGTCGAAGGCCTCGTAGACGTTGTTGTCGATGCGCACCCGCGCGCCCAAGGCGATGGCGATGGCGGTGCAGAGCAGGGCCCCGGCGAGGACGCGTCCGCGGCGGCGGAGGACCCAGCGACCAAGGCGGAGCGAGAGCCGGTCGAAGAGGGCGTCGACGCGCTGGGGTTCCTGGCCGAGGCGCGGGGAGAGGACGCTGAAGGCCAGGGGGACGAAGGCGATGGTCACCACGTAGGCCAGCCCCACTCCGGCCGCGGCGGTGAGGCCGAAGCGGCGCAGGATGCCGATGTCCGCCGTGGCCAGGCTTGCGAAGCCCACCGCGGTGGTGAGGCTGGTGAGCAGGCAGGCGACCGCCAGGTGCCGAAGCGTCGTCCAGAGGGCCTCCCGCTGCGGGCGTCCGGCGGCGAGCTCGCGGCGGTAGCGCGCGATGACGTGGATCGCGTCGGACATGGCGATGACGAAGATCAGCACCGGGAGGACGTTGTTGATGATGTTGATGGGCTCCCCCACGAGCCCGAGGAGCCCCGCGGTGTAGAGGGTCGCCAGCAAGACCGCGAGCAAGGGGACCCAGAGCGCGCGCGGGTCGCGGAAGCAGAGCCAGAGGATGACCACGAAGAGCGCGGTCACGACGGG
>RFHU01000307.1 GCA_003695705.1 Planctomycetota bacterium
GGCCCCCGCCGCACCGGCCCACGTCGCACGGGGCCCCGCCGCCCCTGGCCGAGCAACGGCTAGGGGCTCCCCGGGGTGGGTGGCTCGCCGTGGGCGACCCGCCCGCCCAAGGGCGCCATGGCCTGCCGCCGCCACCGGCTCCCCGTGCGGTCTGCGGCGTGTGGGGCCCCGCCGCCGCGAAAGGCTCCGGCTCCGCAGGAGCCGAGCTGATAGGCTGGCGGCATGTGGAAGCGCATTCGGAGGGCGGTCAACGCCAACCTCGGTCGCCTGCGCGGCGATCCCCTCGCGCCCCGCGCCCCGGGCCGCAAGGACCTCCGCGAACTCGGCGACCGTTTGAAGGTGGTCCGCGAGCAAGTGGTCCTCCTCGAGCGGGACCTGCGCTCGCTGCGCGACGAGGAGGCGTCGCTGTCGAGCGCCATTCGCGCCGCCCTCGACGCCGGCCACCGGCCCCGCGCCCTCGAACGGGCGGAGCAACTCGCACGCGTCCGCCAGGACGCCGCCCGCGTCGAGGCCCAGCTGGCACGCGCTCGGGCCGTGTGTCGGCGCGCCGAGGGGCTCTACGCCGCCGGCGGCACGCCTTTGACGAACGGCGCCGGCGGCGCCCCCGCCGCGCGGGCGCCCGAGCTCGAGGCCGCCGCCGAGGCGACCCTTCGGCGCCTCGAACGGGAACTGCGCGGCGAAGAGCCCGACGAGCCCGAGCTGGCGGCCGACGACGGGGTCGCCGCCCGCAAGACCATCGGCGACGACCCGGCCGAGGCGCCCGCGTCGTCTTCTCAGGACCCGGTCCCGCCCGGCGCGGACGACGGGGTCGCCGCCCGCAAGACCATTGGCGAGACCGAGGCGCCCCCGCCCGACCGGGAGGCGCATCCCGACGGCGCGCGCGCCGCGGAGGCTGGCGACGCGCTGGTGGCCGAACTCGAACGGCTCGCCTCCCTTCGCGAGCGTGGCCTCCTCAGCGTCGACGAGTACGAAGCCGCCAAACGCAAGCTCCTCGGCTGAAGGGATCACCTGCCGGCTTCCCGGGCGCTCCGCGGACGGGGACGACAAAGGGCGCGCCGGCAAGGCGAGAGGCCAGGGCGCCTGGGGGGGACACCGCCCCCTCCCCCGCCCGCGGCTCAGGCGGGCGCAGGGCCGAGGAGAGCGGCACCCGTCCCTCCGGCGCCGCGGACTCGGTGCGCCCCTGGGCGCGGGGCCAGGGTCCGCCTCGAGGTGGACCGTCGCCCGTCGCACCGCGGATCGACACGTACCGGAATTCAACCGCCCAGTCCAACTCCCCTGCTTCGTTGCGGTGCGCCAGGAGCCTCCGCTTCACCTGATCAAGGCGCCCCTCGCGCCTCCACGGATCGAAGCGGCGCCAAACGGTCTTCCATGGGCCCTGGCGCTCAGGAAAACCTCGCCCCAGGGTGCGCCCGTCCTGAGGATCCAGAACACTCCGTCCAGGAGCCTTCGCGGGTGCCGCGGCTTCCCCCGTCGTGTTGCAGGCCGCGCAAACAGGTCCCGGATCGGCCGCCACCGCTCGTTCGTCAGCTCAGGACGCCCCGTCGCACTCGGTGCCCTGCAGTCCCAGAGCGCTGCGCGGAGATCTTCGATTCCAAGACGCATGGCGACGCGCAGCCCTGCAAGCCCCCAGGGACGCACCCTTCACCGCACCAGCGCGAGGCGGACCCTAGCTGCCGGCGACGGCCTCGAGGACCCGCGCCAGGCGCTGCTTGACGTCCTCGGCGAGGGAGCAGAGATCGTCGCGGCCCACCACGCCAAGCTGGGTGACGGGGTCGATGGCCGCCACGACGCTTTTCCCTTCGGCGTCGGCCGCGTAGACGATGACGTTGCAAGGCAGGAGGAGGCCAATGTCGCGCTCGGCGCTGAGGGCCTGGTGGGCGAGCGGCGGGTTGCAGGCGCCCAGAATGACGTAGGGGCGGAAGTCCACCCCCAGCTTCTCCTTCAGCGCCGCCCGAACGTCGATCTCGCAGAGGATCCCGAAGCCCTCGCCCGCGAGGGCCTCGCGGGCGCGCGCGACGGCGTCGGCGTAGGGGAGATCGACCTCGACGTTCAGTCCGTAGCGGGTGGGTTGCTCGATCACGGCGGCTCCTCCTCGTTGCGAGTCGCCATGCTACCCGGAGCGGCGAGCCACGCGGCGGGCCGGCGTCACGCGGGAAGGAGCTGGCGCAAGGGCTCCCCGCTGTTGAGCTGAATGGGCCGCCCTTGGTCGCTGTCGAACCACTGCGAGCCGTCCACGCCCAGGCGCGCGTAGAGGGTGGCGTAGAGGTCCGGAACGCGCACGGGGTCGGCGGGCGGGCGCTCGCCCTCGGGGTCGGTCTCGCCCACGACCACGCCGCTGCGCAGGCCGCCGCCGGCGAGGACCACCGAGAAGCCGCGGGTCCAGTGGTCGCGACCCTCCAGGGCGTTGATCCGGGGAGTGCGTCCGAACTCTCCGCAGCAAAGCACGATGGTCTTGCGAAGGAGCTCGCGCTCGATCAGGTCGTCGAGCAAGGCCGCGAAGGCGCGGTCGAGGCGCTCGGCGAGTTCGGTGTGGACCTCGAAGTTGTTTGCGTGGCTGTCCCAGCCGTCGAGGGTCACCTCGACGGCCGGGACGCCGGTCTCGACCAACCGCCGGGCGACCAGGCAAGCGCGCCCGAAGGGGTCGTCGCCGTAGGCCTCGATGGTCCGCTCGGGCTCGCGGCGGTAGTCGAAGGCCGCGACCTGCTCGGACTCCATCATGGAGCGGGCCCGCCGGGCGAGGGTGTGGTGCTGGGTGTCCTGGGCGCGGCCGGGGCGACCGCGAGCGAAGCCCCGCTCGAGCAGGGCGAGGTCTTCCATGCGCGCGGCGAAGCGCTCCTCCCCCGCGGGGCTGACCAGGTCCGGCAGAGGGTCCTTGGGGTCTCCGACCACGAAGGCGTTGAGCTCGGCGCCGAGGAAGCCGCCCCGCGGCGGGTCGTTGGCGAGGAGCGCCACGTGGGGAGGAATCTCCAGCCCCTCGCGCGGGAGCTCGTGCGCGAGGACCGCGCCGACCGAAGGCTGCGCCACCGTCGGCAGGAGCGGCTTGCCGGTCCGCATGAGGTAGCGCCCCCGCTGGTGCTCGCCCTCGCGGGTGACCACGCTGCGCAGGACGGCGAGCTTGTCGGCGCGCTCGGCGAGGCGCGGAAGGTCGGCGCAGAAGCGCACGCCGGGGACGCGGGTGTCGATGGCCCGCGTCGGTCCCCCGATGCGCGTCCCCGGCTTGGGGTCGAAGGTCTCGAGCTGGCTCGGTCCCCCGTCGAGCCAGAGGACGATGAGCGAGGTGGCGAGGTCCTCGCCCGGCTCCCCCTGCGCCCAAGCGAAGGGCGGTGCGACGAAGGAGAGCCCGGCGGCAGCGCCGAGGCGAAGGAAGTCTCGGCGGGAGAAGCCCGCCGCTCCTAGTGGGCCCATGCGAACTCCGTGGTGTTGAGGAGGGTCCAGTAGAGGTCGGCGACGACGCGCGCGCGGGCGTCGGCATCGGGGTGACCCTCCGAATCGACGGCCGCCCGCAACCGCGCGGCGAAATGCGCCCGCTCCTCGGGCGAAGCGCGCCGAGTGAGGACCAAGAGGAAGGCAGTGTCCACCACGCTCCCTTCGTCGGGACAGAGCTCCACACTGCGGCGAATGGGCGAGAAGCCGTCTCCTTCCTGGGTCAGCTCGGTGACGAGCTTCCCGTTGAGGAGCTGCAGCCGCTGCAGGAGGGTCTCGGGGGTCGGCTCCTCGAGGGCGAGGTCGTCTCCGTTGCGCTTGGAGAACTCCGCCGTGCGGAGGAAGCGCGCCAGGCGCAGGATCAGGTTGCGCCGCCGGTCGTAGGTCCACAGCGAGCTGGCCTGGTAGATGGCGTTCGCGAGCTGGTCGGCGCGCAGGGGCTTGAGCGGGTAGGCGGCCAGTTCCTCCTCGGCCTCGTCCTCGTCCTGCCCCTCGGGGACCCGCGAGTCGAGGCGGTAGGCGCGGGTGCGCACGATGGCCGCCACCGTTCGCTTCACGTCGAAGCCGTGCGCGACGAAGTCGCGGGCGAGCAGGTCGAGGAGTTCGCGGTCTCGGGGCTTGGTGGAGTCGAGTTCGTCGAGGGGCTCCACCAGGCCACGGCCCATGAGCCACTGCCAGAGGCGATTGACCAGCGCCTTGGCGAAGAAGGGGTTTTCCGGATGGGTGATCCAGGCCGCGTAGGCCGCGCGACGGGTGGGCGCGTCCGCAGGGAGCAGCTCCGGCGCGAAGGGGACCTGGGGGAAGACCTGCCGCACCCGGCGTACCGCCGGAACGGGCCCTTCGCCCGTGGCGGCCTCCTCGCGCATGTCCTTGAGCTGGCCGGGCGTCTCCACCAGCGGGCGGTCGATCTCCAACTCGCCCCGCTCCACGTCGCGCACCCCGCCGAGGTCGGCCTCGGTGCGGGCGAAGAAAGCGGCCAGTCCTTCGAAATCGGTTTGCTTCCAGCGAGCGAAGGGATGGTCGTGGCACTGGGCGCAATCGATCCGCACGCCCAGGAAGGCACGGGTGCTGCGCGCGGCGAGCTTGAGCGGGTCGCGCTCCTGGCTGACCACGAAGTTGGTCGCGGGCTGGCCGGTGCTCAGGCCCTTCGCCGTGATCAGTTCGCGCACCAGCTCGTCCCAGGGGCGGTTCCCGCGTACCTGCCGGGTGAGCCAGGCGACGAGCCGGCGGCGGCGGTAGAGCAGGTCGTCCTGGCGTGCCATGGGTCCTCCCACGGCGATGCGCGCCAGGCGCTCGGCGAGGACCTCGGGGTAGCGGGGGTCACGCTCGACGCGCGCAAGCAGCCAGGCGCGCCGTCGCTCGGGAGGCTGGGCCTCGAGCGCGCGGATCTCCTCGAGCGACGGGATCGTGCCGAGGAGGTCCAGCCAGAGGCGACGGGCGAGCTGCAGGGAATCCACCTCCGGCGCGGGGGTCACGCCGGCCTTCCGCCAACGGGCGGCGAGGTGGCGGTCGATCCGCTCCACGAGCGCGTCGAGCCCCTCGTCGTCGTGGGGACGCAAGGGACCCGGCCCGCCGCCGCCGAAGCTGAGGACGAGGCCGAGGGGTATCGAGAGGAGGATCCAGGCTCGCATGCCCTCCCCTACCGGCGCGGCGCCGCCAGGGTTTCACGCGCTCCCTTGGCCGACCGGGCAAGGGCTTGCGGAGGGGCGAAACCCCGCCCGCGGCGGGGCGGTAGTCCGAAGCGTGACCCCGCTCCCGCC
>RFHU01000308.1 GCA_003695705.1 Planctomycetota bacterium
CCCCCACCCTTCCCCTCCTCGCAGGCTACGCCTGGGTCTACGTCCCCTGCTTCGGGCCCACCCTCCCCTGGGCCGAAGCCGCCTGGCGCACCGGGCATCCCGGCCTGGTCCTGGACCTCATGGACCTCGAAGGCTTGCCCGCGGACTTCGTCGAGGAGGCCGCTCGGCGCGCCGCCCTCCTCTTCGCCGGGCTCTCCACCCACCACCCGCTGCTGCCCCGGCTGCGCGCCCTCGCCGCCGCGCCGGGGGCGGCGCTCGTGGTGGTCACCCTCGGCGCCGACGGCGCCTTGGCCTGCGCCCCCGACGGCGTCGTCGAGGTCCCGGCCCCCCCCTTGCCGGGGCCCCTCGTCGACACCACGGGCTGCGGCGACGCCTTCGCCGCCGGCTTCCTCGCTCGCTGGACGCGCGGCGGCCGCCTGGAGGAAGCCCTCCGCGCCGGGGGCGAGCGCGCCGCACGCGTCGCCACCCACCGCGGCGCGGTGCCCGCACCGCCGGTATGATGGCCGCGCATGGCCGACGCCGTCTTCGCGATCATCCTCCTCTACTCGTTCATCGCCGGCGCCCGGCGCGGCTTCTACAAAGAAGCGGTCAACGCCGTGGCCATGGTCGTCTCCATCGCGGTCACTCGCTCCCTCTACGAGAGCGTGGGCGCCAAGCTCTCCGCCGCCACCGGCGACCGCGTCCCCCTGATGCTCGCCGAAGCCGTGGGCGCGGCCGTGGTGTGGGCCGCCTCCTTCTTCGTCGCGGCGGTGGTCGGGCGACTCGTCCTCAAGAAGATTCGCGGCAAGGGCATCGACGACAACCTCGAAGAAGGCGCCGAGGCCCTCGCCGACGCCCTCGGCGGCGACACGACCAAGGGGCCGGTCACGCTGCTCACCGACCCCATCGCCACCAAGACGGGGATCTTCTACTGGTCCGACAAGATCCTCGGCGCCGGACTCGGCGTCCTCAAGGGCGCCATCACCGCCTACATCGTCTTCGGGCTCTGCCTCTACGCCGACCGCGCCCGGGGCTGGAACTCCGCCTTCGTGCGCTCCGTGGAGTCCTCCTGGGCGGCCGGACTCTACCGGCACAGCATCGACCCCTACCTGCGCACCTTCCCCGCCTACCGCTTGGCCGCGAGCCTCGGGCACATCAACGGCATCGCCGACGCGGTCAAGGCGGCGCCCTGGCGTCTGGCCGTCCTGGCCGGGCACCCGGAAATGCAGTCCCTCGCCCGCAGCCAACGCGTGCGCGAACTCACCCAGGACGACGCGATCATCGAGGCGTGGCGCGCGGGCGACCTCAAGCGGCTCCTGCTGGAGGAGAAAGTGCGCGCGCTCCTCAGCGACGCCGAGTTCCGCGCGCGCCTCGCCGACGTGGACTGGGAGCGCGTCCGCCGCGACGTCGAAGGCGCGCGCCGCGAGGACGCCGTCAACAAGCTCATCCCCGACGGACGCGGCGGAACCTTCACCTTCCCCAGCGCGGGGGGCGGGGCCCCTCCCGAAGCGCCCGCCGAACCTCCCCCCGACAAGGGCGTGCGCGGCTCGGGCGCGGACCCGCGAGGAAGCGCCGGCGCGCTCCTTCCCCCGCCGGCGGACGCCGACGCGGGCGACGACGTCGACGCGGACGCGTCCGGCGCGGGCGCCGCCTCACCGTCCGAAGCCGCCGGTCTCCCGGGCGAGCCCGCGCCGGTCGACGACGGGGGCGTCGGCGAGGGACCGCCGCAACCCACCGGCGGCGAGTGACGGGCCCCCGGGTCGACCTGCACGTCCACAGCGACGCCTCCGACGGGCTCCTCGCGCCGGACGAACTCGCGCGGCGCATGCGCGCTGCGGGCTGCGAAGTCATCGCGCTCACCGACCACGACACCACGGCCGGGCTCGCCTCCTTCGCGGCCGCGGCGCCGCACGCCATCGCGGCCATCGAGCTGACCTGCCGGGTGCGCCCGGGGCCACGGGGAACCGTGCATCTGCTCGGCTACGGCGTCGACCCCGAGCAGCCGGAGCTCGTCGAAGTCGCCGCGGCGAACCGCGCGGCGAAGCGCGCGCAGGTCCGCGCCATCCTCCAGCGCCTCGCGCGCGAAGAAGGCATCGAGATCTCCTGGGAAGACCTGGCGCTCGGCGGCGCGGCGCGCGGCGAGGACGCCTACGTCGGCCGACACCACGTGGCCGCGGTCCTGGTGCGGCGCGGGCACGCCCGCACCCGCCTCAAGGCCTTCCGTCGCTTCCTCTCCGCCGAGCGCGTCCCCTGCGCCGAAGTGGTCCCCGCCAGCGAAGCGCTTGCCGCTCTGCAGGCTGCGGGCGGCCTGGCCGTGCTCGCGCACCCGACCCACGACGACCTCACCTAGCACCTTCCGCGCCTCGCCGGCCTCGATGGCCTCGAGGTCTACCGGCCGCGCGTCCCGGCGCACCGCGCCCGAAAGCTCGCGCGCCTCGCCAGCGAGCGGGGACTGTGGATCACGGGGGGTTCCGACTGGCACGGGCACGCCCCCGAAGGTCCCTACGGCAACTGGCCCGGGCCTCCGCCGGGCGCCCTCGACCCCTTCCTCTCCGTCCTCGCCCAGCGCGCGCCGCGCTGAGCCCGCGAGCCGTCCGCCCCCGTTCCCGGCACGAACGACAAACCGCCCGACGCGGTGGGGAGCGCCTGCGCACCCCGCCGCATCCGGCGGCTTCGCTCTTCACCTCGCAATCCGCGCGCCGGTCGCCGCCCCTGCGCTAACTACTGCTTGGACAACAGCCGTCCTGGTTCGCGCGGTCCGCTCCGCTCGATCCTTGGCCTATGCTTCTTTGACGGCCTTCGGCGAGCGCCGCCAAGCGGGCGTAGGGGAGACCCAGGGCGCGGCAGGCGGCTTCGTCGAGGAAGCGGCCGAGGGCGACCGCCCCCGGAGCGCCACAGTCCCAAAAGGGGGCATCGCCGAGTTCGGATCCGTGGGCGCGCTCCAGCCGGCGCGCGGCGGCCGCGGCGAGGGCGAGGGGATGCCTCGAACCCCAGCGCCCCGCCAGAGCCGCGTCGAGGGCCTCTTCGACCCGCGGCGCGGCCAGGTCCGCCGCCGCGGCGTCCAGCTCCCCCTCGCTGGGCCAGGCGAAGCCGGCCACCGTCCCCCGCGCCAGGTCGATTCCCCGACCGCGTCGCTTGCTCGTCCACAGAGCGCGGGCAGCGAAGGGCAGCGAGGAGAGCAGCGCCGCGAGGAGAGGGGCCCAGCGCTCCGCACGGGGGACCAGGGTGAGCACCGATTCGCCGCTCGCGCAGGGGACCTCGCACAAGGCGGCGCCCGGCCAGCGCACCATGCGCGGGATCAGGACCCGCGGTCCACGGAAGAGCTCCGCCCGCCGCGGCCAGTGCAGGTGGAACCACGCCCGCCGCCCCCGACGCGTCTCGCGCCGGCGCTCGAGGAGGGGACGCGCCGCGCGCAGATGCGCGACGAGGGTCGGGACGTCCTCGGCGCGGGGGGCGTTCTCGGGGGTGAGGTAGAGGAGCCACTCGCAGCGCGGGCCGGGCGCGACGCGCAGGCGTCCGACGTCGAGGGGGCGCAGCCAGGGCAGGAGGTGCTCGCGCCGCTCGCGGGTCGACAGGCGCGCTCGGCCCGGCCAGCCGTGCGGCACCACGAACACCGGCTGCCCTGCGCGCAACCCGGCGCAGGCCTCCTCCCCCGCCTCGCGGGCGAGGCGCGCCAGGGCGCGCGGAGTGACCCGCTCGGGGTTGGCCGTCACGCCCTCGCTCAGGAGCCACCCCGGCGGGAGTCCGGGGCCCTCGAGGGCGTCGAGCAGGCGGCGCGCGCCGCGCCCGAGGCCGAGGTCCAGGAGGACTTCGCCGCCCGGGCCCGCGACCTCGCCCGCCGCCACTTCGCGCCGTTCCACTCCGGGGGCCGGGACCTCATCCGTCACCGCTCGCGCCACCGCCTCGAGGGAGACGCCGGCCTGGGGCCGCACCAGCAAGACGGGCTCCTCGCCGGCTCCCTCGCCGCGCTCGACGGCGAAGACCACGTGCCGGCCCCCGAGCTGGGCGCCAAAGGGCGAGAGGGCGCCGAGGTCCACCAGCGCGCGCCAGCGTGCGCGCGCGGCCAAAGCCTCGCGCAGGGCGCGGGGACCTGGTCCGGAAGCGCGCAACCAGTAGCTCGGCACCAAGAACACGTGCCGTCCCCCCGGGCGGAGGAGGTCGAGGGCGAGGTGGGTGAAGAAATACCATAGGTCGCCGCGCGAGCGCGCGTGGCGCCCGAGCGCGGCCCGGCGCACGGCGGCGAAGGCCGCGCGCCCGTCGCGCTCGCGCAGGTAGGGCGGGTTGCCCACCACGGCGTCGACGCCGTCCGGCAGGAGCGCCCGCCAGTGCACGGCGCGCAGGGGCTCGCCGTGCAGGGCGACGAGCGCCTCGTCGAGGGCGGCGCAGCGCTCGCGCTGCGCTGCTTCCAGGGCACGGGCGGCCGCCTGTTCGTCCGCTCCCCCGAGGGCGGCGCGGTAGGCGGCGTCGGCCGCCAGAGGCGCAGCGTCGATGGTGGGGACTTCGAGGAGCGCGTCCCCCCAGAGGATCCACGGCAACGGCAGCGGCGGTGCGCCGGGGGCGTGCGCCCAGCGCTGCACCGCGAGGCGCGCGAGGACGACCGCGCAGGGGTCGCGGTCGGCGGCGACCAGGCACCCGGCGAGGCGACGGCGCAGGCCCGCCCCCCCCGCGGCGCCCAGGCGCCGGGCCGCGGACTCGAGGCACGCCAGGAGGGCGAGGAGGACGTCCCCCGCTCCCGCGGCCGGGTCGACCAGGCGCAGGGAGCACAGCTCCTCGCAGCTGCGCACTTGCGCGAGCCGGGGGGCGAGGGCGAGGTGCGCGAGCACCTCGCACAAGGGGGCCGGCGTGTAGAAACTTCCCTGCCGGCGCCGGGCGTTCCCTGCGCGCTCGAGCAAGCGTTGGTGGAGCCGCGGAAGGTCCCGGTCGGAGACGCCCGCGAGCCGAGCACGCGCCGCATCGAGGGGGAGCGTGCGGTCTTCGGGAAGCTCGGCGAGCAGGGGCGAGAGCCCGCACGCGCGCGCCGGACCGAGCGCCGCGCGCAGGGTGCGCGCGCCGTCCGGCCACAGGGACGCGCCCGCCGTGCGCTCCCAGGAGCCGACGGCCAGCAGCGCGACCAACGCGGCCCGCGCCTGCGCCGCCGGCAGCTCGGCGGCGAGGAGCTCGTAGGCGGCGAGGGCGGGTGCGTCGCGGTCGGCGGGCACGGCTTGAAGCTATCCGACTCCTCGGACGACGCAGGAGGGAGCCGGCGGTATAGTGCGGATGGCGGGGAAGGGAGGTCGCTCGTGTTCGACGATCGACGGGACCGGAGCTCCTACAAAGAGCAGCGACGGCGCGAGAAGCCGCGCAGCGACCCTCAGCAGGCCGAGGACGACGGCGTCTTCTTCGGCACCTCGCCCCTGCAGAAGAAGGAGCTACGCGAGACCCACGACCCAAAGAAGCTCAAGGTCGACGCCCTCGACCTGAACGCCCTCGACCGGGAGAAGTACCACGCCCCCAAGAAAGTCGGCAAGACCCTCCGGCTCATCGACATGGCCATGAGCGACAGCGGACCGCACCCGGCCCTGAAGCGGCCGCAGGGCAAGGCCCCCGCTCGGCCGCCCGCTTGCCGGACCCCGGGCCCGCCGCCTCCCACCAACCGGGCCCCTGCCCGGCCTTCCGCCGCCGGCCGGGCCCCTGCCCGGCCTTCCGCCGCCGGCCGGGCCCCTGCTCGACCTCCCGCCGCCGGCCGGGCCCCTGCTCGACCTCCCGCCGCCGGCCGGGCCCC
>RFHU01000309.1 GCA_003695705.1 Planctomycetota bacterium
GCTGAGGGAGGACCCGGCCCCCGAGCCCCCCTTCTTCGGGAGTTTTCCACATCGAAGCGGACACCAACAGGCAAGGCGAACAAGACCCTTTCAAGGAGCAAGGCCCTGCTAGGAATAGACTTGCACGTTACCCCCGAAGCTCCGCAGGAGCCCGCCCTCGCCGGTTTCCCCAACTTGTTGACCCTCCGTGTGGAAAACCGAAGCGAGGACCTGCTCCTGCTCGACCGGGCCTGGGCCGACGGGACGCACCACCTGCCCGTGGAGTGGCTCGAACGACCGCTCGGCGCGGTCTCCTACGAGGCGGGCCGAGACCGCTACGTCCTGCACCGAGGGGTGCCGACGCGCTCGCAGGTGGAGGTCGCCCGACAGCTCCTCGAGCCCGGAGCCGCCTGCGAGGGCCTGTTGAGGGTCTTTCCGCTGCGAAGCGGTCCGCTGCGCGTGCGGGCCCGAGGGTGGAGGCTCCCCCTCGCCGGCGCCGAGGGCCGTGTCTACGCCTCGCGCGACTGGGCGGGCCGGCGCGTCGTCTTCGCGCGGGGCGTGCCCCGCGCCGAAGCAGCCTGGATGATCGTTCGCCGCGCTGGGGCGCCGCCCTGGGACTCCGAGGCCCGCCTCGCGCTCGACGTCCGCCTCGGTCCGGGGGCGAGGTCCGCGCTGGAGGCAGGAGGCGAGGGCGCCCGCCTCCTCCTCCGCCTCCCGCGCCCGGCGGCCTGGGCGGTCGAGACGAGCGCGGGCCTCCTGCTCTGCGGCGAGGGACGGCGGCTGCGGCTCGGGCCGTCGACGGCGGACCTCGCGGTCCTGCGCCACGTCGCCGAGCAACCGCCGGGGGAACCCCTGCGCGTGCTTCTGCCCGAACCGCTCGCGCGGGGGCTGGCGAGCAACGACGGCGTCCCCTTTCGCGGCGACAGCGCCCAGCGACTGCTCCCCCCCGAAGGCTTCTGGGCACTGCTCGAGGCGGTCGAGGCCCGCGGTCTGCGCGTCCGGGCGCGACTCCACTCCCCGGCCGCGGGCTGGGGACTCACGGTCGAAGGACCCTGATCGAGACGCGCAGGGCCGGACGACGCGCGGCCGGACCTCAGGGGGCGGCGTGGTCGGGGGGGGCAGATTCGGGGCGAGGCCGGCGATGCGTCCAGCGCAGCACGGCCCAGGCGACGGCGGCCGGCACTCCGCCGACCAAGACGGCGATCTGGCTGGTGGAGAGGCCGCCCGCGCCTCCGCGCGGATCGGCCCGCAGGGCCTCGATGGCGAAGCGACCCGGCGCGTAGAGGGCGAGGAAGGCAAGGAACACCTCGCCCGAAACGACGCGGCGGGGAAGGAGCGCCCGCAGGAGCCCGAACAGGAGCGCGGCGTTGGCGGCCGAGAGGAGGGCGGTGGGATAACGCGGCACCCCGCCCGCAGGGGGCCCGTACCAAGGGGGAGGTGTGGCCCACCAGGCAGCGGCGCAGACCTCGCCGTAGCAGCAACCGCCCAAGAAGCAGCCGAGGCGACCGAAAACGAGGCCGAGCGCAACGGCCGCGGCGGCGAGGTCGAGTCCCCTCCGGATGGGAATGCCGTGCCGGCGGGCCACGAGGAAACACCCCGCGACGGCCAACACGAGCCCTCCCACGTAGGCGAGCCCGCCTTTCCAAAACATCAGGGCCTCCCACGGGCGAGCCCGGTACCAGAGGCGGGCGGGGACCGCTGCGGGCCGCTCCCGAGCCAAGGCCACCGCCCGGTCGCGGGCGGAACCCGGCGGCATGAGGGCCACGAACTCCCACACCGCCGGGACGACCGGGCGCCGCAACGCCTCTTCGAGGGCAGCCCGCCCGACCGGGTCGAGGGTCTGCGCTCGCTCGCGCAGGGCCTGTCGTGCCTCGGCGCCCAGGGGATGCGCCGGGAGGGGCTCCACGGCGATGTGCAAGAGCCGTCCGCCCAAGAGGCCGAACACGATGGCCGCGATGCACACGTCGATGAGCCCCACGCGCGGGAGTCCCTCGGCCTCGCCGCGCCGGATGAACCACCCGCACCCGAGGCCGAAGCCCAAGGCCAGCAAGACGAAGTAGGGCGAGCCGACCTCCACGGACCGTTAGGGAGAGCGTTCTGCGAGCAAGGTCCACAGCTCGTCGATGGACTGCTCGATGCTCCGAGGGCAGCGGGGGCGTCCGTGGGTGAACTGGAAGGATCCGCGCTGGGTCGCCAGAAGGCGCAGCGCGGCGTCGAGGCCCTCGTTCTCCTTGGTGCTCGCGTGCAACACCAGCCCCTGCTCGAAGTAGATGTACCCCGGCGCCTGCCCTTCGGGCTGCACCTGCAAAGTGCCGGAATGCTTCTTCCAGTCGATGATGTCGATCACGTCGCGGAGTTGCAGTTGCCCCAGCTTCCCGGCCAACGCCGGCGTCGCGCGAGCGGCGAGGTCTTCTTCCCCCTTGAAGATCTTCGTCGTGCCGCCCTTCTCGTCGATGCTCCAATCGCCTCCGCTCAGCACGCGGACCACGAACTCGAAGCCGCCGAAGCTGATCCGGTCCTCGTCGTGGAGGGGACACGGGGCCTGCAAGCGGAAATTGTTGACGGCCGTCCCGTTCAGAGAGCCGAGGTCGGTGAGCACGAAGCCCATTCCGTCGTAGTGGATCTGGGCGTGCCGCCGCGAGACGAGGTCCGACTTGATCCGGACGTCCACCGAGGGGTCGCGCCCGATGAAGTAACGCTTCTCGCGCGAGAGGAGGAGCGGCGCGTCGAGGACCGGCGAGAGGAGGCAGTGGGGAGACTCGGCGACGCCCAAGGGTGGGTAGCCGCGCTCGAGGGGGTTCTTGGCCGCGCCCCCTTCCTGGCGAACCGAGCGGGTGGAGGCGACGTTGAGGTGGACTCGCGCAGGCTCGCTGGCGCCTCGGGTGAGCCCACCAACCGGGTCGGGGCTGCCCCGCGAAGCCGGTTCCGCCGCCGGGCGACGCCGGCGCGGCCCGGCAGACGCTGCTTCGGGGGGAGGAACTCGGCCCGAGTCGCTGCCGGGGCGCGCACCGGCGCGCGTGCCCCGCGGGGCGGCGCGACGGCGCGGCGGGGGGCGACGGCGGCGCGGAGGAGGAGGCGGCGCCGGTCGGTGCGGAGGCCGGCGCAGGTCGACTTCGCCCTCCTCGATCATCATGTCGTCGAGCCACTCCATCTTGGAGCCCGGCTCGTCGGCGGCGGCGTCGCCCCCCGCCGTCTCCTCCTCACCCCCCTCGAGACCGTAGAGGCGGGCGGCGCGGAGGAGCGGATGCTCGCCCGAGGCGCCCACCACGACGAGCTCCTGCTGGAAGGGGAGGAACACTCGGCTGGCTCCGCTGGCGAGAGCCTCGGGCCCCTGGCCCCGGACCGAGCGGATGCGCGCGAGGCGCTCGAAGTCGCGCTTCATGTCCTTGGCGGTGCCCCGGGCCTCGGGATCGGGGTCGAGACGCCGGCTGAGGAACTTGTAGAGCGCCTGGTCGAACGCCGCCCGGTCGCCGTGGAGGAACTTGGTGTCCTCGAAGACCACCCGCTGAATGATCTCGTGGCTGATGATCTGAATCTCGCCGCGCCGTTCCGCCGACTTGGCGGCGATGACGCTCTCCATGTCGTGCGGGTTGACCTGCTGCTTGAGGTGGCTGTACGGCGGATGGCCCGTGATCATCGCGTAGATCACCAAGGCCGCCGCGTAGACGTCGAGGCTGGGATGGAAGACCAGACCCAGCTCGCCCCCCTTGCGCCGCGATTCGACCACCGCCTCCGGCGGGGCGTAAAAGGGGGTGATCTGCGGGGCGAGGCCCTCGAGGGTCTCCCCGCGGTTCCAGGCTTCGAGGTAGTTGCGGCTGCGCGTGGCCCCGAAATCGATCAGGACGCAGCGGTAGTGGCGGCGGACCACCTCGCGGAAGATCTCCGCGCCGTCGTAAGGCTCCTCGCGCGGGGCGACGTCGATGAGCAGGTTCGCCAGCTTGACGTCGTGATGCACGAACCCGAGGCGCTCGAGGTAGGCCAGCGCGTTGCAAATCTCGTAGCCAAGATCGATGGCCGTATCGAGGGGCAGCGTGGGGTAGCGGGCGCGTCGGTCGCGGCGCATGCCCTGATCGACGCTGGCCTTGCTCATCAAGAGGAGGGGGTTGGGGTAGGCGCGGCGGAAGCCGATGGCAAGGTGCCCGTCGCCATCGACGCCCACGCCCATGCAGTGGACGATGTTGCGGTGGAAGAGCTTCTTGAACAGCTCGATCTCCACCTCAAGGGCGTGGTCCGCCCCGCGCCCCTCGTAGCGCTGGGTCTTGATGACGAGATGTGTGCCGTCTTCGAGGGTCGCTGCGTAGACCTTGGCGAGCCCGCCGACGCCGACCACTTCGCCTACCTCGCACACCGCCTTGCGGCGCGTGCGCAAGCTGGTGAGCTCGATCTTGGATCCCGGTTCGAGGGTTACCTCGCGTTTGGGCACGCTACGATCTTCGCGGTTGGGGCAGGCTCGCTCAAGGCCGCCGTCGACGGCCCCTGCAGCATAACCGGCCCACGCGACACTGCTTAGGGGTCGGCTTCCCCCCGATGCGGGATTCCCCGATGGTCGGGCTCACTCGCGCCGCAGCGCAACGACGGGGTCTTGGCGCGCCGCGCGCCAGGCGGGGTAGAGGCCCGCGACCAAGGCGACGAAGGTCGAGACGCACAGCGCGGCGACCACGAGCCACGGCGGGACGTAGAACAGCTCCAACGAGTCGATGCCCGCCTCGGGCGGGACGAAGCGGGTGGCCACGAAGTTGAGGAGTTTGCCGACGGCCCAGCCGAAACCGACCCCGAGGGCGCCGCCTGCGAAACCGATGGTCGAAGCCTCGACCACGAAGATGCCCGCGATGTCGAAGCGGGTGGCGCCGAGGGCCTTGAGCACACCGATCTCGCGCACGCGCTCGAGCACGGCCATGACCATGGTGTTGGCAATGCCGAAGAAGGCGACGAAGAGGCCGATGCCGCCGAAGAAGCTGAGGAGGAGCTGGAAGACCACGAACACGACCCGGATGACGCCGAGGATGTCGAAGACCGTCTGCGTGGCGAAGCCCTCCTTCTGGATCCGTTTCTCCACCGCGTCGAGGTCGTTGTGGCTGACGACCTTGACCAAGGCGGCGCGGTATTCCCCCTCCTCGAGCCCGAAGCGAAAGATCGGGTAGTCCTCGATGAGTTGGCGGGCGGTGTCGAGGGGCACGTGGAGCTGCCGTCCCATGTAGCCGTACTGGTCCGAGTCGTAGACCCCCACCACGGTCAGCTCGGTGCCCTCGAGGCCGCTCGGACGGCGGTACTTGACCACGTCGCGGGGCGGGGCGTCGGGCTTCGTGGGGTCTGGAACCTGCTCGTGCACCTCGCCGTAGCGGCTGAGGTTCATGTAGGCGGAAACGAAGACCGTCTGGCCGAGGGCGTCGGCGGGGCGCGCGAAGCCGAGTTCGGAGAGGACCCGCGAGGGGAGGACGCACACCGCCTGGGCGCCGTCGCCCTCCCAGTAGTCGCCGGCCAGGAGGGCCTTGCGGTAGCTCTCGGTGATGGCCGCCCGCGGCAGGCCGTAGGCCCCCGCGGAGGTGACCTGCTCGCCGGCCTCCACGGTGAGCAGCGTGGTGAGGTCGGGGTAGGCGACGAGGACGCCCGGCAGGCGACCGAGGCGCTCGATGACCTCGTCGGTGATGGGCGGTCCCTTGGGAGCGTCGGCGGCGCGCGGCTCGAAGGGATTCCGCTGTGCGCCCGCCCGCAGAACCGTGATCCTCGTGGTGAGCTCCTCCTGGTCGAACTGGCGGGTGATCATCTCCTCGAGCCCGGTCCCGAGGGAGACCATGACCGTGAGGGTGGCCACCCCCACGGCCACGCCGGCGCAGGTGAGGAAGGTCCGCAGCTTGTGGCGCCGGAGGTTCCCCAGCGCGTAGGAGGCGATGTCGGGCGGGGTCACGCGGTGCTCCCCTCATCCGTCGCGCCCGCCGCGGAGGTCCCCGCGTCGCCGGGGACGAGGCCTCCGCTGGATTCGCCCCCGGCCCCCGCCGACGCCTCCGCGATCGGCGGGTCGTCCCCCAGGCGCCGCTTGAGGACGGCGAGCTGCTCCTCGAGGCGGGCGATGGCCTCGCGGTGGGGATCGCCCGGCGCGTCGCCTCGCGCGACCTGCTCGGCGCCGGAGTCGACGAGCCCCGCGTCCTCACCCGGAGGCGCCGCTTCGGCCGGGGTCGCGCCTCCTCGCGCGGGCCGATCGGCTTTGAGATGTCCGTCTTCGAGGACGATGACCCGCTGGCAGTAGCGCTCGGCCTGCTCCCGGTCGTGGGTGACGAGGACCACGGTGCGGTCGCCTTTGGCGTGAAGCGCCTGGATCATGCCCATGATCTCCTCGGCCGTCTTGGAATCGAGGTTGCCGGTCGGCTCGTCGGCGAGGAGCAGCGACGGGTCGTTGGCCAGGGCGCGGGCGATGGCCACCCGCTGGCGCTCGCCTCCGGAAAGCTCGGCGGGCTTGTGGCCCACGCGATGCCCGAGCCCGACCTCCTCGAGGAGCTCCTTGGCACGGCGCCGGCGCTCGAAGAAGCCGAACTTCCCCGAAAGGCGCAGGGGGAGGGCGACGTTCTCCAGCGCGGTGAGGTGGGGGATCAGGTTGAAGGACTGAAAGATGAAGCCCACCGTCTCTCGCCGGTAGCGGGCGAGTTCGTCGCTGCGCCGCGCAAGGAGCGGCTGCCCTTCGATGAGCAGCTCGCCGCGGGTGGGTCGGTCGAGGCCGCCCAGGATGTTCAGCAGGGTGGACTTTCCGCTCCCCGAGCGGCCGATGACCCCCACGAAACTGCCGCGCTCGATGCGCAGGTCCAGGCCGGCGAGCGCGTTCACCACCGCGTCGCCGAAGCGGTAGGCGCGGCGCACGTCGACGAGTTCGACCAGGGCCTTGGCCATGTCTCCTCTCCTTCCCGGAGCGGGCGGGATTCTACGGGATGGGCGCTGGCATCTCCGTGCGCGTGCGGCACAATCGCCGCTCGACGAACCTGCGGACGCCGACCCGCGCTGGGACCGAGGGTCGAGGTCCGCGCGGGACGCACCCGAGCGTCCGCGGGCAGCCAGCCCGAGGAGACCGATGACCGACCGACCGCCGCTCAAGGGCCTGTGGCATGCGGCCCTCAACGTCGCCGACGTGGAGGCCTCGCTGCGCTTCTACCGAGACGTGCTGGGCATGCAGGTCGAGTGGCGCCCGGACGCGGACAACGTCTACCTCACCTCGGGGCGCGACAACCTCGCCCTCCACAAGGGCCCCTCGCCCGCGGGGGCGCAGGCCCTCGACCACCTCGGTTTCGTCTTGCCGACCCCCGAGGCCGTGGACGCGTGGGCGGCCTACCTCACGGTCCGCGGCTTCGCTCCGGAGAAGCCCGTGCGGACCCACCGCGACGGGGCGCGCTCCTTCTACGTGCGCGACCCGGGCGGCGTCCTCGTACAATTCATCCACCATCCCCCCCTGGAGGCCGTATGACGCGCCGCCTGCTCTCGCTCGCGCCGCTGGCGCTCGTCGCCACGACCACCGGGTGCCCGCTGATCGGCATCGTCGCCGACGGCATCGGCCAGGCCTTCGCCGACGACCCGCCCCGGGTCCAGGCGGTGTGGGCCGCGCGGGCGCGGGCCGTGGTCAGCCCCGCGACGCCTACGGACGAGGAACTCGAACCCGTCGCGGCCTACGGGCCCGAGGACGACCGCGACACCAACGAACTCGAGGACCTCGACGGCGACGACGAGCTTGGCGTGGTTCGCGTCGAGCTCGGGCCGGGGCGTTACCTGCTGACCGAGCGCGTCCGCCTCCACGACGCCGAGGAGGTGCACCTCGTCGGCGCAGGCCCTCACCGCACGCGGCTCGAGCTGCGCAACGAGGAGCGGCGAACCCTCTGGCTGCGCGGGGCAAAGCGCGTCGTCCTCCGCGGACTGACCGTCGCGGGCTACAGCGGGGGAGGCTTCTACCTCGAAGGCTGCGGGGACGTCGTCTGCGAAGACGTCCACTTCGCAGGAGTCGACCGCGGCCTGTGGCTGATCGGCTCGCAGGCAACGGTGCGCCGCTGCGTGTTCGCGGGCTGCGCGGCGGGCCTCTTCTTGCGCGGCGGCGAGACGCGAATCCGCGAGAGCGCCTTCGTGGACTGCTACCAGGGCATCGCCGGCGAAGGAGAGCTCGACTGCAGCGAGAGCGCCTTCGTCGGAGGCCATACCGCCGTCGCGGCCCGCCTCACCCGCCGCTCGCGCTTCGTCGGCAACCTGGTCTACGGCGAGAAGCAGGAGCTCGGCTGGAGCGGGCGACCGCGCGAGGCGCACGACAACCTGGTGCACCGCCTCCACACCCAGACCCTCGACCCGCGCAGCAACGTGATCCTTCGCGACCTCCACGCCTTCCCCGAGGCCTGCCGCTTGCCCGGCCGCATGCAGGTCCCGGCCGTGCATTTCGCCCTGCTCCGGGCGCAGCACCGCGGCGACGCAGACCCTTCGCGGGCGCTGGACGACGCGGCCTTCGACGGCGCCGAGCGCTACGCGCGGGCCGCCGAGCGGGCGGCCCGCGCGGGCGAACTCGAAGCCGCCCGCGCGGTGGTTCGGCAAGCGCTCGCCTACTGGGGCAAACGGCCCCTCGCCGACGCGCCCGACGCGTTGGTCCGCCTGGCCGCCCTGGTGGACGACAGGCCCCTCAAGTAGCCTGGGCGGACCCGGAGGACAAGGGACCGGCCGGTCGCGCCAAGGGCGCCACGGCTCGGCCGGGACGCCTAAGCCAAAGGACTTAGCTCAAATGCGCACCGGGGCTCTGCGCTTTGAGCGTTGAATGGGTACTGGTCCACTCCTATATTGCGGCCGTCGCAGGAATCAGACCGCCTGCGTCCGGTTCCAACGCCCATGCTGCAGATCACCAAGCGCGTCGACTACGCCCTCATCGCCCTCACCCATCTCGCCCTGCACCCGGGCGAGCGCTTCAGCGCCCGAGGGCTCGCCGAGGCCTACCACCTCAGCAAGCCGCTGATGGCCAACGTCCTCAAGGCCCTCGTCCCCGAGGGGCTCGTGCGCTCGGTGCGCGGCACCAAGGGCGGCTACGAACTCGTCGCCGACCCGGCCAAGGTCACCGTCGGCCGCCTGGTGGAGCTGCTCGAGGGCCCGCTCCAGCTCGCCGACTGCGTGGGGCAGGGCGCCCTGGACCCCCTCGCTTGCCAAGTGACCCGCGTGTGCCCGGTCAAGCACAGCGTGTTCAAGATCCATCTCCGCATTCGCGACGTGCTCTACGGCCAGAGCATCGCCGACCTCGCCCGCGACGCCAGCCGCCCCGGAGAGAGCCTCCCGGTGGTGCGTTCGTCCTCGGCCTACGGAGGCACCCCATGAAGACGCCGGTCTACCTCGACTACCAAGCAACCACGCCCGTCGACCCCGCCGTGCTCGAGGCCATGCTGCCCTACTTCCGCGAGAAGTTCGGCAACGCCGCCAGCCGCAACCACAGCTACGGCTGGGTGGCCGAGAAGGCGGTCGAGATCGCCCGCGAGCAGGTGGCCGCGGTCGTCGGCGCCAACGCCAAGGAAATCGTCTTCACCAGCGGCGCCACCGAGAGCGACAACATCGCTCTCAAGGGTGCGGTGGAAATGTACACCTCGCGCGGCGACCACATCGTCACCGTGCAGACCGAGCACAAGGCCGTCCTCGACACCTGCAAGTACCTCGAGCGCAGCGGACGCGCCCAGGTGACCTACCTCGCGCCGCGAAAGGACGGCCTCGTCGACCTCGACGCGCTGCGAGAGGCCATCACCGACAAAACGGTCCTGGTCGCCATCATGGCCGCGAACAACGAGATCGGCGTCATCCAACCCCTCGCCGAGATCGGCGCCCTCTGCCGCGAGAAGGGCGTGCTCTTCTTCACCGACGCCGCCCAGGCCTACGGGAAGATCCCTCTCGACGTCGAGGCCATGAACATCGACATCATGGCCATCTCCGCTCACAAGATCTACGGGCCCAAGGGCGTGGGCGCTCTCTACGTGCGCCGTCGCCGCCCCCGCGTGCGCCTCGCTCCGCTCATTCACGGCGGCGGCCACGAGCGGGGCATGCGCTCGGGAACCCTCCCCGTGCCGCTCATCGTCGGGCTGGGCAAAGCCGCCGAACTGTGCGCGGCCGAGCTCGAGCGCGAAGCCGCCCGCGAGACCGCCTTGCGCGACAAGCTCTGGGCAGGCCTCCAGAAGGAACTCGACTACCTGCACCTCAACGGGCACCCGACCCAGCGCCTGCCCGGCAACCTGAACGTGAGCTTCGAATTCGTCGAGGGCGAAGGCCTGATGATGGCGATGAAGGAGCTGGCGGTGTCCTCGGGCTCGGCCTGCACCTCGGCGAGCCTCGAGCCGAGCTACGTGCTCAAAGCCCTGGGGGTGGGCGATGACCTCGCGCATACCTCCATCCGCTACGGCATCGGCCGCTACACCACCGAGGAGGAGATCGACTTCGCCATCGCCAAGACGGTCGAGGCCGTCCAGAAGCTGCGGGAAATGAGCCCGCTCTACGAAATGGCGAAGGAAGGCATCGACCTGAACAGCATTGAGTGGACCGTCCACTAGGAACGACGAGGAACAGATCATGGCCTACAGCGACAAGGTCGAAGACCACTTCCACAACCCGCGCAACGTCGGCTCCCTCGACAAGAACTCCCCCGACGTGGGCACGGGCATCGTCGGCGCTCCGGAGTGCGGCGACGTCATGCGCCTGCAACTCCGCGTCCGCGACGGGGTCATCGAAGAAGCCAAGTTCAAGACCTTCGGCTGCGGCTCGGCCATCGCCAGCTCCTCGCTGGCCACCGAGTGGGTCAAGGGCCGCACCGTGGAGGAGGCGCTCGAGATCAAGAACACCCAGATCGTCGAGGAGCTCTCCCTGCCCCCGGTGAAGATCCACTGCTCGGTGCTGGCCGAAGACGCCATCAAGGCCGCCATCAAGGACTACCAGCGCAAGCAGAAGGCCGCCGCGCCGCAGGAGCAGACCGCGAGCTGAAGGAGCCGCGAGCATGGGCATCGAACTGACCCCGCGCGCCGCCGAGCGCGTCCAGCAGATCCTCGCCGAGCGAGGCCTCCCGGCCACCGCGGGCTTGCGCGTGGGCATCAAGGGCGGCGGCTGCTCGGGCTTCGAGTACACCGTGGACCTCGTGAAGAGCCCGCGCAAGTTCGACATGCCCAGCCGCCACGACAAGGTCTTCGTCTCCAACGGTGCGCGCATCCTCGTCGACAAGAAGTCCCTCCTCTTCCTCGACGGCACGACCATCGACTGGAAGGAGGAGGAATTCGGCCACTCCTTCACCTACGAGAACCCGAACGCCAAGGGCATCTGCGGCTGCGGGACGAGCTTCGCGGTATGAGCCTCATGGCGAAGCCCCTCCCGAGCGCGCGCCCCCAGACCTGCCCCGAGCCGAGCTGCGCCGCTCCCCTGGAGCTGCCGTATCTGTGCGGGACCTGCGGCGAGCTCCTCCGCCCTCCGCCCGGACTGAACCACTTCGAGCGCTTCGGCATTGCCCCGAGCATGGACCTCGACCTCGAGGCCCTCGAGGCCCGCTACCTCGAGCTCTCGCGCAAGCTCCACCCCGACCGCGTGCTCGGCAAGTCGGCGGCCACGCAAGCTCGGGCGCTCGCCCTCAGCTCCGCGCTCAACGAGGCCTACCAGACCCTGCGCGATCCCCGCCGCCGCGCCGAGCACCTGCTCGCGGTGCACGGCGGCAAGAGCGCCGAGCAAGATCGCCGTGCCCCCGACGGTCTGCTCTTGGAGATGATGGAGCGCCACGAGGAAGTCGACGCGGCTCGGGCGGCCGGCGACGGCGAACGCCTGGCGGCCATCGAACGCGAGGCCTCCGCCGAGGAGGACGCCGCCCTCGACCGGGCGCGCTCCCTCTTCGCCGACCCCGCCTTCCCCACCCCCGACCTCCTCGACGCCGTGCGCCTCGAACTCAACGCCGCCAACTACTGGAACACCCTGCAGGCGCTGGCCCGCGGTGAGCACGGATAGCCAGACGGTGAGGAACGCCTCGCCCGCGCCCCTTCTCGACCTCGCCCTCTGCCGCGCGGGCTCTGCCTGCGCAGGGAGGCGCCTCACCACCCGGCGCCGCCCCGGCGCACCGCGGGCTCGCTGATCCGCGGGCGCGACCCCTCTTCCTGCCGCGGAGAGCACGAACCTCATGAGCCAAGCCACCGACCCGAACGCCGCCCCCGAGCGCGAACTCGTCGTGGGCATCGACCTCGGCACCACGAACAGCCTCGTCGCCTGCGCGCAGGGCGGTGCGCCGGCCATCGTCCGAGACGGCGCCGGCCGCCCCGTGAACCTCCCCTCGGCCGTTTCCTTCCTCGAGGACGGACGCGTCCTCGTGGGGGAGGCCGCCCTGGAGCGCGCGCCCCTCGCTCCCGCCCGCACCCTGCTCTCCATCAAGCGCCTCATGGGCAAGGGCCTCGCCGACCTCGGGCCGGCGGTGCGCCGCCAGTACGCTGCGGAGCTCGTCGAGGAAGAACGCCAACTCGTGCGCGTGCGGCTGGGCGATCGCACGGTAACCCCGCAGGAGGTCTCCTCGCTCATCCTGCGCGAGCTCAAGCGCCGCGCCGAGGAGGGCCTCGGCCGCGAGGTGCGCAAGGCGGTCATCACGGTGCCCGCCTACTTCGACGACGCCCAGCGCCAGGCAACGCGCGACGCCGGCCGCATGGCGGGCCTCGAAGTGCTGCGCATCATCAACGAGCCCACGGCGGCCTCCCTCGCCTACGGCCTCGGCGGCAAGGAAGCCGAAGGGGTCATCGCCGTCTACGACCTGGGCGGGGGGACCTTCGACCTCTCGCTCCTGCGCGTGCAGGCAGGTACCTTCCGCGTGCTCGCGACCTGCGGCGACACCCTCCTCGGCGGCGACGACATCGACCGCATCCTGGTCGACTCGGCGCTGGAGGCCCTCGGCGAGCGCGGCCTGGACGCCAACGACCCGCGCCTGCGGGCCCAGCTCCGCGCTGCGGCCGAGGCCGCCAAGATCCGCCTCTCCACCGCAGAACGCACCACCCTGCGCGTGACCGACCCCACCCGCGGAGTCCACCTGGAACTCGACCTCGAACGCCGCGAACTCGAACGCGCCATGGAGCCCCTGGTGGAACGCACCTTGGCCCTGTGCGCCAAGGCCCTCGCCGACGCTGGAATGCAAGCCAGCGCCGTGGACGAGGTCGTGCTCGTGGGGGGCTCGACGCGCATTCCTTACGTGCGCGAGCGCGTGGGGACCTTCTTCGGCCGCGCACCGCACACCGAACTCGACCCCGACGAGGTGGTCGCCCTGGGTGCGGCCGTACAGGCCGACATCCTCGGCGGCGGCGACGGGGGCGAACTGCTCCTGCTCGACGTGACCCCGCTCTCGCTCGGCCTCGAAACCTACGGGGGCGCGGTGAACAAGCTCATCATGGCCAACGCGCAGATCCCGGCGGTGGCCACCGAGACCTTCACCACCCCCAAGGACGACGTCACGGCCATCGACCTGCACGTGGTGCAGGGCGAGCGCGAACTGGTGTCCGACTGCCGCTCGCTGGCTCGCTTCAAGCTGAAGATCCCCCCCATGCCCGCGGGGCTCCCCAAGGTCGAGGTGACCTTCCTCATCGACGCCGACGGGATCCTCCGGGTGAGCGCCATCGAGGAGCGCTCCGGTGCCGAGGCCTCCATCGAGGTCGTTCCCGTGCACGGCCTCACCGAGGAGGAAGTCGACCGGATCATGGAGGACTCCTACGAGCACGCCCTGGCCGACGTGGCCGCGCACCGGCTCATCGACCTGCGCAACGAGTCCTCCTCCGTGCTGCGCGCGGCGCGCAGAGCCCTCGGGCAAGCGGGCGATGCCCTCGCCCCCGCGCAACGCCAGGCCATCGAGGAGGCAGCCGAGCGGCTCGAGGCGCTCTCCGCAGGCGAAGATGGCGACGCGATCAAGGCGGCCCTCGACGCACTGAACCAGGTGGCCGAGCCGCTGGCGCAGATCGTCCTCGACCGGGCACTCGCCGAGGCAGTCCGCGGCCGCCGCGTGGACGAGCTCGAGGTGCAAGGCTGATGGGCGGCGAGAACCCCTACCTCGAAGACGCCGAGGTCCGCCTCCCCGAGCGGCCCTATCGGGTCACCTTCAGGCACGACGGCCGGGAGACGCAGGTGGAGGTCCGCCCCGACGCGCTGCCCCAGGGATACGACGGGCGCGAGGGCTCCCTGCTCTCCATCGCCCTCGCCCAAGGCGTCCCCATCGACCACGCCTGCGGCGGTGTGTGCGCCTGCTCGACCTGCCACGTGGTCGTCGAGCGCGGGCTGGAGAGCTGCAACGAGGCGAGCGAAGACGAAGAGGACATGCTCGACCTCGCCCCCGGCCTCACCCCGAACTCGCGCCTTGCCTGCCAGTGCGTCCCCGACGGGAGCTGCGACCTGGTGGTCGAAATTCCCGCCTGGAACCGCAACCTGGCCCGCGAAGAACACTGAGGAAGCGCGCCGGAAGCGGCGCCCTTCTTCCGCGCACCCGAACCGCCGCCGGTGCTCGGATCCCCAGGGGAGTTCGTGCCCCTTCCCCTGCGGCGCCGCGCCGACGAGGCGGGCTCCCTATACTGGCGCGCCATGACTTCCCGACGCCCCGCGGGCCCCGCCTTTTGGCTCCTGTTCTCCCTCCTGGGGCTCGGCGCCGCCGCGGCCGCCGTGGCCGGCGAAGTGCGCATGCTCGCCGTGGAGGCGAAGCAGAGAGCGCGCGAAGCCGAAATGCTCCGCGCGCGGGTCGAGCGCGGTGCGGCCGGCGACGCCGAGACGCCCCGCCTCCTCGCACGCGCCGAGCGACGGGCGCATGGCGCCGCCGAACGACGCGCCCGCGCCGAATCCCTGCGCGGTCGCGCGGCGGGCCTCGTCCTCGGCCTCGGCCCCGTGCTGGGACTCCTCCTCGCCTGCTTCGCACCCCGCGGCCTCACCACCCTGCGCACCCTCCCCCCCCGCCGCCTCGCCGGGCTCGCCGCCGGTCTCTCCCTGTGGGCAGTCCTCGCTCCCGCCGAACGCTTCTTCGGACCCGGCTTCGACCCCTACCGGCCGGCCATCGTCGCCACCGCCGCGGCCGCCGCCGTCCTAAGCGTCCGCGCGCGTCGCACCCAGGGCGCCGCCTGGCGCCTCTCCGCCGCCGGCTTCGCCGTGTGGCTCCTGCTCTGGATCCCCTTCGACCTGCGCTGGACCCGCGAACTCTGGCTCGGTCCTCCCGACATGGGCTACGTGGCGGGCTCCCTGCTCGTCAGCCTCCTCGGCGTCTTGGCCTTCGCCGTGGGCGAGGGCCGGGACGCGGTCGGCCTACGCCCCCCGCGCCTCGCCGACCTCGGCCCGGTCGTCCTCGGCCTGCTCGCCCTCCTCGTCCTCCTCGTTCCCCTCGGCCTCGGGGTGGGCTTCCTCCGCTTCGGCGCCCCCTCCATGGGTCCGCTCACCGCCCTTGCGGTGTTCGTCGGCCTCGCCCTCACCGTTGCCCTCCCCGAGGAACTCTTCTTCCGCGGAGTCCTCGACGCCGGCCTCCGCGGCCACTTCCGCCGCCCCTGGACCTCGCTGCTCGTCTCGTCCCTCGCCTTCGGACTCATGCACTGGAACAACCGCGACGGTCTCGGCGAGCAGGTCGCCTACGTCGCCCTGGCCTCCCTCGCCGGCATCGTCTACGGCCTCGCCTTCCGCCGCAGCGGCGGCCTGCCCGCCGCCGTACTCCTCCACGCCGCGGTGGACCTCGTCTGGCAACTCGTGCTCCGCGGGTAGGAGGACCCCGCGACGGCGACGGCTGCGTTGCGCCTCGGGAGCGACTCGAGGGTCGCGGCGCTCCTCCCGCCCATTCCGCCCCTCCGGAACCCCCTGCTAGGATCCGCCCAATGACGGCGCTTCCCCGGCTGGCGGTAACCCTCGGCGACCCTGCGGGCATAGGGCCCGAGGTGGTGCTGCGGGCGGTGGTGGACGCTCCCTGGCCATGCACGGTGGTGGGCGACCGCAGACTGATCGAAGCAGCGGCCCGGCGGCTCGGCCTGCCGGTTCCCGAGCGGGTGGTGGAAGACCCTGCGGCCCACTGCCCGGCGAAACGACTCTTCGAGGGAAAGCCGAGCGCCGAGGCGGGACGGGCTGCGGCCGGGGCCGTTCGCGTGGCGGCCCGCCTCGTGAGCCGAGGAGCAGCGGACGCTCTGGTGACTGCGCCCTTGAACAAGCAGAGCCTGGGCCTCGCCGGAGAACCCTTCGCCGGGCACACCGAGCTCCTCGCGGCCGAGTTCGGCGCCGTGGTGCGCATGATGCTCGCCGGCGGCCCGCTGCGGGTGGTGCTCGCCACCACGCACCTCGCTTTGCGCGAGGTCCCCGCCGCCCTCGACGTCGAAGGCGTGACGGAGACCTGCCGCGTCGCCAGCGAGGGGCTGCGGCGCTTCGGAGTCGCCGAGCGGCCTCGCCTGGCCCTGGCGGCGCTCAACCCGCACGCGAGCGACGGCGGCCGCTTCGGCGACGAAGAGGAGCGGATCCTCGCCCCCGCCATCGCCGCGGCGCGGGCGGAGGGCTGCACGGTGGAGGGACCCTTCCCGGCGGACACCCTCTTTGCCCGCGCCGCCCGGCCGGATGCCCCCTACGACGCCGTCGTCGCCCTCTACCACGACCAGGGCCTCATCCCCGTCAAGCTCGCCGCCTTCGGGAAGGCGACCAACGTGACCCTCGGACTGCCCATCGTCCGCACCTCGCCCGACCACGGGACCGCCTTCGACATCGCCGGCCAAGGGCGCGCCGACCCCTCCTCCCTGCGCGAGGCCCTCCGGGTCGCCGCCGCGCTCAGCAAGAGCGCGCGCGGCGCCTCCGCGCCCCCCTGAGTGCGCGCCGACCACCCGCTGGAGGCTGCCCGCTGCACGCGGTCCGAAACGGCGGACCCACGGCCCGCGGCCGGGGTGTTCCCCCTCGCGCAAGCCCCTTCCGCCCCCGGGCATCCGGAGTGTCGACCTCGGGCGACGAAGCCTCCGAGGAGAGGTCGCCCGCCGCGACCGGCGAAGGCTCGTAGATTCGGACCCGAACGCCCCTTCGCCCCCGCTGCGTCCCCGCGCGAGCCCAGGTCCGCGCTGGCCGACGAGGAATCACACGGCGTCGGAGGCGTCTTCCTCGCCGTAGACGCTGTCGTAGTGGAGGCGCACGTCGCGGTAGGTCTGGGCGACGAAGTCGTAGATCTCGCAGGTGTCGAAGGGGCGCGAGTAGACGTGGACGCTCATCGCCCGCTCGCCCCGATCGGAGCAATTGAACACGGCGTGAATCGGCTCGTCTTGGTCGATGCCCACCGGCCGCTTGCGCGTAATCCGGAACGTGGAGGAGGGCGACAGCCGGCAGTGCCCGCGGCTCGGGTCTCGCTCCTCGGCGCGGTAATTCACCACCTCCAGGCACCCCGAGACCATGACCATCCAGCACTCCTGGTCGCGGTGGTTGTGGATCGCGCTCTGGGTGCCCCGGTCCCAGCAGAGCAAGAGGACCTCGAACAGATCGTTCTTGAACACCAGGTTGCGGGTGTAGCGGTCGGGACGAAAGAAGGCGTAGCGGGCGACCGAATCGGTGGCGACGCCAAAGCGTTGCACGTAGCCGTTCACCGCGGAGACGAAGCCACCCTCGGGCAACTCCGCCAGCCCGCGGCACCAGGCGTCGATGGGCAAGTCCTGCATGGGGAAGAAGGATACCTCGCGCGCCCCCCTCCGCGAGTCCCGGAGGGGGTCTCCCCGCCGACGGCTTCCGGCCCCCGCGGAGGCTGCGATCCGACCTCCTGCGGCGCGAAACGAAGCGGAAGGGGCGCTCCCCTCTCCGCGCGGCGAGGGACGCACGCACCGCGCTCGCCGCTCGATTCGATGCACGACGCACCGGCGCCAGCCGGTGGCGTCCCGGTCGCCGATTGCCTACGCCCGTCCGCCCCTTCGCCGAGCAACCGCGTGGGCTCGGCGGCTGTCCCGTCGCATGGCACCGGCGGCCAGCGCCACCGCAACGGGCGACCCGCGCGATCACTCCGAGGGAAGTTCGATGACCGGACGCCCTACCAAGGGACGCCCGGGCACGAGGGGGCGTTCGTAGCGCCCGCCTTCCAAGTCGAGGCAAAGTACCCGCTGCGCCACGCAAGAGGCCTCCCGATGGTCCGCGCGAAAGAGCAGGCCGTAGGGAGAGCGCATGAGGGCCTCCGGCGTCGCGGCGGAGGAGCCGCCGGGAGCGAGGCGGTCGGGCTCGGGATTCGGCTGCAGACCGCTCGCGTCGCCGTCCAAGTAGAGGCCGCCGCGCCAGGCCTTCTTCCACTCCGCCGGAGTGGGCAGCCGGCCCCCCAGGGCCCGCGCCCGCTCCCTGAGAGCGCGCCGGTCGAGCCCTGGCCAGGCATCGACCGCGACGAGCAGGTCGCCCACGGCGACCGGCCGCGCGGGCGCGCGCAGGCTGCCCGGCGCCACGCTGCTCCTCCACGCGCAGGGACCCTCGTCGAGGAAGGCGCCCCCGGGGACGAGCACGAACTCCACCCCCAGGGGAGCGGCGAAGGCATCGCAGCCCTCGCGTACTCCGAGGTAGGTAAGGTGCAGGCGACCGGCGAGCCGCCGAGCGGCGGCCGTTCGCAGGGGCGCCTCGGGGCCCAGCGTCCGCGCCGCCGTCAGCGCCAACCGGGGCCGCCCCGCGCGCAGCGCGGCCGCCGCAAGATCGGCCGCCCGACCCCCGTCCCGCGGGTCGGCGCGGAAGGCGCGCTCGAGAACTTGCAGGCGGCGGTCCACGGGCCTAGCGCAAGTCGCGCACGGCGACGGGAGGCAAGGGGTAGGCCGAAGTCCTCTCCGGAAGCCAGAAGAAACCCACGGGACCGTCGTTCTTGGGGGTCGCCTCGAAGGCAAGGCTCGCGACGAGGCGCCAGCGCTCGGTGGAGACCTCGACGCCATACAGCACGATGCGATCCGCGGCAACGCGTTCGACGACGGCCAGGCGGCCCCAGCCCGCACAGCGCCTCGACGCCTCGCTGCCCTTGCGCGCGCCGCCGGGGAGGAGCTCGAAGCGGTCGCGACCCGCTCCGAAGACCGCGATCCGGAGCCCAGGCGAAGCGGCGGCGGGGAGCTCCGGCAACGGGAAGGCGAGGGCGCGGACGGGGACGCGCGAGAGGACCTCGTACTCCGCGCCGGGCCTCAGTTCGAGCACGCGGGCCGCCCCGAAGGCGCCGAGGCGGCCCTGCTCGGCGACTTCGGCGCTCGCGGCGGCCAGCAGCGCGACCGTCGGCGGAAGCTCGGGCTGCTCGCTTCGCATCCGCCCCACCCGCTCCACACCGCGGATCGCCTGCCTCAGCCAGCGGCCGAGGAAGGTGCTCCGAAGGCGCTTCCAGGCCCGCACGGCGTGTGGCGGAAACGGAGTCCCAGGCCCCAGGGAAGCCGGCCGATCGATCGCGTCCAAGACGGCGACGAGGTCCCGGAGGTCGGAGCCCGCAGCGCCCAAGCGCCGTTCCTCGCCGGCCCGCTCCCCCAGCACAACGCGTTCCGCGAGCTTCAGCAGGTCGAGGCCGCGATCGAGCTCACGGAGCGCCTCGGCGGCGACAGGGCCCTCCGCGCGCGCGCACTGCGCGCGCAGGCTTCCGAGGAGTCGGGCGATCTCGGGCCGCCCCGCGTCGGCCTCGAGAACCGCCGCGAGCACCCCGGCGATGCGACCGAGGAGCTGCGCGCGACTCCGCGCGGGCGCTGCGGCGGCGCCCGCCCCGAGCTCGTCCAGGGCGTGGCGAGCGCGGAGGAGCGCCGCCTGCGCGCCCACGGTGTCCACCGGAAGGCGTCGGAAGCACTCCCTCAGCTCGAGCTCGACGCTCCCCAGGGCCGCGCTGCGTTCGGCGGCCCCCAACGCGGCCTCGACCCGGCCGTCTCCGGAGGGGCGGGCCGGGGCGGGCGCGCCCGGACCGCCGGACGCCTGGCGCGGCGCCCCCCCGCCGTTCCCGGTCGGTGGGAGCGGGCCCCCCTCCCCGGCCGAGCCCCGAACGGGCAGAGGCAAGGCGCCCCGCGCCGCTCCGCTCGCACC
>RFHU01000310.1 GCA_003695705.1 Planctomycetota bacterium
CGCCTTGGTCTGCCCGAGGACGTTGGGGCTTTCGAGCACCGGCTCGAGGACCTTTTGCAGGTCCTCGCAGGCCTGGGGGAGCTTCTTGAAGGCGAAGCGCGCGCGGGGCTCGTCGGACACCAGGTTGCCCTGCTTGTAGACGGCGATCTGTTCGACGGTGATCGCCTCCCCGTCCTCGCGGGCTGGGTCGCGCACCACCGAGAGCGCGTCGGGGGTCTTCGCTTGATCGAGGGCGCGAACCAGCCGGGCGCGATCGTAGGCCACGCCGGGGAGGGGGAAGAAGTCCAGCTCCAGGCCAGGGGCGTTCTTGACCGCCTTGCAGAACGGCCCGAGCTGGTCGGGCTCCTCGTTGGCCAGCCAGGTGGCGATGGTCTTGAGGGCTGCGACGACGCCTTCCAGGCTGCCGGCGTCGGGGGACTCGAAGTCGCGGATGGCGTCCATCGCGCCGGGGGAGAGCTTGATCGAGGGGACGGAGCCGTCGAGGACCTCGGCGAACCAGGGGAGCTCCGCGCGCAGGTGCTCGACGTAGGCCGGCGGCTTGCCCACCCCCCAGAGCATGTCGAGCTCGGAGAGGAGTTCGTCGCGGTAGAGGCAGCCCAGCTTGCGCAGTTCGATGCGCTTGGGCCCTTCGCGGACGATCTCGACCTTGATCCGCTCCTCGCCGTGGTGTTCCTGCAGCTCGCGCAGGCGCCGGTAGGTGAGGTACCCGGGCAAGAGGGTCAGGTGGTAGGACTCCTCGAGGATCTCGAACAGCCCGCCGAGCAGCTCGCGCTCCTCGGCGCCGCGCTGCCAGCCCGCCTGCGTCAGGGCCTCGAGGAGGCGCTCGCTGAGGGCGGTGGCGAAGCGCCGTTCTGCGCCGGCGTCGCCGCGCAGCTCGTCGAGGAGGCGTCGCCGGTCGAGCTCGGTGATTTCCTTGACCAGGCGTGGGCTCGCCGCGCCCAGGCGTGAGGCCTTGACTTCTTCGCTCTTCAGCCAGCGGAGGAGGGGGGGCTCGTCGCCGAGCGAGAGGCGGATCGAGCCGGTCTCGGTCACCTCGGGATCGCCGCCCAGGGTTGCCGCCGGCTGGAACTCCCCGGCCACGTGGAAGCGCTCGCCTTCTCCGTAGCTGGCTTCCAGGCGGTGGAATACCTCGGGGGTGGGGCAGCGGTCGAGCTTCTCTTCGTCCTCGGGGTAGATCTGCACTCCGGCGGCCGCGAGGGCCTGGGTGAGCTCCATGGCCGGAGTCGTCTCGCTGTTCTCGTAGAAGGTGCCCACGGCCTTGGCGACGGTGCGCATGAGCCGGCGGGCGTGGCCGCCGCGCGGGAGGCCGTCGCCGCCGGCCAGCCGCTCGAGCTCGCCGAAGAGCCACTGGCGGGCCGTTTCGGCCAGCGCCTCGTCGTAGAGGGTGAGCAGCGCGTTCATGGACTCGCCCAAGCTGCGCAGGCGGGCGCCCGCCATGTCGTGGGTGCGGAGCCCTTGCAGGTAGGGGCGGGTGAGCCGGTGGGCCGCAATCTCGCCGCTCTCCCCTTCCTCGTAGAGGCTTTCGAGGTGCTCGTCGAGGAATTCCCGCACCGCGTCCCAGCCGTCGACGCCGACGAGGGCCTGCGGCGGCTCGTCGATGACCATGCGCAGGGCGCGGCGTGCGGCCTCGCACAAATGGTCGTCGCGAATGAAGAGCGCGAGGTCGGAGAGCTCACGAGCAAGCTGGGCCCCGGCGTCGCTCGCGGCCAGGCAGCGCGCTCGGGTCAGGCGCTCGCGGATGTGCTCCGCCCGGGGGTCGTCTGCGGGCAGGAGGTCGAGCAGCTCGTCGAGGGGCCCGGGCGGGGGCGGACCCTGGCCGACCTGTACGAGGGCGGGACGGACGAGCTCGCCGCCGAGCTTGAGGCCTGGGCGGAGGAGCTTGACGATGGTTCCCGGCTCGGTGTCGTCGGTGGTGAACAGGTCGCGCGGCTCCCAGCCGACCCCTTCGCTGAAGGGCGTCCCGGCGGTGGGCAAGAGGAGTTCCACGTCGCTGCCGGGGAAGTCCTCGCGCAGGGCCGCGAGCAAGCGGGCGACGCCCTCGGGGTCGTCGAGTACGGGCAGCACCGCGCCGACCACGTCGAGGGCGGCTTCGGCGCGGCGCGCCCGGTCGGCGGCGGGGTCCTCCATGCGGGCGGTCAGGGCGGCGCCCACCGCTTCGAGGTAGGGAAGGACCCGGCGCAGCGTGTCTTCGTCCACGCCTTCGAGCAGCTCGCGGGCCGCGCTCAGGACCTTGGCCTCCGCGCCTGCGCTGACGATGACCACTGGGCGGGCGGCCAGCGTGCCGTCGCAGCGAAACCCCGGGACGACCGTCCGGGCCACGGCGCCGGCGCGCACCCCCACCGCCCGCTGGCTGCCCTGGATCACGCGCGCCTCCGCCGGCGGAGCGGCGCCCTCCTCGGGGTCCTCGCGGGTCGCGTGTTGCCCCAGCCAGCCTTGCAACCGCTGGACGACCGAGCGCAGCTCCTCGTCGCGCGTTCCCGAGCGCCCCTCGGCGTCGTTGAGGCCCAAGTGGACGCCGAGACCCTCGAGCAGGCGGCCGGCCAGGAGGACCTCGGCCGGTCCCGCGCCCGTGCCGCGGAGGAAGCGCGACGAGCTGAGGGCGAGGAGGACGCCGCCGGTTTCGAGCTGTTCACGAGCCTCCGCGCGGAGGCTCTCCTCGGCGAGCAGGAGCGGCGCCACCTCGGCGCGCAGCCAGGCCAGGAACTCGTTGCGGCTGATGAGTTCGGAGACGCGCTGCCGGACCTTCTCCATGGCGGACGCGCCGGCGGGGAGGACGCTCGGTCCTAGGGCGAGCTTGGCGTCGATCACGTCGAGGAAGGGCGCGAGCCAGGCCGAATCCTCGGCGTCCTGGTTCTGGAGCGCGCTGCGTTCGATGACGTAGGCGTCGCGGAGGAGGCCGTTGAGGTATTCGCGCTCGCCCGAGCCGCTCTCGGTTCCTTCTTTGAGCCCGTCGACGAGGAGGGTCAGCTCGTCGACGAGTTCTTCGTGAATCGTGGTCGTGCCCTTGGTCACCACGTCCCCCCTAGTAGGTGCCCCACGCGAGCCCGAGGATCCGGTTGGCCTCGGTCGAGCCCTGGCAGGTGTGGAGCGTCTTGTGGCGCATCAGCTTGCCGTCCTCGGTGGGTGCCCACCACTCGCGGACGACGAGCAGCTCCTGCGATCGGGACAGGTAGTAGCGCTGGTAGATGTAGTCGAAGCGCTTCGGTGGCTTGCGGAACTCTCGCTCGAGCAAGAACACCTTGCGGTGGAAGTTCCCAAACAGCCCGTATTCCAGGAAGTGCAGCAGGCGGCGCGCCGCGTCGGACTCCCGCGGCGCGTAGCTGCGGAAGGAAATGCGTCCGCTGTTCCAGCCGGGGGTCGTGCGGTCGTAGCACTTGCCCAGCCCGCGGCCCTCGTCTCCCTTGAGGTCGCGCAAGAGGGGGAGGTCGCCGCGGAACCCGTAGCGGGCATCGACGGCGATGGAGCGGTCCTCCGCGGTGAACTCGAAGGGCTTGTGGAAGTCGATGGCGCCCCAGGAGCCCTGCTGGCTTTGGTCCTCGGAGGAAAAGAGGAGGAATTCGTACTGGGGGAAGCCCTCTTCCACGCGCACGCGGCGCTGGAAGACGGAAAGCTCGTCGATGGGGCCGGCCGAGAAAATGGTGATGTTCTGGATGGCGTCGGCGATCTGGATGTTGAAGGGAAGCACGTCGGGGACGGGGCCGAAGTCGAGCTTGCGCCTGTCGCGGTTCAGGAGCGCGGCGCCGCGGTTGATCACCGACTTGAGCTCGCGGGGGTCGCTGGAGGTCGGCGCGAGGGCGGCGTCCTTGAGCGCGCCGGCGTCGCGCCGGCTGGTCAGACGCTGGACGCCGTCGCGCAGCAGGGGCCCAGCCGACTGCATGCCGGCAAAGGCGATGTGGACGGGGGCGGAGATGCCCCGCCGGTCCAGACGGCCCTGGATGTGGCGCATGCAGGCGTCCAGGCTCCGTTCGACCGGCTTGAGCAGGTGCGCGACGGGGTAGTCGAGGCTGCCGCTGAGGTGGCTGACGAAGGGCGAGTCGATCTGGATGGCCCAGGGGATCGTCTTTCGACGCAGGTAGCGGGCGGGGTCGCTGAGGATGAGGCGCTTGATGCGTTCGGCCGCCTTCCAGAGGGCGTTGAAGTGCACCACCGCCAGGCGGCGGTAGGGTGCGTAGCCCACGGGTTCTTCGCCGGAGGGGAAGCGCCAGCGGGTGGGGAAGAGCAGGTTCCTCAAGCGGGCGCGCTCGGCGCGCTCGAGCTCGTTGCGGGGCTTGCCCATGCGCTTCAGGGCGCGGATGCCTTCGTCGTAGCCGAAGGGCCGGGGAACTTGGCCCGTGCCGGGTTCGAGGAGGGCCAGGGGGACGAGGTCGTCGGAGGGCCCTTCGGCGACGATGCGCTGCACGATCAGGTCGCGCAGGGCCATGGCGATGCGCAGGGTCAGGCGATGCCCGCCGAGGCTCGGCCAAGTGCCCGCGCAGACGAGGCGGAGTTCGATCTTGTCCTCGTCCTCGCCCGCGCGCACGGTGACCAGACCGTAGCCGAGGCCCGAGGCGCCCCAGTCGAGGACGAGGACGCGCCCTTCCGCGAAGGCTTCCCGGGACCAGTCGAGGAGCTCGCCCTCGCCGGCGACACCGGCCTGGCCGGGAGCCAGGTAGAAGTAGGCGGCCGCGATGGCGCTGGGGACGCCGGCGAAGGCCCCTTTGCGGTAGGGCGCCGCGACATCGCGGATCGCCTTGCCCCGGTTGCTGGGGAGAAAAGTGGGCAGGGTGAGGACGACCTGGCGAAGCTCCTTACGGTTCTGGCTGCGCACCTTGCCCACCAGGCCGGCCAGAACGTGGTCGCCGGGGAATTCGACCAGCCCGATCTGGGAGGGGAGCATGATCGAGCCGTGGGTTCCTCGCAGGACGCGCTCGGAGGGCCAGCGCTCCGCTGCGGGCAGGCCCACGTCGAGGGAGAAGGGTTCCAGGGTGCGGAAGGCGTGGGCGTCCTTGACCAAGACCATGGTGGGCTGCCCCACGTCTTGGGGCTTGGAGAAGCCCTCGTCGAAGCGGGTGATGCAGATTCCCTCGACCCCGAGGTCGAGGGCCACGACGTCGGTTCCCGCGGCGGAATCCTCCTGGGGGACCGTGCAGGTCCAGCCGAGTTCGGCGAAGCTGCGCAGCTTCTTGCGCTTCGATGACTTGGGGAGTCGGACGCCCAGTTTGGCGAGGGGGTCGTCGCGGGTCTTGCGCGCGGCGGGAGCGGGGCTCGTCGGCGCCGTGCCCTGCGCGGTCGGGGCCTTCTTCGCCTCCTTGGGCGGCGGCCAGCTCGTCGACAGCTTCTGCACGACGCCCCCGCGGCGCGGGGCTTTCTTCTTGGATGCGGGCTTCGCGCCCCGCGCGGAGCGTTCGCTTTCCGGCGAAGCGGGGGCGCGTCGGGGGGCCTTGCCGGGGGGGAC
>RFHU01000311.1 GCA_003695705.1 Planctomycetota bacterium
GCCGAGGACCCACCCGCCGCCGGAGCCCCGGCCCCGGAGCGCCGCATCCGCCTCCGGCGCCCGGCCCGAGCCGGACGCAAGGCAGCGCGCCCGCGCCCGCAACGGAGGACCGGAGCGGCGTCGTGCCCCTCGTGCGGCGCGCCGGTGAAGTTTCGCAACCGACGCTCCGTGGCCCGGGTGTGCGAATACTGCGACACCACCCTCGTGCGCGACGACGCAGGCGACGCCCTCCGCGAGCTCGGCAAGGTCTCCCACCTCGTCGCCGACGCCTCCCCCCTTCGCATCGGCGCCACGGGAACCTGCTTCGGCGTTGGCTTCTCGGTCCTCGGACGACTTCAGATCGAGCACGAAACCGGACTGTGGAACGAGTGGTTCCTCGAATGGGCCGACGGGCACACCGGCTGGCTCGGCGAGGCCCTCGGCCAATACCTGATCACCTTCCCCGCGAGGGGCGAGGGGATCCGCACCTTCGTCCCGCTCTTCGACGAGCTCTCCGTCGGGCAACGCGTCGTGATCGACGGCAAGCGCTACACGGTCACCGAACTGCGCAAGGCCCTGGCCACCGGAACCGAAGGGGAGACCCCCTTCGTCGTCGAAGAGGGCTACGAACTCCCGTACGCCGACCTCCGCCGCGGAAGCGACGGGTTCGGCACCATCGACTACTCGGAGGACCCGCCGCTCGTGTTCACCGGGCGCTGCGTCTCCTGGCCCGACCTGAACCTGCGCGGCTACCGGAGCTTCGATGGCTGGCAAGGCTGACGTGGTGGTCCCGGCAACCGAGATCCGCTGCGAGAACTGCGGCGCACCCTTCACCTTGCGCGGGTTCCAGAACACCCGCACGGCCGCTTGCGAGCACTGCGGCTCGGTGTTCGACACCCGCAGCGAGCGCTGGGAGCTCGTGCAGCGCGTCGAGGGCGCTTACCAGGCCAAGCCCACCTGGAGCCTGGGGACCCGCGGCACCCTCGACGGGATCGAGTGGGAGGTCATTGGCTGGATGCGCCGCTCGGTGGTCTCGTGGGGGACGACCTACACCTGGGAGGAACACCTCCTCTTCAACCCCTACCACGGCTTCCGCTACCTCATGGTCCAAGACCGGCACTTCGTCGTCGTGCAGCAGGTGCCGGGATTGCCCCAGGCCGGAGCCCGCAGGGCCACCTACCGGGGCCGCACCTACCGCCACTTCTCGACGACCGACCAGGCCGTCGTGGAAGAAGTCCTCGGCGAGTTCCCCTGGGAAGTGCGCCGCGGCGACGTGGCCAAGGCCATGGACTACGTCGACCCGCCCTACATCCTGTCTTGCGAGCGCTCTGCGGGGGAGACCGTCTGGTCGGAGGGACGCTACCTCCCCCGCGACGAAGCGTTTGCAGCCTTCGGATCGCCGACCCGCCCCCTGCGCCCGCCGGTGGTCGTCCACCCGTGCCAGCCCAATCCGCACAAGGCCTTGGCGAGCTGGTCGCTGAAGGCTGGCCTGGTGGGCCTCGCCCTGTGGGCCTTCCTCAGCTTGCTCTACCTCGGCAACCGGCAACGACAGGTGGTCTGGTCGGGGACGGTCGGCGCCGCTCGTCTGGCCGAGTTCCGCCTCGACTCCTCCACGTCGCCGGGAACCCTCGAGGTGCAAGCCGCCTCCGGCGTAGACAACTCCTGGGTCTACTACGACGCCATGCTGGTGGACAAGTCCTCCGAGAAGGCCTCCTACCTAGGCCTCGAAGTCAGCTACTACCACGGCTACAGCGACGGGGAGAGCTGGTCGGAGGGCTCGCAGGAGACCAGCGAAGTCCTCTCCAACGTGCCCAACGGCGACTACGCCCTCCAACTCACCCGGCATCCGAGCTCCCTCTACAAGGGGAACACGAGGATCACCGTCCTGCGCGACGTCCCCCTCTACCGCTACCCTCTCTTCGCCCTGCTGCTGACCTCGATCGTCCCCGCGTTCGTGCTCTGGCGCGCGCGGGCCTTCGAACACCGACGCTGGCAACAAAGCGACTACGCGAGCGATTGACATGGAAGGCATCGTCAAGGGACTCATGGTGGCCTGCATCGGGCTGAGCTGCTATTCGCTGGCCGTCTGGGCGCCGCGCGGGTCGATCCTCACCCGTCCCGCCTCGCCCGAGCCCGTTCGCGCCAGCCCCGGAGCCGGTCCGGGCCCCCACACACGAGGCCCGCGCTACGTCTTCGTGGGCGGATTCATCGGAGGAAAGTAATGCCTGCATCCCTCGCCCACGTCGGCCTCGCCGCCATCACGGTGGAGCTCGACCTCAACGAGATCGTCAACGCGCTGGTCTACGCCGCCTTGGGCGTGGTCGTGTTCACACTCGCCTTCTGGGTCATGGCGAAGGCGGTCCCCTTCTCCATGCGCAAGGAGATCGAGGAGGATCAGAACACGGCGCTCGGTGTGATCGTGGGCTCGGTGATCCTCGGACTGGCCATCGTCATCGGGGCGGCCATCCACGGCGGCACCACGGTGGTGACCGAAGCGCCGCCGAACGCTGCCGCGGGGGCGGCGAACAGCAGCGCGTCGGCGTCCGCCCCCGCGCCGACCGCCGCGCCCAACGCGCGCTAAAGGCACGAGGTGCCCGAGCCTCCCGCGGTCGAGGACACCGGCGCTCGCCCGCCGAAGGATCCCCGCAGCTCGCCCCTCGCCGAGGCTCGCGAGGACCCCGCGCCGGCTCCGGCCTCCCCTCCTCCCGTCCCGAACCCCGTCCGCGGCGACGGCTGCGCCGCCCTTCCCAGTCGCCGAGAGCAGGGCGCCTCTTCGTCCGCAGCTGCGCCCAAGGAAGGCGACCGACGGCCGGCGGAGTCGCTGGGAGCCCTGGCCCTCTTCGCGAGCGTCTTCGTCATCGCCACCTGCGGGCTGATCTACGAGCTGGTCGCCGGCGCCATGGCCAGCTACCTGCTCGGCGACTCGATCACCCAGTTCTCACTGGTCATTGGCGTCTACCTCAGCGCCATGGGCCTTGGTTCCTGGCTGAGCAAACACCTGCGCGGAGATCTCCTTGCGCGCTTCGTGCAGGTCGAGGTGTGGGTGGGCCTGCTCGGGGGCTTCTCCTCGCTGAGCCTCTTCGCCAGTTACGCCTACCTTGGCACGGTCCGCCCCCTCCTCTTCGCCCTCGTGGCCGCCATCGGCACCTTGGTCGGATTGGAGATTCCCACCCTCATGCGCGTCCTCAAGGACGAGGTTGCCTTCGCGGACCTCGTCGCCCGCGTGCTGGCCTTCGACTACCTCGGCGCCCTGGCCGCAAGCCTGGCCTTCCCTCTCCTCCTCCTCCCGGCCCTGGGACTTCCGCGCACGGCCTTCGCGTTCGGGATCCTCAACGCCGCAGTGGCCCTCGCCTTGACCCGCTTCTTCCGGGTGCGGCTGGGACCCCGCACTCGTGGACTGACGACGCTCGCCGGCATCGCTCTGGCCGTACTGGTGGCCGGCTTCGCACTTGCCGAGCGCTTCGCGGCGGCGGCGGAGCGGCAAATCTACGACGCCCCCGTGCTTTTCGAGCGCAAGACCCCCTACCAGCGCATTGTCGTCACCCGCTGGCGCGACGACGTGCGCCTCCTGCTGGACGGGCACCTGCAATTCTCCTCGCTCGACGAGTACCGCTACCACGAGGCCCTGGTGCACCCCGCCGTGGCCAGCCTGCGCGGCCCCCTGCGCAGCGCCTTGGTCATCGGCGGAGGCGACGGCATGGCCCTGCGCGAACTCCTCCGCTACCCCACCCTCGAGCGAGCCGTCCTCGTGGACCTCGACCCCGCCATGACCGAGCTCTTCGCCGAAAACGAACTCCTGGCACGGCTCAACGGGCGCTCCTTCGCGGACCCCCGGGTGCGGGTCGTGAACGCCGACGGCCTGAAGTGGCTCGAAACCCACGAGGATCGCTTCGACGTGGCGGTGATCGACCTGCCCGACCCGCGCAACTTCTCCCTCTCCAAGCTCTACACGCGCGGCTTCTACCGCCTGGTGCACCGCCACCTCGCCCGAACCGGCGCGCTCTCGGTGCAGGCCACGACCCCCTACGGCCCCGGCGGAACCACGGGCGGCCGCTCCTTCTGGTGCATCGAGCGCACCCTGGCGGACGCAGGCTTCACCACCCACCCCTACCACTGCCACGTCCCCTCCTTCGGGGAGTGGGGCTTCGTGCTCGCGCTGCCCCGGCCGGGGGCTGCGCCCTCCAGGCTCGCCGCGGGACTGCGCGGCCTCCGCTTCCTCGACGACGCCACCCTGCGCGCGCTCTTCGTCTTCCCCCTCGACGCCCGTCGCCCCGCGGGCTTGCGCGTCAACCGCCTCAACGACCAGGTCCTGGTCCATTACTACGAACAGGACTGGGCGACGGGGAACTAAAGGAGAGCGGAATTCGTACTTCGGTTCGGCCCTCCGGTTTCCTATGCTCGACCCCGCGGCGGGGAACCGCACGAGGGGGCAAGTGAGCGTCGAGCGGCGCCGACACGTGCGGCGAGTCCTTTCGGGGGACGTGCAGATCACCTCGGTGACGGGCAGCACGACCGTCCCCCCCGGCCCCGGACGGGTGATCGACTGCAGCCGCGGCGGCGCGCTCCTGCGCCTCCCCAACCCGCGTCCGCGGTTGTTCGGAAAGCCCGAGCCCTGCCTCCGCCCCCCCGACGTGGTGACCTGCACCCTGCGCCTGCCCCCCACCTTCCAAGACGTCGAGGTCTTCGCCGAGGTGGTGCGGGTGTCCTGGGCCGGCGACGGCGACGGCTCGCTGGACGTCGGGGTGCGGTTCTTCTACGACGCCCAGCGACGCAGCCACACCGACAAGAGCATGCAGTGCCTCGTCGCCGCCCTGGGCCCCGAGTGTTGGTCCTCGGCGTCTCGTCCCGCGCTTCCCCTGCAGCCCCAAGGAAGCGAGGAGCGCGCCCGCCAGGCCAAGCAGACCAGCGCCCGCCAGGCCAAACAGACCAGCGCCCGCCAGGCCAAACAGACCAGCGCCCGCCGGGCCAAACAGACCAGCGCCCGCCAGGCCCGGCAGACCAGCGCCCGCCAGGCCAAACAGACCAGCGCCCGCCAGGCCAAACAGACCAGCGCCCGCCAGGCCAAACAGACCAGC
>RFHU01000312.1 GCA_003695705.1 Planctomycetota bacterium
CCTCGCTCGCCTTGGCTTCATGGCTCGCGATGACGCGAGGCGCTCCGTTGGAGCGCCTCGCAGCAGCCGACGTGTCTTGGCGGGGCCTACTCCGAATCGAACAGAGCGACCTGGTTGTTCGCCAGGCCCAGCGGTTTTGAAGACCGTGGCCGACACCAGCCGACATTAGGCCCCGTGCTTGGTCGCCATGGTAGCGAATGGAGGGACTCGCTCCAACCGGAGGAGCGCGCCCTCGGCGCCGTCGGCGCGGGCCGGGCGCGCCCTCCGCGGGGAGGGCAGGGCGCGCGGGCGAGGGGACCGGGGGGGGCGTTCCGCGGCCCTTGGGTCGCGAAGCGGGCAGGCGGCGCGCGGTGTTCTGCTGCCCGAAGAGGCCGCGTAGGCGCGAGCGACTCTCGGCCGGAGGAGCCCCGCGCGGGCGCGGGCGGCTCCCTTCGGTGCGCGGTGGGTGGCGGCGGAGGTCCCCCCGGCGTGCGAGGATCTGCGCTCTCGATGAACGAGCGGACGGGCGAGACGGAGAAGCGCCGGGCCTTCGGCACCTTTGGGGGCGTGTTCACGCCGAGCATCCTCACGATCCTCGGCGTGATCATGTTCATGCGCGCCGGCTTCGTGGTCGGCAACGCGGGGCTGCTGTTCGCGGTGGCGATCCTGGTCATCGCCAAGGGGATCACCTTCACCACCGCGCTCTCCCTCTCGGCCATCGGGACGAACATGCAGGTCCGCGGCGGCGGAGCCTACTACCTGATCTCCCGCGTCCTCGGCCCAGAGTTCGGCGGAGCCATCGGAATCGCCCTCTACCTCGCCCTCGCCCTCTCGGTCCCCTTCTACGTGCTCGGCTTCGCCGAGGCGCTCCTCCTCTCCTTCCCCGGCCTCGAGCCCTACTTCCTGCCCCTCTGCCTGGGGACCGCCGCCGCCATGCTGGGCATCTCCGCCATCGGCGCCGACTGGGCCATCAAGACCCAGTACGGGATCATGGCCATTCTCGCCGTGGCCATCGTCGCCTTCCTGGGCGGCGCCGCCGCCCAGTTCTCCGGGGAAACCTTCGCCGCAAACCTCGGCCCCGAGTACAGCCAACAGCCGAGCGGCAAGCCCTACTCCTTCTGGCTGATCTTCGCCATCTACTTCCCCGCCGTCACGGGCATCGACGCGGGCGTGAACATGTCCGGCGACCTGCGCGACCCCGCCCGCAGCCTCCCGCGCGGAACCCTGGCCGCCGTGGGCGTGGGCTTTGCGATCTACTTGCTGCAGGCCCTCCTCCTCAGCGGAGCCTTCCCGCGCGACGAGCTCATCGCCAACCCCTACGGGGTGCTCAAGGACAACGCCCTCTTCGGCGCCGGCTTCCTCGTGGCGGGCGGAGTCTACGCGGCCACCCTCTCCAGCGCCCTGGGGAGCTGCCTGGGAGCGCCCCGCGTCCTGCAGGCGGTCTCGCGCGACCCCGTGCTCTCCTTCCTCGCCCCCTTCGCCAAGGGCGCCCCCGGCACCGACGAGCCGCGCCGAGCGCTGGCGTTGACCGCGGTCATCGCCGTGGGGGTCCTGGTGTGGGCCTCCTTCTCGGGAGGATCGGGCGGCGCCGCCCTGAACGTCGTGGCCGCGATCATCACGATGTTCTTCCTCTACACCTACGGAATGATGAACCTGGCGGCGTTCATCGAGGCCTTCGGGGAGAACCCCTCCTTCCGCCCCCGCTTCCGCTACTTCCACTGGTCGCTCGCCCTCCTCGGCGCCCTGGGCTGCGTTGCGGCCGCCTTCTTGATCGACCCCCTTCCCGCCCTCGTCGCCGTGCTGCTCATCGCGGGCCTGCTCCTCTACCTGCGCGCGCGCCACCTGCAGAGCACCTACGCCGACGCCCGCCGCGGCTTCGTGTTCGCCAACCTGCGCAAGAACCTCCTCCGCCTGGCCGCCATGCCCGAGGACCCTCGCAACTGGCGCCCCTGCATGCTCGTCCTCTCCGGGAACCCGAGCTCGCGCGAGCGTCTGGTCTCCTACGGCGTATGGCTCGAGGCCGGCCGGGGCATCGTCATCCTCGCCAGCGTGGTGGTGGGCCCGCTGCTCGAGCGCATCGGGCACCGCGCTCAAGCCCTGCGCCAGCTGGAGGAGTTCTGCCGCGAGCGCTCTCTGCAGGCCCTCCCCATGGTGGTGGTCCACCGCGAGATCGGCGAGGGCATCGCCACCACCCTCCAGACCGCCGGCCTCGGCCCCCTGCGGCCCAACCTGGTCCTCTTCGGCTGGTCGAGCGCCACCGGTCGGCTCACGAACCTGGGCCTCTACCTGCGCACTTCCGCCGCCCTGGGCATGAACCTGCTCGTCCTCAAGGAGGGCGCGCGGCCCTTCGCGCAAGAACAGGTCGCCTCCGAGCACGACGTGCCCGAGCGGCGCATCGACGTGTGGTGGCGCGGACGCCAGAACGGGAGCCTCATGCTCCTCCTCGCCCACCTCCTCACCCGCAACTGGGAGTGGAGCCGCAGCCGGGTGCGGGTCCTCCGCGTGGTCGACGACCCCGCCGGCCAAGCGCCGGCCCAACAGGCCCTGCAAGAGCTCATCGACGCCGGGCGGGTCGAGGCCACCGCCTGCGTGCTCGTCCGCTCGGCCCCCTTCGGCGAGGTCTTGCGCGAGACCTCGAACGACGCCGACGCCATCTTCCTGGGCTTCCAGGTCCCCGCCGAGGCCGACGACATCCCCTGGAACCGCGCCTTCGAAACCCTCCTCGACGGGCTCGCCCCCTCGACGATCCTCGTCCACGCCGTGGAGACCGACGACCTGCTGGTGACCTGAGGCGCTCTCCGACGCCGAAGCGCGCCGCGCGGAGACGCGGTGCCGCCACACCGTCCGCCGCCGTCGGCTCGCCTCCGCTCCTTGCTCCGCGCGCAGGTCCGCCGTCGTCGTCCGCAGAGCCCGTGCCCGGACGAACCGCTCGCGAGCTGCCACACTGCGCTTCGCGTCGACGAACCGGAGCCGAGCTTTCGCAGCCGGCGCGCCGCGCCGAAGCAAGAGTGAACCCTCCCCGCCCCAGGAGGACGCCGTGTCCCGCCCCGACCGCCCGACCGACTCCGCCCGCCGCGCCTGCGCCGCGATCCTCTGCTCCCTCCTCGCCGCCTCCGCCCCCGTGTGGGGACAGGACCCGCCGCCCGACGACGCCGACGCGCGGCGACAGGTCGCGGAAACGCGCCTCTACGAGGCCCTGCGCGCAGGGGCCTGGCGCGAGGCGATCCGGGCCTACCAGGCCCTCGAGCGTCCGAGCCCGCGGCACGACTTCCTCGCCGCCCAGGCCCACTACAACCTCGGCGAGCTCGAGCAGAGCGCCGCGCTCCTCGGCGACCTCCTCGAGCGCCGCCCCGCGCACCTCGCCGCCCTCTACGCCCTGGCCCGCGTTCGCGCCCGCCAGCTCCGCTGGGAAGAAGCGCGGACCCTCTTGCGCGACTGCGCCCGACTGGGCCAGTCCGTGCTGCGCGACCTCCAAGCGGGCGACGACCGGGAACTCTTCGCCCCCCTGCTGCGGGACTCGAACTTCCTGGTCGGCATCCTGAGGGCCGGCGCTTCGTGGGGGCCCCAGGCCTCGCCCCAGGCGCGGCGCGACCCCTTCCGCCCCCCCGCCGAGCCCGGACCCGAAAGCGGCCAGGACCCGCCGGCCGAGCGCACGCGGCGAGACGAAGCCCTCGCCGCGCAGGTGAAGGAGGTCGAGGAACTGCTCGCCGACCTGAGGGCGCTGCTCGGCGGCCCCGACCCCGACCTCGACCTCCTCCTCTCCAAACTCGACGCGTTGCGCGGCGCCCTGCGGAGGCTGGAGACGCAGGACCACCCCGACGCGGCGCGCGCCGTCGCGCGCCTGCGCCGCGAGGCGGAGGAACTCGACGCGCGCGTCAACCCCCTCCGCCTGCGCCTCTACGTGGCCGACGGGAACCTGCACCTGCGCGCCATGGCCCGGCTCCTCGTCCAAGAGCGTTACGGCGAGGTCGCGGAACGCTGGGAGCGACTCGAGGCCCTGATCGAACAAATGCGGGCGGAACGCTCGCCCGCCTTCCGGGCCAACGCCGAGGCCTTCCAGCGCCGCGGACGCAAGCTCGCCGAACGGGCCCGCGCCCTGCTGGAGATCGAAGCCCTCGACCTGCGCGTGAGCGGGATCGTCCTCCCCCCGGCCCCCGCCCCGCGCCGGGCGGTGATCAACGACCGGATCTACGAGGAAGGCCAAGACCTCACCGACCCCAGCCAGGGAGGACCGCTCGCCGGCGTGCGGGTCGTGCGGATCCAGGCCGGCGCGGTCGTCTTCTCGCGCGGCGGCCTGGAATTCGTGCGCCCGCTGCGCGACCCGCGCTAGCCGGCGGGCCCCGACCCGGCCGCGCCCCCCCGGCCTCGGCCCCTCCCCTGCCCCGCGGTCGGCTTGCTCCGATCACGGCCATTGCGTAGAAGGGGGTTACGCTCTGTCGAGCCGCCCTCGTCTCCGCGGGGGACACCGCGAGGCCGCTCGCTCGACCGGGGTGGACCAGCGCACGGGGGTGTGGCCGCAGTGGGCGAGAGCGCGAACCTGGCTTTCTACGCGATCGTGTATTCCAAAGGCCTGGTGCCCAAGCAGAGGCTCCAGGACGCCCTCAACAAGGCCACCCTCGACGGCGTCCCCCTCGAAACAGTGCTCCTCGAGTCGGGGGCGATCAAGGCCTCCGACTGCGTCGACGCCCTCGCCCTGCGCGCGAAGCTCGGCCGCTCCTGCGCCTCGTGCAAGGGGACCACCTACTTGCTCCCAGACAAGAGCGAATCCGAGGAGCCGTGCGAATTCTGCGGCGGCAAGCTCCTGCCCCCCGAGCGCTCCGGCGAGAAGCAGGTCCGCAAGCCCGCCCCCTCCGCCCGCCACTCGCGCGCCGCGGTGGCCTCCTCGGGGGAGCGGCGACGCAGCCGCGCCAGCCAACGGGTCGCCGCGCGCCGCGAAGGAGGAGCCCCCGCCGGCCTGCGCGCACTCGAGGAACGACTCAAGGCCCTCGAAGGACGCTCGGTCACCGAGGAGCGGATCCTCGAAATCGTCGAGCAACGCCTCGCGCAAGAAGACCTGGCCAGCTTCCTCGAGCACGTGACCCAGGAGGCGACCCAGCGGGCCTTGCAGGCGGTGGAAGGGGGCGGCGCCACGAACGATGCTGCCGGCGGAGTCGACCTCGACGTGGGCGCCCTGGCCGAAGACGTGGCCGAGCGCGCCGCCGTCCGCGCCCTGGCGATCGTGCAGGAACGCGTCGAGCACGCCGACCTGAGCGGCCTCTTCGAGCGGGTCACCGAGGTCGCCACCGAGCGAACCCTAGCGAACCTCCAGGGAGCGGCGCCGACGGGCTCCGCTTCGGCCCTCGACGAGGACCGCCTCGCCGAAACCGCTGCGCGCCGCGCCCTCGAGGCGGTCGAGGCCCGTCTCGCCACGCCACCGCCCCGCGGAGAAGACGACGAGCTGAGCAACGAGGTGCAGGCCCTCGAGGACTACCTCCAGCAGCACGACCTCGACGCCCTCGCCCAGCGCCTCGAACGCCTCGAAGCCGCCCTCCCCCAGGCACCC
>RFHU01000313.1 GCA_003695705.1 Planctomycetota bacterium
CCCGCATGTCTCTTGGAGAGGAGGTCGAGCACGGCAACCCGTTCAGCCGGCGCGCAGCTCAGGTCTCAGGCGGCCTTCAGCCCAGACGAGCGTCCCTTGACCGATGACGCGTGAACAGCCCATCAAGGACACCCTCTGCGGAACCAAGGCCGTGCGGCGGCGAGACTGCCCCAAGCTCTTGCAGGCTCGCCAGCGCATGGGAGAGGTCGACGTGTGGGGCGATTCCGACTGGATCTTCGGCGCCGCCCTGCACCCCCTCAAGATCGTGGAGCTGCCGGTGCACTACGTGGCGCGCACGGCCGGAGAGACGAAGGTGAACCGACGCCTGCGGAATGCCGCCACGATGCTGCGCATGTCATTGCACGGCTTGCGGGTCCTGAAGACGAGCCCCCGGCCGTGAACGGGACGGCCCGCGCGCGTCGGCTGCAGGACGAGCACTGGCGACGGGCCAACCGTGCCCACTTTCGCTGGAAGACCGAGGCAGAAGGCTTCGCGGAGAGCGAACCTGCGCCTTTGGACGACGTGCTCCGGGCAGGGCGGTGCCTGGAGGTCGGCTGCGGCGAAGGCGCCAACCTCCGCCACATCCCCGGCGGCGAGCGCCACGGAGTCGACCGCTCGCGCGCGAAGGTGGCCTTCGCAGTGCGCAACGTTGCTGGGTTGCGCGCCGTGGTGCCCGACGCCGAGTTCCTCCCCTACGCTGCGGAGAGCTTCGACGTCGTCCTCCTGCGCGACCTGCTCCACCACGTCGGCTCCCGCGAGCGCGCCCTGAGCGAGGCTTGGCGCGTCCTCCGCCCGGGAGGCAAGCTCGTGGTGCTCGAGGCCAACGTCCGCCATCCGCTGTTCTTCGCCCAGGCGCTCTGCGTTCCCGCCGAGCGGGGTCTGTTCCGCTCCACACCGAGGCGACTCCGCAGCGAGTTGCGGGGCTTGCCGGGCGCCACCGTGCGCGTGGAGACGCGTCAGCCCGTCGCGCTTCGCCGCCTCCTCCTGCACCCCGACTGGGGTAGCCCGTCCTTGGGACGCCGTCCGCTGGTTCGTTGCGCCCTCTCCCGCCTGGAGCGCTTGTGCGCGCGAACGATCCCGCGGGCGGCCTGAGCCTACGTCGCGGCCAGCGCCGAGAAGCCGCCCCGTGCCTGAGGCTCGGCGCTTGGGGTTGGCCCTGTTCGGGCTCTACCTGCTCTTCGCATGGCCGGATCCGCCCCTCGACCCCATGGCGGGGCGCGCCATCGCGCTCGCTGAAGCCTTCTCCCACGGCCGCCTGCGGGTGGTGGGCCCCGAAACTACGCTCTCCGGGGAATTCCTCTTCCCGCCGGCCTGCGGCAGCGAGGGGGTCCCCATCTTCGAATTCGGCGGATCGGTCCACCTTGCCCCCTTCTGCGCCCTCACGCGCGGCCTCGCCCCTCCCGGGGAGCCCTTCGCACCCCTGCGGGTCTTCTTCCTCTCATCGCTCGCCATCATCCTCCTCAGCGCAGCGCCTGCCTCCTGCGCCGCGGCCGCCCTCTTCCTCTTCCTGCGCCGCCGAAACACGCCGCAGCCCTTCCTCGCCGCGCTCCCGTTCGCCCTCGGACCGATCGTTCCCCTCGCCACCATGGTGAACCCCTCACGGGTTCTCCCTGGGGCTCGCCGCCCTGGCCCTCTCCTGCGTCGCGGACCCCACCCGCACCCCTCGGGCCGCGTTCAGCGCGGGCCTTGCCGCGGGCGCTTCGGTGCTCTGCTGGTTCGGGATGCTGCTCCCGTTCGCCTTCCCGCTGGGGATCTACGGCGTTCTCTCCGGATCCCGCCGCGCCCGGGCAACCTTGGTCCTGGGCGCGCTGGGCCCGGCCCTCCTCCTCGGAGCCTGGAACCACGTCCGCTACGGAGCCCCGTGGGCGCTCCCCGACTTGGATCAGGGAGCGTCGGGTCTGGCGGACGTCGCGCGGGAGAACTCCGTCTTCTCCCTCAGCCTCCCCACCCCACGGCGCCTGTTCGAGGTCCTCTTCGGCGTCCGAAGGGGCATCTTCGTCTTCGCCCCCGTCCTCGCCTTGGGCGTCGCGGGCCTGAAGCCCCTCTGGCGGCGGGACCGAGCCCTGAGCGCGCTCCTGGCATCCGTAGCGCTGCTCGCCGCGCTGCAGGCGGCGGCCAAGCCCATCAGTTGGCACGGGGGCACGGCCGCCGGTCCCCGCTACCTCTACAGTCTTCCCCGCGAACTCCATCGTCCGCGCGCCGTCGCCGCCACCGCCCTCGCCGCGTGGATCGGACTTTCCTTCCCCTACCTCCTCTTTGGGACCCGCGGAGCCTCTCGGACGACCATCCGCCGCGATGAGGTGCGGCGCTTCGTGTTGCGCGAACCCGAGCCCCTCCGCCTCCGGGCCCGAAGCAGGGACTCCCGCCGCGATTGACTCGCTGCGTCAAGCCGCCTAGGCTCGCCGCGCAGGAAGGAGGGTCCCCGTGCCCTTGCCAGCGAGCGACAACTACTTTCTCGACAACCCCGACCTGCGCTGGAACCTGGAGCACGCGGTGCCCTGGGAGGAACTCTACGCGCTGACCGAGCCCGACCCCGCGGCCGAAGATGCTCCGGGCAGCCTCGAAGAGGCCCGCGAGTTCTACCTCCAAGTCCTCGAAGAGGTGGGGCGCATCGTCGCCAACGAAGTGGCGCCACGGGTGGAGGCCATCGACGCCACGGGGTGCCGGCTGGAGGACGGCGAAGTCGTGATGGCTCCTCCGTCGGTGGAGATCTTCGAACTCCTCCGCGAGACCGGTCTCTACGGGCTCACCGTTCCCCGTGAGTTGGGCGGAATGAATTGTCCCCTGGTCCTCTACTTCACCCTGGGAGAGATCATGGCCCGCGCCGACTGCGGGACGATGACCCACTTCTCCTTCTACGGCGGGATCGCTATGACCTTGCTCGTCTACGCAGCCCGCGAGGGGAAGGTCGCGCGCGAGGACGGGCGTCTGGTCTGTCGCCGCTTCGCCGCAGAGATCGAGGAGATCGCCCGGGGCGACGCCTGGGGCGCCATGGTCCTCACCGAGCCGGGCGCGGGCTCCGACCTCGGCGCCATCAAGACCCGCGCCGTCCGCGCGGAGGACGGCACCTGGCGGCTAAGCGGCGAGAAGATCTTCATCACCTCGGGGCACGCGCAGTACCAGATCGTCCTCGCGCGCACCTCCGACCCCGCCGAGGGAGCGTCGGGTCTGGAAGGACTCTCGGTGTTCCTCGTGCCGCGCTTCATCGAGCGCGACGGCCAGCGCGTCGAGAACGTGAAGGTCACCAAGGTGGAGAAGAAGCTGGGGCACAATTCTTCGCCCACCGTGAGCCTGCTCTACGAGGACAGCGTGGGCGAACTCATTGGCTCGGAGGGAGAGGGCTTCCGGCTCATGCTCCTGCTCATGAACAACGCCCGCGTCGCCGTAGGCTTCGAAGGCCTCGGGGTGTGCGAGGCCGCGCTGCGCATGGCCCGCGCCTACGCCGAGCAACGGGTGACGATGGGCAAGCCGATCAAGGACCACGAGCTCATCGCCGACATGCTGCAGGAGATGGACACCCAAATTCGCGGCATGCGCGCGCTGACCTTCGCAGCGCTCGTCGCATCGGAGTTGGCTCAAAAGCTCGAGATGAAGCTTGCCATCGACCCGCCCGCCGACCCCGCCGAAGTCGAGGCCCTGCGCCGGCGCCAGCGACGGCATCAGCGGCGAGCGCGCGAGCTGACGCCCCTCGTCAAGTACGTGACCAGCGAGAAGGCGGTGCAATTCGCCCGCTGGAACATGCAGATCCACGGCGGCATGGGCTACATCAGCGAGACCGGAGCGGACCGCCTCCTGCGCGACGCGCTGGTCCTTCCGGTCTACGAAGGCACCAGCCAGATCCAGGCGCTGATGGCCCTCAAGGATCACCTCGGGAGCGCGCTGAAGAACCCCACGGGCTTCGTCGCAGAGTCGGCGCGCCTGCGCATCGAGGCCTCGGTCTCCCGGGGCCTCGAGCGGGCGCTCGACCAGCTCGAGCTGAGGCTTCGACGGGCGACCGAGTCCATCGTAGCGCGAATCGTGGGGACCAAGGTTCGCAGCGAGTGGAGCAGGGAGCTCGCTTCTCGCCCGGGCCTGCTGGAGAAGCTCGACTACTTGCGCACGGGCTTCCTTCGCTCCTGGGATGCGCGCAGCGACTTCGGGCATGGACTCCTCCACGCCGAGCGCCTGACGCGGATCTTGGCCGACGTGGAGACGGCGCGCATTCTGGTCCGTCAGGCCGCGGCGCATCCGGAGCGCGAACCCCTCGCGCGCCGCTACCTCGCCCGCGCGCTGCCGCGCGTGACCGCCTGGGCGATGGAGATCGAGTCCAGCGACCTCGAAGACCTCGTTGGCGCGAGCGTTGCCGAGGGGGACCTCTCCCCGGCGCGCTGAAGCCTCGTCGGGTCGGAGACGGTCCCTCCTCTTCCTATTCGGGGAGCTCCTCGCCCTCGTCCTCTCCTTCGAGGACCACCTCGACCCACACGCTCTCGCCGCCCGGAGTGCGCACTTGCACGCGGGTCTCCTCGATGGCCTGGACCTCGCATTCTCCGTGCTCTTCGAGGACGACGACATCGCCCGTCTGCACGGTCACGGGAAACACGATGACCGGGACGAGGCGCCCGCGCCGGCGGATGCGCCGGCGCACGAAACGGCGGAAGCGACGGCGCCGACGGCGGTGCCGGCGGACGGCCCGGCGGACGGCCCGGCGCCGCCGCGCGGCCCGGCAGCCGGAAAGGGCGGGCCAGAGGAGGAATGCGCTCGCCGAAGCGAGGAAGCTGCGTCGGTTCATCTCGTGTCTCCCGTGCGGGAGACTGTGCCCTGCCATCCCCGCCGTCGCAAGGGGGCAAGGAGCGGGCACAATGCGCTCGTGAGCGAGCCCCCGCACGTTCCCGTCTTGTCCGCCGAGGTGTGCTCCTTCCTGGCCCGCGAAGGCACGCGAGAACTGCTCGATGGGACGGTGGGGGCGGGGGGCCACGCGGGCCTCCTCCTCCAGGCCCTGCCGGCCGCCCGCCTCCTTGGGCTTGACCGCGACCCCCTGGCCCTGAACATCGCGCGCGCGCGCCTCGCGCCCTGGCAGGAGCGCGCGACCCTCGCGCAGGCGCCCTTCGCCGAGGCGCTGCGCGTGGCCGAGGAGCTCGGTCGCGGTCCCTTCGACGCCATCCTCCTCGACCTCGGCGTCTCTTCCATGCAGCTCGACCGACCGGAGCGAGGCTTCAGCTTCCAGGCGGACGGTCCCCTCGACATGCGGATGGACCCGACCGGTGGAGGGGAGACGGCCGCCGAACTCCTCGCCCGCCTGCGGGAGGACGAGCTCGCCGACTTGATCTACGCCCTGGGCGAGGAGCGCCGCTCCCGACGGATCGCGCGCCGCATCGTCGAGGCGCGCCGGCGCTCTCCCATCCGTCGCACCGCCGAACTGGCCGAGGTCGTTCGCCGGGCCATCCCACCACCGCGGGGGCGAGGGCCACGCCGGCGTCGGCCCATCCATCCCGCCACCCGGACCTTTCAGGCCCTCCGCATGGCGGTCAACGACGAGCTCGGACAGCTCGAGCGTGCCCTTCCCGAGCTGTTCTCGCTCCTCGCCCCGGGCGGTCGCCTGGCGGTGATTTCCTTCCACTCGCTCGAAGACCGGCGCGTCAAGCACGCCTTCCGCGCTTGGGCACGCGCAGGGTCGGCGAGGCTCCTGACTCGCAAGCCCTTGACCGCCGGACCCGAGGAGCGGGAGTCGAACCCCCGGGCCCGGAGCGCCAAGCTGCGTGTAGCGGAGCGCATCCCCGCCGCCGACGGCCTCCCGCCGAGGGAGGCGCCCGGCGCTCGCTCCTCCCCGCAGGCGTTCTAAGCCGCGCGGGCGACGGTCGAGAGGCGGGACTCAACCGCCGGAAAGGGCGGCCGAGGATGAGCGCCGAGGGGAAGGCCCATGGACCCCACGCCCGCGCTTGCGCCACCGACCCGTCCGGAGCAGGCCTCCGCAGCGGACCCGCACCCAGAGGCTTTGGCAGGGCGGGACCTCTCCGGGCGGGACCTCTCCGGGCGGGACCTCTCCGGGCGGGACCTCTCGGGAGCCACCCTGGTGGGCGCCGACCTGAGCGGGACGCGGTTGGTCGGAGCGCGCCTGCGCGCGGCGGACCTGAGCGAGGCCTGCCTCGCCGGAGCGGAACTCCTCGGCGCCGACCTTTCGGGGGCGCGCCTCGAGCGCTGTCGGGCTCCCCGCGCAGGGTTTGGCGAAGCCACGCTGGAGCGCGCGAACCTTTCCATGGCCGACCTCTCCGGGGCGAGCCTGGGCCGCGCGCGCCTGGACGGGGCGGACCTACGCGCCGCGAACCTGCGCGAGGCGCGGCTTCAGGAGTCGAGCCTGCGCGGCGCGGACCTCACCCAGGCGGATCTCCGCCGCAGCGACCTGGGATCGGCCAACGTGTCGGGCGCCCGCTTGACGAACGCCGACCTGCGCCACGCGCGGGTGGCGGGGCTCGTGGGCTATCGAACCGCGCACTGGCTGGGTGCCGACATCCGAGAGGTGGACTTCTGCGGCGCCTACCGCGTTCGCCGGCACATCCTCGACGAGAACTACATCGCCGAATTTCACCAGCGGCATCCCCTCCTCTTTTGGCTCTGGAGCCTGACCTCCGACTGCGGGCGGAGCTTCGCCCGCTGGGGCCTGGTGACCGCAGGGATCGTGCTCCTCTTCGCCTTCCTCTACGAGCGAACCGGTCTCGACCACGGGCACCATCCCGCCGGGCTGCTCACGGCCCTCTACTTCAGCGTGGTGACGATGACGACCCTCGGCTACGGCGACGTGCAACCCAATTCTCCGCTCGGCCAGCTCCTCGTCATGGGCCAGGTGGTGCTCGGCTACCTGGCCCTCGGTGGCCTCATCAGCATCTTCGGGAACAAGATGTCCCGGAGGGCGGACTGATGCTCTTCCGGCTCATTCGCAAGAAGCGCGCCGACCCCCAGCAGGCGCTCCGGAAGGTCCTCGGGGAGTACCGCCTGCCGAGCTTCCGCGGCGTCATTCTGCAGGCGCTCGAGCGGCTCCGCGACCCGACGACCACCGCGACCGAGGTCGCGGACGTCATCTCCGCCGACCCCGGCCTGTCGGTCAAGGTCCTGGCCACGGTCAACTCGGCGGCCTTCTCCGCCCGTCGCCCCGTGGACGACCTGGCGCAGGCCGTCGCCCTGCTGGGCACCAGCCGCCTGGAGTCCATCATCCTCTCCCTCGCCGTCGCCCAGGCGTTGCCCGCTCCGCGCTCCTCGGCCTTCGAGGCGGCCTCCTTTTGGAGCCTCGCGGCCAAACGCGCGGTCGCCGCCCGCTCCCTCGCCCGCTACCTCCACCGGGCCCAAGCGGCCGAGGCGTTCACCCAGGCCCTTCTCCAGGACCTGGCCGTTCCCCTCCTGGTCGCCCACGGACCCACCGACTACGACCTGGTGCTGGCCGCCTGGCGGGCGGGCGAGGGTCCGCTTCAGGAGCTCGAGCGAGGCCGTTACGGGTGGGATCACGCCGAGGTGGGCGGTTGGGTGTGCGACGCCTGGAAGCTCCCGGCGCGCTTGGGGGCGGCGGTGGCAGGCCATCACGCCCAGCCTCCCCCGCCCGAGTGCCTCCCCGCCGCCGCGCTCGTCGCCCGCCTCGGTCCCGACGCACCCGGTGTCCCCCCCGACTTCGTCGTCGCTGCCGAAGCGTTGGGCGTCGCCGCCGACCGCGCCGAAGCAGCCATCGCAGAGAGCGCAGACGAAGCCGCTCGCCTGGCCTCGCTCTTCGCCTGAGGGAAGGAAGCCGTGCTCGCCTCCGCCCACCTTGCCCCCGAACTCGTGGCCGTGTGCCTGGCCTCCTTCGTGCTCCTCGTGGCGGGCGTGCTTGCCCTCGCCCCGCTGGAGCGCCTCCGGCTTCCCTTTACGGTGGCCCTGATGCTCGCCGGACTCGGGCTGGGCGCGGGCCTCGACCTGCTGCCCAAGGACCCCGAGCAGGGTGGAGCCATCGCCGAGTGGGCGGCGGTCCTGGACGCCGGGAGCCACCTTTCTCCGCAGCTCATCCTCTTCGTGTTCCTGCCTCCCTTGGTCTTCGAATCGGCCTTCGGCCTCGACGCGCGCGCCGTGGTCAAGAACCTGGCGCCCATCGCCGTCCTGGCGGTGCCGGTGCTGTGCCTCTCCACGGTCATCACCGGCGCCGCCGTCATGGCCTGCGGCGGCGCCTCCTTCGGCATGACCTGGCCCGCCGCGCTCCTTTTCGGAGCGCTCATCTCCGCCACCGACCCGGTGGCCGTCGTCGCCCTCTTCAAGGCCCTGGGTGCCCCCAAGCGCCTCGGCGTCCTGGTCGAGGGCGAGAGCCTCTGCAACGACGGGACGGCCATCGTCCTCTTCGATCTGCTGTTGGCGAGCGTGGTCGCGGCGGCGAGCAACGGGGGCGGGTCGGCGGCGGAAGCATCCTTCCTCGCAGGGGCCCTGGCGGGCCTGGGCGACTTCGCCGCGGTCACCGCCGGCGGCCTCGCCACTGGTGCCATCATGGCCTACGCCTTCTTCACGCTCATCGGCCGCGCCATCTCCCGCCGAAGCGTCGAGGTCACCCTCTCCGTGGTCCTCGCCTACTCGACCTTCGTGGTTGCCGAGCACTTCCTGCATACCTCGGGCGTCATGGCCTGCGTCGCCGCGGGGCTGGTCGCAAGTTCCTACGGGCGCACGAAGGTGTCCCCGGGCGTCGAGCACTTTCTGCACGCCTTCTGGGAGACGATGGCCTTTGCGATGAACGCGCTCGTCTTCTTCCTCGTCGGGCTGGTCATCGCCCGCCAGGTTCCCCTGGACTCCGTCCTTCCCCTCCTGCCCCTCCTCGGCGCAACCATTGTCGTGGTGCTCTTCGCGCGCGCCGTGGGCGTGTTCGGGTCGGCGCCCTTCCTCGCTCGCCTCGCCGAAGTCATCAGCCTTCCCTACCAGTGGGTCATGTGGTGGGGAGGTCTGCGCGGAGCCGTTTCCTTGGCCTTGGCCCTCACCGTGTTCACCTACGTCGACGTCGAGCAGCCGAGCGGTAGCGTGGTCAGCCTCCCCCGCGAACTCCGCGTCACGGTGCTCGTTCTCACCGCCGGGGTGGTCTTGTTCACCCTGGCGGTGAACGCGGTCAGCATGCCCTGGGTCCTGCGCGCATGCGGTCTCGACCGACCGAGTCTGCTCGACCGCTTTGCGGCTGCCTACGGCGCCCGGGAACGGATTCGCGCCATCGAGGAGACCATCGCGAGCATGGAGCGTGAGGATGCGGCCATGCCCGAGGTCCTCGACGATCTGCGCGCCGAGGCCGCCGAGCGGCGTGAGGCGGTGTCTCGACGCCTGGGCGAGGTTGGCGCCGCGCTCCTCGCCGACCCTGAGAGCGGACGCCGCGTTGCCGGACAGCTCGCCGCGTCCATCGAGCGCCGCGAGGTCCTCGCGCGCTTCGCCCGCGGAGAACTCACCGAGGGAGCCGCCCGCAAGCTGCTCGCCTCGGTCGATGCCCTGGAGGATGCCGGCAAGCAGGGGCAGCCCCTCCCCGCGGAGCGTCGCCGGAACCTGGCGCCGGCCTGGGAGTCTCGCTTGCTCGCGCGCCTCGAACCGCTTCCTCTGCTCGGCAGCCTGGCGCGCCGGCTGCGCGCGCGTCGCCTGGCCGAGGAAGTCGAAGCTGCGTGGGGCCAGACCCTCGTCCACTCCCGCGTCGCAGAGACCCTTGCGGCGTTGCTCGCAGAGGAGGCGTTGCCCGCCGATCTCCTCGAACCGATCCGCGCCCGCTACCTCGACTGGGCCCGCAGCGCGCGGGAGCACCTCGAGGCCCTGCGAAAACACTTTCCCAACGCCGTGCGCAGCGCCCAGACCCTCCGCGCGGGCCTGCACGCGGTCCGCCGCGAAGCCGCCATCGTCGAGCACATGGCCGAGTCGGGGCTGCACACCCCCAAGGCGCTCGCCGACGCCCTTGAGGAGATCCGTCGGCGCGAGGCCGCGCTCTGCTTTCGTCACGCCGAGCGGCTCGACCTCGGTACCCGCGCGCTCCTGGAGAGCCGCGTGGGCGCGGGCGGAGTGTCCGAAGACGCCCTCTCCCTCGTGGAGCGCTGGCTGATCTCCCGCAGCTACATGGAGGGCGAAACCGTCCACGAAGGAGCTCTCGACGACGCGGCCTTCGTGGTGGTGCGGGGGGAACTGCGCGTCTACCGCAAGGACGAGGACGGGCGCGAAGTGCTCGTCGGATCCCTCGGACCCGGCGACCGATCCAGCGCGCTGGGGCTGGGAGAGACTCCTCGCGAAGTGTGCGTGCGCGCGGCGACGCCCGTCAACTTGCTGGAAGTCCGCGCCGCCGGCTGACCTCTCTCCTGTGGCTCCGGCCAACCCCCCGTCCCGTCCCCACCGGCCGCCTGGGAGCAGGCATGGCCCCCCGGGGTCGTGAAGGGTGCCGACGGCGCCGCGGCGTGGCCGTGACCCATCGCCTGATCCCGCGGTCCGCTCCAGGGTTCGCTGCCCCTGCGGGCGGGTCGGCTCCTGGACGGCGACTCCGGGCCGGGCGCACTGCAACTGTCCGGCTTCCCTTCGGTCCGCGAAGAGTTCGCGGCGTCGACCGCTCGCGCCGGGGCTCGCTGCGTCCCGAACGAGCCCAATCGAAGCGCAGGCCGCGCGCGGCACGAAGTGGCCGGCGCGAGCGCGCACAGCGTTGGCCCGGCGGGTCGAAGCGAGGTAGCTTGGGTCCTCTCCTGTCCGCGGGACCACAGCAAGGTGGTTCCCCGCGCTCCCTCCTCCACCCACGAACGCGAGAGTTCGCGTATGACCACCTGCCCGTCGTGCGGCGCCCAAAACCATACCGGTGCGACCGTCTGCGAATACTGCGACCAGGCCCTGGGAGCCCGGCAGCTCCTCGTCGTCCAGTGGTCCGCCCAAACGGGCGAGGGATCTCACGGCGAAGGACGAGCGCGCGTCGAGGCGCCGGCAGGCGCCGACCCCGAGCGCGTGCAAGCCGCCTGCCAGGCCGCCTTCTCGGCGAGCCTCGACGCCCTCGGCCCGAACCCGGATCCGAACAAGCTGCGGGCCGACATGCGCGGTCGCCTCGCGAAGCTCCTTCCCGAAGACCACCGTCTGCAAGACCTCGACCTCGATTCGCTCGACGCGTTCGTGCCCGTGGCCAGGACCGTCCCCACGGCCTCCTCCCGACCGCTGGCGCCCCAGGACCGCGCCCCCTCGCCCTCCCCCGTGCCTGCGCAGGGGCGAGGGACCGTGCGCGGCGCCCTCGCCGGTTCCCTCGTCCTGCTGGCGCTCGGCGGCTGCTGTCTCCTCGGAGGCGCAGCGCAGATGGCCACCAGCGGGCAGATGGAAGACCTGGCCGACGCCATGCGTTCCGCCCCGCTGCGAGAGCCCGAAGACGCAAAGGCCGAGGGCGGCTTGGTGGCGCTCGAAGGCGTCGTTGCGCAAGTCGCCTCGCCGCTCGTCGTCCGCGTCGGCGACGGGGCGGGGGGCGAACGAGAAGTGCCTCTCCTCTACGTTGCGCGGGAAGTCGCGACGACCGAGACCGTTCGCAGCACACGCACCGATGCGTCCGGCCGCCGCCGCACGCGCACTCGCGAACGAACCCGCACCGACACCGAGGAGCAGCTCGCCCAACCCTGGCAGGTGGGACCCCTCGAAGTGCGACCGACCGTGGGCCCTGGGACCGTCTACGTAGGGTTGGAGGGGTTCCCTGAACTGGCGAGGGCGCGTCGGCGCGAGCGCTGCAAGGGCCTGCGGGCGGGTACCAAGCTCACCCTTTGCGGTCGCGTCGACGCCAGCGGAGCCCTGGCTCCCGACGCAGACCTTCCCCTCCTGGTCAGCGGCTTCTCCACCCGGGCCGAGACCGTCATCGAGCTGCGCAAGCGCGGCCGGCGCGGAAAGATCGCCGGCCTGGCGTTCCTCGCGTTCGGAGCCGTCGTCGGCGTCCTCGGCCTGGTAAGCTTCTTGCGCAGCAAACGATGAGCCCCACCGCATCCCCCCCCCAGGCCGACGCGGCCACCTACGACCCCTCCGACCCGCTGGGGATCTTCGGCTCGCGCGTGGCGGGGCGTTTCGTACCGGTCCGATACCTGGGGCGGACCTCGGTTGCCTTCATTTATCGGGCCGTCCACGCGCTCATGGACAAGCCCTGCTTCCTGAAGATCGTCGAGCACGATCCCCTCAGCGAGGACGGTCTCCCCGAGAGCCTACGCCGTGAAGCGCAGACCACCGCCAAACAGGCCCACAGCTCCCTCCTGCGCATGTACGACGCCGGCGTGCGCGACGGGCTGGCCTACCTGGCGCAGGAGTGGTCCGACGGCCCGAACCTGCGCTTCCTCATCGACCAGGGACGCAACGTCTCGGTGCCCGACCTGCTGGCCATCGCCCTGCAACTCCTCGATGCCGTGTGCTCCCTCCACGCGCGCGGTGTCATCCTGCGTGCCTTCGACCCCGAGCGAATCCTGGTTCCGGTCCTCAACGGCCGCCACACCCTCAAGCTCTTCGACCTGTCGCGCATCCTCTACGCAGGCGAGCGGGGGGCCGACGACGCCTCCCGCAAGGCAGCGGGTTCCAGCGCGATGCACGTTCGCTCCACCCGCTACATGTCGCCCGAAGAGATCCGCGAACGCCCCCAAGACCACCGCTCCGACCTCTACTCCTTCGGAGTGCTCCTCGCGGAACTCATCAGCGGCGAATACCCGTACTCGGTGCGGGGGCGCGGCCCGACCGCCTACGTGGCCGGCCACTTGCGCGAGGAGCCACGGCCGCTGGCTCTCGAGGACCGCCCCGAAGTGCCCGAGGACCTGCCGGGCGTCGTTCGCAAGCTGCTGGCGAAGGACCCCGCCCACCGCTTCCAGAGCGCCGAAGAGACCCGTCGTGCGCTCGAGGACATCATCCTTCCCGACGTGATCCGCTTGAACACCCCCGGCGAACGGCACGTGCTCGAGAAGTGGCGGAGCCGAGTTTCCTCGGACCTTTCCCGCTCGCGGTCGCGCGCGGATCCCGAGCCCGTGGGGCTCACCGAAAGCGAGGACCCGGACCTGCTCTGCTGACCTGTCGCCGTTCCGGCGCTTTGCCTCAGGGCTCGAGCCAGAGGAAGACGGCCGCCGCGGCCCCGCAGAGGACGAGCAGAGCGAGGAGGGCGATCCCTACCCAGGGCAGCCTGGAGCCTGCGGCGCTCGCGGTCGGTGCGCGAGGTCCTGTGGAGGAGCCGGTCGGATCCTTCCCGCGGCGCGCCTTGGTCACCGACACGGGCGTCGGCAGGCGTGCCTGGACCGGCTCTCCCGCCAGGTAGCGACGAATGTCCTCGCCGAGGGCCTGGGCAGTGGGGTAGCGCTCCTCCTTCTGCTTGGCGAGCGCCATCAAGCAGATCTTCTCCAACTCGGGGGGAACGCTGGGGTCGACCTGGGTGGGAGGCGTCGGATCCTCATCGAGGACCTTGCGGTAGACCTCGTACGGGTTGCGCCCCAGGAAGGGCAAGCGACCGGTAAGGATCTGGTAGAGCATGACGCCGAGGCCGTAGACGTCGCAGCGGCGGTCGACCTCGGCCCCCTTCCCGGACACTTGCTCGGGGGAGAGGAAGAGCGGCGTGCCCACCATGGCCCCCTCGGCCGTCAGCTTGAAGCTGCTGTCGAGGTTCTTCGCCAGGCCGAAGTCCGTCAGGATCGGCTCGTGGTCTGCGTCCCGCACGATGATGTTCGCGGGCTTGAGGTCCCGGTGAATGACCGCGTGCTCGTGGGCGTAGTGAACTGCATCGCTCACCTTCGCCACCATCGCCAGCATTTCCTCGCGCGCGAGGCTGCGCTGGCGTAGGTGGTGCTGTAGGTCCTGCCCCTCGATGAGATCCATCGTGAAGTAGGGAATGCCCTCGCAGAGGCCAATGTCGTGAATGCGGACGATCCCCGGGTGATCCAGGCGCATGGCGCTCTGCGCCTCCTGGATGAAGCGCCGCAGTTGCTTGTCGTTGGCGTTTTCGACGTTGATCAGGGCCTTGAGCGCGTAGACCGTGCCGGTGTCGCTGGCGCGGGCCCTGTAGATGACCCCCATCCCGCCCGCCGCGACCTCGTCCAAGATCCGATAAGGACCGAAATCGAATTCCTTCTGGTCGTCGGGGACCCCCAGGAGGCGGCGGATCCCGCTGTCTCGGCGTTCTCGCTGCACCTGGCGAGGGTCCGCGACCGTTTGCTGCGGAGCGACGAGGATGGGTTCGGAGACGGAGTCGTCGAGTGGTTCGCGCACGACCTCGTAGTCCGCCTCGACCACGCTCGAGGCGTCGTCCCAGGTTCGCGCTGCCTCCTCGAGGTCCTCGCGGCTGTGCTTGATCGACTCCCCCCAGTTGGCGGGGCGCGCAGGACCGACGGGTTCGGTGCTCAGTCCCGGTGGAAGTTTGGGACTCCCTTGCGGGGACGTGACGCCGAGGGCGGTCGGGACGTCCGCGTAGCGGCCGCTGGCCGTGATGTCCGGAGGGACCGCTGGCGGGCGCTGGGTGCGGCGCTGGGCGAAGTGCTGACGGATGCGCGCGACGACCTGCCGGTAGACGTCGGCGCTGATGATCTTCCGCCCGATCATGATCTGGGCGAGGGTGTAGTTGCCGCGTCCCTCGGCGCGCAAGCGGCGTTGGTCGGCCACGCAGAGGGTGAGCTGTTCGCGGGTGACCAGGCCAAAGGAGAGGCACGCGCGGCCGAAGAGCACGTCGGCTTCGCTCGGTCCGCTTTGCTGCATGGGCGCTTGCCCCATCGCCCTCGCCTGCCGCGCCCAGACGCTACGTCGCCTTTTCCGCAGCGCTTCTGTGCGGACTGTAGACGACCCGTCGACGGCGTGTCAAGCGGGCCGCCCGGTCCGGAGAGCCGCCGTCGAGGCCGCGCGCCCACCCTTGCGCGTTCGGCTTCGGGTCTTCCCCGAAGCCGAGCAGGCTGCGCTGGCTGGTGCGGAGACGAAGCCTTGCAGTACCATTCCGTCGTCATGGAGCAGTCCGACTCCGAGTCGCACTTCCCGCCCGTTGATCTCGTCCGTCGCGGACCGCCCGTGGACGCGCGCGGTCTCTCTCGGCAAGGCGCCGAGAAGTGGGCCCGGGTGATGCTCGTGGTGCCTCGTCCACTCGAGACGAGCGAGCGCGTCCGCTACGACTTCGTCGAGAAGGGTCCCATCACCTTGCCGCTGGCGGTTCGGCGCGAAGGGACCGACGCAGGAAGCAAGGACGCCTGGCTGTTCTTCACCCACCCGCACACGGTGTTCCCCGCGGACGCGACCTTCTACAACGTCCCCGGTCGCGGTTGCCTGGGCGCTCGTCTGGCCTGCCACGGGAACGACGGGGTCCGCCTCTACGACGAGGTGGGCGCCGGGCTCCCCCGGAGCGAGCGCGTGGCGGACTCCTTCGCCGGCGCCCTGGGCGTCCTTCGCCAGCGTGTCTTGGGAGAGATGAAGGAACCAAGCGACTCCGAGTTGGCCCGGGACATGCTCGAACTCGACCTGGACTTGCTCGAACTCTTCAACCTGACCGTGGACCTGCTCCGGGCCGAGAACCCCCTGCGTGCCCTCTCCGAACTCTACCCGCACCTGCTCAAGCCTTCGGTCCATCACTTTGCCTGGGACGCCTTTGACGAGCGCGAGCACGATGTCATGCGTGCCTTGGCCGATGGCGAGCGCTCCAGCCTGCGGGAGATGAGTTCCGCCTTCCGGGTGATTCGCCGTGACTTCACGCGCGTGGCCGACGTCCGCGACGCGCGGGGGCGGCAGGCCATCCTGGAGCTCCTGCAGGAATACGAAGCCTTCGAGCGCGAGCACGCGGAGACCCTGGCCGACCTCGGCCGACGCATCCAGGCGGAGGAAGAGCGCCTCGCGGAAGTCCGCGCGAAGGTGCGGCAGCTTCAGCGTTCCGAAGAGCAGAGCAGCCGCGTCGGCCGCCTCCTCTCGCGGCGGAGGAACACCCTCCGGATGCTCCGGGCGGAAGCCGTCAAAGCCCTGCGCGCCAAGCGGGAGCTGGAAGCGAGATACCACCAGATCCCCGGCTACGAGCGGCTCGAAGGACTCACCCGGCGAGTCCAGGGTTTCGAAGCGGAGATCCGGCGCGTCTTCGAACTCGCCCGAGACATGGTCGAGCACACGGTCTCCCGCGACGAACTCGACGCCCTGCGGGCCCTTGTCGAGGAGAAGATCCTCTCCGAAGACCCCGCCGCCGTGCGGGCGGGCTACCGGCAGTATTCGCTGCGCTTGCGGGCGGAGGTGCTGCCGAAACTGCTCATGACCTACTCGCTCTCGGCCTACGTGCTCCGCCGCCCGGACGCTCTGGTGGGCGAGGCTTCACGGCGCAACGTCCTCCGCATCAACGACCTCGCCCACCGCTTGATCGAGTACTTCCGCTACGTCCGCTACGGGAAGTCGACCCTCGGCGACGCCTGGGACGAGACCTGGGGGCAGGTCGTGGCCCTCGAGGCCCGCCTCTGACGGCGCGCGTCGCGCACACCGACCGCCGCTCAGCGGGCGGAGGGCGCGTCGTAGAAGGAGGCGTCGGGCCAGCGCCGGCGGAAGCCTTCGGCCGCGAGCAGGTCGCGAAAGGGACCTAGCTCGCGGGCTCCGGTGACGAAGGGGTCGAGGAGGACGACGCCTCCGGGGCGCACGCGGGAGAGCACGTTCCGCCCTGCGCGCAGGAGACCCTCGCCGCGGAAGTAGCCGAGCAGGTTGCGGCAACTGACGAGCGCGAAGCGGGGTCCGCCGGCGGGAGGGAGCGCCCCCGTGAGCACGTCCCCGCGCTCGAAGCGGCACCGCCGCAAGAAGCGACCTGGGACCCGGCACACGCCGGCGGCGTCGACTTCGAAGACCTGCCCGCCCACTCCTTCGAGGTCACGCGGGTGGGCCACCAGTCGGCCGGAGCGCGCCCGCTCGAGGTAGGCCTCTTGGCGGTCCACTCCCACCACGGTCACGTCGTCCGCTCCCGAGCGCTCGGCCGCCACGAGCAAGGAGAACACCTCCTTGCCCGTCGAGCAGGGGACGGAAAGCAGGGGCCGGGGGGGAGCGAGTCCTGCGAGGACTGCGGGGAGGCGCTTCCAGTCGGCGAGGCCATCCCGGGCCCACATCATGCGGGTTTCGCCCGTGAGGAGGTTGGCGAAGGTACGCTCGAAAACGTCCATTCGCGCCCAGGTTTCGCCGTCCACCCAGCTGCGGCCCCGTTCGCCACGAGAGACCAGGCTCCCGTCGCGCTGGAAGGCACGCACACCTTCGGTGTCCTCGAGACGACGCAGGTAGTCCGCCACGTCACGGGAGCTGGCGAGGACTGCGCGCAGCTCGCGAACGTAGCGCGAAGCGGGGTCTAGGTCGCGCGCGATCCGCTCGACAGCCTCCGCTACGTCCGCGAGGGTTACTTCGTTCGCCGGATCGGACACGTCCTCGGGTCCTCCCGCTTCGGGCCCACCGCGAGTCTCCCCGTTTCGCCCGTTGCCCCGTCGCCCTCGCCGCCCCTTCCTCTCGGCGACCCACGCCGACGAGCCGCTGCGACTCGCCTGCCTCGAAGGAGGGCTCGGGCTGGGGCATCCTAGCAGGCCTTCCGCAAGGGCCGGTCGAGGCGCGAAGAGGTCCAGCGCCCTTCGAGCAGCGAGCGGCGAGGGGCGCAGCCCGAGATGCGCGGACGACCCGTAGAGGAACCGCCTCGGGGTGGGTGCGGGTAGGATCTCCCCGTGGGCCTCGTGGAGATCTGGACCGACGGTTCTTGCCTGGGAAACCCCGGCCCTGGGGGCTGGGCGGCCGTGTTGCGCTACGGCGAGCGGGCCGAGAAGGAGCTGGTCGGCAGCGAGCCCCAGACGACGAACAACCGCATGGAGCTCATGGCCGCCATCCGCGCCCTGGAAGCCCTCACCCGGCCGTGTTCGGTGCGCCTGCACTCCGATTCCAATTACGTGGTCAAGGGGATGACCGAGTGGATCGCGGGCTGGAAGCGGCGCGGCTGGAAGAAGGTCCTCAACCGAGACCTCTGGGAACGCCTGGACCGGGCCGCCGCACCGCATCGCGTCGAGTGGGTCTGGGTGCGCGGCCACGCCGGCGATCCCATGAACGAACGCGTCGATCGCCTCGCCGTGGACGCGGCGCAGCGGCAGGTCGACGCGGACGCCTCGTGAGCCCCCCTCCTCCCTCCGCGCGCCACCCGCGGCGGCGGCGCCTTCGTCGGGTGCTGCTCGCCCTGGCCGTGGCCGTCGCGGCGTTCCTGGGTTGGAGGACGCCCCCGGCCTCGGGGCCGCGCCCGCCGCGTTGGCAGGCGGAGGGCTTCGTCCCGCAAGCCCCGGCCCCGAGCACCGCCCGGCCCCGCGCGCCCCTCGACCCGAACACGGGCCCCTGCATGCGGCTCGATCCCGCGGGCGGCTTCTTTGCCTGGCCCTTCCCCTCGGACGCCCGGCGGCTCGCCAACGGCGCGCCCGACTACCACGGACTCCCCAACCCCTGCGCCGAGGGGTTCATCGAGGCGACCTACCGCCTTGCCGAAGAGGCGCCAGGCTTCGTCCCCAGCGGCTGCATCGGACTACCCTTCGATGGGCCCGTCGGGCCGGTCCCCGGAGACCCCTTGCGCAGCCTCGCGGAAGACCGGCTGCTCCTGGTGGACATCGATCCCGGCTCTCCGCAATGCTTGCGCCGCTACCCCTACTTCGCCCGCGTCACCGCACACGCCGACTCCTTCCGCCCCGCGCACCTCCTGCAAGTCCTCCCCGTCCCGGGGTGCTCCCTGGTGCCCGGTCGACTGCACGCGGTCGTGGTCCTCCGTTCCCTCGGGGGCCCGGGCTGCCGCTTTCTCGGGCAGCATCCAGCCCTCGCCAAGCTCTTGGCGGGGGAGGTCCCGGACATCCCCCGCGGGCGAGAGCTGGCCGCCTCCTTCGCGCCCTTGCCTGCGGCCCTCGACGCGCTGGGAATCCACCCCCGCGACGTGGCGGCGGCGACGGTGTTCACTCCCGGCGACCCCACCGCAGAGCTCCGCCGCTGGGCGTCGCTCGTCGCCCGGGGCCCCCCCGCACGGGTCCTGCGCCTGCGAGCGGACCGCGGGGGGAAGGGCTTCGCGGTCGTGTCGGGCGTCGTGCGCCTCCCGCGCTTCCAGGAAGGCGATCCGCCCTACTTGCTCGACGGGGGGCGCATCGTCGTGGGAGCGGACGGCGCGCCGCGCGTCCAGGCCTTCGACGAGGCGCCGTTCTGCCTTTCGCTCCCGCAGGGAGCGATGCCCCCCGCCGGCCATCCGCTCTACCTCTACTGCCACGGGACCGGAGGGCGCGAGCGCCAGGCCATCGACCGCGGTCCCTTCGCCGCCGCGGACGCCCCTCCCCCCCCCGGCAGCGGACTGGCCGCTTGGGTGGCGCCCGCAGGCATCGCAACCGCCTGCGTCGCGGGACCCTTCAGTCCTTCGCGGCTCGGCCTGTGGGCCGGCGGTGGTCTCACGGCCTACGATTTCTTCAACCCCATCACGCTGCGCGACAACTTCCGCCAGATGGTCCTCGAACAACTCCTCTTCCTCCGGGCCGTCTTGGACCTTCGCATCGACCCTGCTCTCTGTCCTGGCGTCGACGCCTCGGCCTCTCCGGACGATCGCGTTCGCTTCGACCCCTCCCGCGTCATCGTGGGCGGCCAGTCGCTGGGGAGTTACGTGGCGGGGATGTTGGCGGCGGTGGACGGCCACGCCTCCGGATGGGTCCTCAGCGGGGCAGGAGGATCGTGGATCGAGTTCGCCTTGGGCCCCAAGGATCCGCTGGACCTCCGCCGGCTCGTCGAGTTCGTCAGCCTCCCCTTCGGAGAACGGCTGGACCGCTTCCATCCTCTTCTCAGCGCCTTCGCGGCCGCCGCGGCCGCCGGCGACAACACGCACTACCTGCCGCTCATCCTCCGCCGTCCGCCGCCGGGGCGCGTGCCTCCGCACGTGCTCGTCATCGAGGGCGCGCACGACCTGCAAGTCCCCGCGGCCCTTCAGCGTGCGGCGGTGCTGGCCCTTGGCGTCGACTTCGCAGGTCCCGAACCTGGTCGCTCCCGCAGCGACAGCATCGCCTGGGCGCTCCCGCTCGGCGAGCGGCGGTGGCTTCCCCTCCCCGCAGGAGGGAACCTTCGCTCGACCGGGGGCGTACGGCGCACGGCCGTGGCCCTGCGCTACCCCGAGGACGGGATCCGCCACGGCCATTACGTCGCCTTCCAACGCGCGGAGGCCCGGCAGGCCATCGTGGAGTTCGCCCAGGCCATTGCCCGCGGCGAGGTCCCTCGCCTGCGATAGACTCGAGTCCGGTGGCCACGCCGCAAGAGCCGACCGGAGCCTCCCCCGCCGACGGAGCATCCTCCCCCGCCGAGGTCCGGGCCACCGTCGACGCCGGCTCAGGAGGCGACTCGCTCCCGGCCGCCTCCGCGCCACCGACCGAGGAAGCACCGCCCGCTGCCTTCGACCGCCGCGCGCAGGTCGATCACTGGCTCACCGAGGCCGACTCCTTGCCCGGTCGGATCGTCGAACTCGGGGTGGGCTCGCTCATCCTCCTCTCTTGCCTGCTCTACGCGCTCCAGGAGAGCCTGTTCGTTCCCGCGGCGCTCAAGCCCACCTTGTGGCGGCTGGAGTACGGGATCACCGTCGTCTTCTTGATCGAGTACCTGGTCCGCTGGTGGGCCAAGCGCTATTCGCTCCGCTACCTGGTCACTCCACTGGCCTTGATCGACCTGCTTGCCATCCTCCCCTTGTTTCCGGTCGTCAACCATCTGGGGTTCGTGCGGGTGCTGCGCCTGCTGCGGGTTCTGCGGCTGCTCCGCATCCTCCAGAGTCGTCGCTTCTTCTTCGGCGAGATTACCCAGGAGCACCTGCTCGTCGCCCGCATTCTGTTTACGGTCTTTGCTCTGTTCTTCATCACCGGCGGCTTGCTCTACGAGGTCGAACATCCGGTCAACCCCGACTTCCCTTCCATCTTCGAGGCGCTCTACTTCTCCGTGGTCACCTTGACCACCGTGGGCTTCGGCGACGTCACTCCGGTGACCAAAGCGGGCAAGGTCTTGACCATGGTCGCCGTCTTGGCCGGGATTACGATCATCCCCTGGCAGCTCGCCAACCTCGCTCGCTTCATGCTCAGCGAACGGGACAAGGTCGAGGTGGTGTGCCGCCACTGCGGCCTCCGGCGCCACGACCTCGACGCCTCGCACTGCAAGGCCTGCGGGAACCTGATCTACCAGGAATACGACGGCGACGACGACGCCTGAAGAACGCCGGCCGGATCGCAGCGCAGGCCAGCGTCCCCCACCGCTCAGCCGGGCGGGTGCCCTCGCTGCTGCTGACGCGCCAAGCCGATGATGCGCTCCACGACGGCGACGGTCTCCGGGTCCGCGCGGCGCGCGAAGGGGAACTCCAACCTGCCTTCGGCCAACCCTGCGGCGGCCCGTTCGTCCGCTTTCCAGAGCGGAAGGTGGTCCTTGGGAGGTCCTTCGTGGCAGAGTCCGGTCCCGAGTTCCACCACGATGTTGCCGGCAATGACGAAGCGATCTTCGAGGCGGAGGCGGAGCCCTTCGGCCCGCGCGTAAGCGTCGACCAGCGCCCGGCGGAGCTCGCACAGCGCCGGCGAGCCGAGCCGGTAGCGGAGGACCACCTCGCGCCAGGCCTCGCGCGGGTCCTTCCACTTGCGTTGTTGCCAGGCGCGCAGGAACAGGTCGTCCGGGGCGGCGAAGGCGTCGGTCGCCCGTTCCAGGGCCCGGACTGCCTCCGCGAGCGCCCGTTGGGTCGCGGGCGAGTCTTCGGCACCCTCGACCTCGATGTCCGCCAGCCGAACCCGCGGCTTGGCCTCACGCGGGGGGACGACCATCGGGCGTTCGCCTGCGCGGGCTCGGCGCCGAGCGGCCCGGCGCTGGGCAGGGGTGGGCCGGAAGTCCGACGTCAGCGCTTCGAGGGCGATGCGCAACCCGAGTCCCCCGGCCTGCCGCTCGATGTCCCAGGGCCCCTCCCCACGCAAGGGGCAGCCGCTCCAGCCGTCTTCGCGCGCCAAGGCCTCGATGGCCTCGACGGTGGCCTCCCGACCGCGGAACCGCTGCAACTCCGTGGGGTCGGTGGCAAGGGCCGGGCGAAAGGCCTGCAAGAAGAAGGGACGCGGCGCTCCCTCGCGTGCGCGCGTCAGGACGCGTTCGCGCCACAAGGAACGCTCGTCGGGGTCGGCGAGCGCCGGATGCCAGAGCCCGATGCGGTTGCTCGCCCCGAGGGGGACCTCGTCGCCGAACAGGTCTCGCGCGGCGTCGCCCTCCCACACGAAGGGCGTCGGCGCGGCGTCTCCGCGCCGCTCCCAGATCACGCGCTCGGCCGCATCGCGGCGCAGCGGATGATCCCCGCGAAACAGCTCCCGCCAAAGGGGGAGCGACCAGTCGCGGCCGGAGACGAGGGCCCGCTCGAGGCGGCGGGCGAGGTCGTCCCGAGCGGCAAGGAGCGTCCGCTCGGCGTTCTCCACGGCGCGCCGGTCGGCCAATCCCGCGGGGCGACCCTCGCGGAAGAGCTCTCCCGCGCTGCCCAATCCGATGCGGACCTCGCCTCCGTCGTCGAGCGGAACGCGCACCCAACCGTCCGGATCCGCGCCCCCGCGACGGAGGGCGAGGTCCGCCAACTCCTCCCGAGAACAGCCCACGGCGGCCACGGCCGCATCGAAGGCTGCGCGCATCCGCGCGACGACCTTCCTCCGCTCCAGCGCGTCGAGCAGCGGTTGCAAGACCCGGATCCGTTGCAGAGGCGGGGCGGCCTCCAACGCGTCCACCGCGGCGAGCGCCAGGGCCGGCTCCGCCGTGCCCGCCCGCCGAGTCTCGACGACCAGCACCCGACGGGCCAGTTCGGGGAGGAGCGCGCCGTCGGGGTGGACACGCGCCAGGACCCGCAGGGCTCCGCCCGCCAACCTCGCCGACGTTCGGCAACGCGTGCGGGCCGGCGCAGCGAGCCGCAGGCGGAGGACTTCCCCGAGCGCTTCGACGAAGACGTCCGGGTCCGCCGCAAGGGCTAGCTCCGTGGGATCGCCCTCCTCGGAATCGATGAGGCAGGCGAGAACCTCGACGAGCCAGGCCGGTCGCGGCGCCACCGCCGCCAGGGCGGCCGCCTGACGCAGCGAACACCACGCTTCGGGCTCCTGGGCCGCAGACTCCAGCGCCGCCACGTAGCGCTGCGCTGCACCGAGGTCGCGCACCAAACTCAGGGTGGGGGCGACCAGAGGCGCATCGGCCAGCCGGAGCGCGAGGGCCGCGACCCCCGGGCCGGGATCTCGGGACTCCCGCAGCGCGCGAAAGAGCGCCGGCAAGGCGCCGCGAGGCAGATCGTCCCCCTCGGCCAGGTTCTGCGAGCGCTCGGCGAGGCGGCGCAGCTGCTTGGCGGTCTCCTCCTCCCTCACGGGCAGCGAGTCTATCAGCCCATCGCCGGGTCCCGGGCCCGCCGCTCGTGCCCCGCGGCGCCACCGCTCCGTACCCTCTCGCCCACGCAATCGGCGGGCGCCGCGCCCCGACCGCTCAGTAGAGGGCGCGCAGGCGAAACTCGCTCGAAGCGACGCCTTCGCACGCAGCGACGATGGCGCGCGCGCGCCGCCCTTCCTCGGCGCTGTGGATTTCGCCCCACACGCGCACGTGGCCGTCGAGTCGGACCGCCACCCGCAGGTCGAGGCCGGCCGCGCGGAGCGCTTCCTTGATCCGCAACCGCAGGGCCTCGCTGCGACCGCGGAGCGTTCCCCGCGCGCAGGCCGTCGACCAGAGGTCGCGCAACAGGGTTGCTGCGCGGTTCATGCGCTCGACGACGAAGGCCACTCCGCGCCGTCCCTCGGGCCGTTCCTCGCCGCCGGGGGCGAAGGCGCCGTCGCGGTCGAGGGCGTAGAGCTCTTCGATCTTCCCGTTCGACTCGACCACCAGATCCCAGACGGCGCGGCCGTAGTCGAGGTCGGTCCGGACCGGAGCGGAGACCCGGACCTCGAGTCGGTCGAGGACCCGCTCCACGAAGGCGCTCTCGAAACGCCAATGGGTGCCGGCGTCGGTCGGATAGCCCTTGGGGTTGGGGCCCTTCCACCCGTTGAAGTGGATGCTGCAGTGGTGCGGATTGGAGAGGTCCGCGACGTAGTGGCCCAGGATTCCCGCGGTGAACAGCACGTTCTCACGGGCTTGTCGCCGGCGAGCCGTGGCGGCCGGCCCGTCGCCATCGACGAGCGCCAGGCTGGCGATGTGCGCCTCGAGCCGCTGGCAGAGTTCGATCGCGCGGTAGGGGGCGTAGCCTACGTTGTCGGGAGAGCGACGCAGGTTCCGCGCGACGATGCGGGCGAACTCGTGCCGGGTGGGCGGAGGCGTCTTGGGGTCGATGCCGCGAGCCCACTCCAGGTCGATGTAGTGGTCGGGGGCCGCGCCTCGGTCGAGGGTTTCCAGTTCTCGGACGCGCCAGCGGTCCGGCTCGGGCCCGAGGTAGGCGAGCCGCTCCTCCGCCGCGCGCAGCCAGTCGGGAACCTCTTCGCCCAACGCGCGCGCGGCGGCGCGATTGATCAGCTCGTGCCCCTGGTTGCCCCAGCCCCAGGCCGGACCGCAGAGGAGGCAGCAGGCCGCGGCGAAGGAGGCCGCCGCTCTCCTCAAGCGCGTCCGCCTTCCGCGGCGTCCCCGGACGGCTGAGGAACGTCCAGCCCGTGCTGACGGAGCAACCCCTCCAACTCGCGGATGCGCTCGTTGAGCTCCTCCTCCACGTCGATCTGCTCCATGGAGATCTCGTCGATTTCCTGCACGACCTGCGCGTGCTCTTCCTTCCAACGCTCCGCTTCGGCTTTGGCCGCTTCGAGCTCTTCTCCCAGGCGGCTGGCCTCCTCCTTCCACTTGGTGGCCTCTTCCACCGCGGCCCACAACTGGGACTTGAGGGTCTCGTCGCGCTCGCCGTCCCGGGGTTTGGTCGCACGCGCCTCGGCCAGCTCCTGCTCGAGCGCTTCGACGCGCTCTTCGGCGTTCTTCAGCCCGGCGCGGGCCTCGTCGAGTTCCCGCTCGAGGCGTTCGGCGTGCTGGCGGGCCGCCGCGAGCGCCTCGTCTCCTCCGGAGGCGAACTGGGTGGCGTTCTGGCGCGCCTCGTCCAGCTGCTGGCGGAGGTTCTCCAGTTCCTCCTGCATCCGCTCCTTGGCGCGGGAGACCTCCTTCTTGACTTGCTCGCTCTTCTCCTTCAGGCGTCGCTCGAGTTCCACCACCTTGCTCTCGGAGTGACCGAGCTTGCCTTCGAGTTCCACGATGGTCGTCATCTGCTCGCGGCGCAGCTTCTCCCCGCGGGCGCGCTCGGCGGCGACGGCCTCGTCGATGGCCTGCGGATCGGCGCCCCCACCCGCTGCGGCGAGCTTGGCCTCCAGCTCCTTGACCCGCGCCTCGAGCTCACCCGCCCGCGCGGCGTCGCCAACGCTCGCCCCGCGGGGCAACCCGAGGAACTTCTCCAGGGCCTGCCGCATCCGGCGTTCTTCGCGCAGCTCGGACTCCAGGCGACGCAGGCGCGCTCCTCCCGCCCCACCCCGGTTCTCTCGATCCTCGAGTACCCGATCCCACCAAGGGGTTTCCTCCGGCTTGGCACCGAGGTCCTCGGCCGCTATGTCGCCTTCGTCGCCGACGATGAACTTGACCTTGGTCTTGCCGAGGTAGATCAGGACGTTGCTGCGCAGTTCCTGGCGGGTGATCTTCTTGCCGTTGATCCAGGTCCCGTTGCTGGAGCCAAGGTCCTCGATGAAGAACTTCCCGTCCTGGGTGGTGATCTTGGCGTGGTTGTAGGAGATCCAGGGATCGCGGATCGAGAGCTTCGCCGACTTCCGGTTCCCGATGTCGACATCCGTGTCGGGAAGATCGAACACCGTCCCCTGACGCTTCCCGCTCAGGATCTGCAGCTTGGCGCTCACCGGCTCCTCGCGTGGGCGTATCTCCCCGTTCGTGTGGGGCTTAGCACGGCTCCTTTCTAAACCATCGCCCCGGACCGTGCAAACCGCCCCGGATACCGTGCAAACCGCCCCGGATGCCGGCGGCGCGGGCAGGCAGGCTCGGCGCGGGCGCTGGTTTCGACTCCCAGCGCCTGCGAAACTCGGCGTTACGACGGAGGCTGGCTCATGGGCACGCTCACCCTCAGGCGCCCACCCAAGATCCACGTGGACCGCGCCCCGCACGACCCGCGGACGGACGTGAAGCTCGCCGGCGACTGGCTGGAGCGTTGGCTGCCCGAGTTGGACCAGGGCGAACTTCGCGCCTACCTCCAGCTCGCGCACCTCTACAACACGCGGACCTACCACGATCCCGAGATGCTCGCCCGCATCGTGGGCGGACCCGACCCCGAGGAACTCCTCTCCCGCCTGGAAGCGCGCGGTCTCGTGGAGGTCATCGCCAAGGGCAGCCTCCTGCATTTCCACTTCCCGCATCGAGACAGCGACGGCTACCACCGCGGCTCCCCCGCACGACCCTCCCTCGCCGAGGCCCTCGCCTTCCAAGAGGCCATGAGCGAGCAGCTCCTCACGCTCAGCGAAGCGGACGAGACGCCCGAACTCCGCGAAGAGGTCTTCGCCGCCTACCCCGAACTCGCCAAGGAGTACCGCCTCTACCAAGAGACGGCCGACGAAGCCACGCCCCGCTGGCGTCTCTGGATGGAGGTCTCCAACCTGCTCATTCGCACCTTCGAGGACGCCTACGGGTCCTTGCGATCCGATCACGGCGCGTTGTTCAAGGAAGTCAACGCCAAGGTCCTCGGGCACCATCTTGCCCTGGTCGACGGCGTCGTGGACGAAGTCGTCGCCCGCCTCGAGGATCTCTTCCCCGAAGTGCACGACGAGTGGGTCGTCGCCCCTTCCGAAGAGCGCTTCTCGTCTCTTCCCTTCGTGCGCCAGCAGGCCGAGCGCTATCGCCTCGGTGCCGAGCAGATCTTCCTCAACGTGGTCGAACGCCTCGGGCTCCAGGGGCGGGTGGTGGTCTTCCTCGACGCGGAGGGCTTCCTCGGCGACCTCGTTCTGCCTTCGACCACCGGCCTGACGAAATCCGAGGAGCGGGTCCTCTTCTTGCGCCCCGAGGATCGACGCCAGGACGACAGCCCGAGAAACCGCGAGCGGGTCCGGCGGGCTCGGAACAAGTACGCCAACTATTTGATCGAGCGCGCTTGCGCCGTCCTGGCCGACTTCGTCAACGCCGAACGCGTGCGGTCCATCGACGCCTGGTTGGAGCGCATTGCCGAGAAGGTCAACGACGCGCTCGACCTCCTTCACGCGGGCAATGGCGAGCGCGTCGTGCGCCTCGACACGGTGATCGACCGCTTCGACCGGGTCCGCCAGGGTGTTCGCAGCTTCCCCTTCGAAGCCCCCAGCCCGCTCCCCGAGGAGGAGGAGTCCCTGCCTCGAGCGACCGCTCGGCTGCCCCGGGGACGCGTTCGCGCCGTCCGGGTCGGTCCCCGTCCCCGGCGCCGCCCGCGCTTGCCCGCCACGTCGAAGAAGAAGGCGACGAAGAAGAAGGCGGCGAAGAAGAAGGCGGCGAAGAAGAAGGCGGCGAAGAAGAAGGCGACGAAGAAGAAGGCGACGAAGAAGAAGGCGACGAAGAAGAAGGCGACGAAGAAGAAGGCGGC
>RFHU01000314.1 GCA_003695705.1 Planctomycetota bacterium
CCGAGGGCTGCGAGCATCGCGGCGGCGCAGAGGAGCCCGAAGTCTCGGGTGGGGGTGAAGCGGGACGTGGTGACCGAGAGGAAGCCAAGCCCGATGACCAGCGAGGTGAACAGGATCGCGCGCCCCGTGCTCGTGGCGGTGGCGTGCGTGCCGTGGCGCTGCCAGGCGTGGAGGAAGTGGAGGGTGTCGTCGACGGCGATGCCCAGAGCCACCGCAGCGGTCATGCTCGTCCCCACGTCCACGCCCATTCCCGCGCCCCGCATGAAGAGGAAGAGGACCGCCACGGGGATCGCGTTGGGCAAAAGGCCGGCGAAGCCGACGCGGAGCGAGCCGAGGGCCACGAAGAGCACGAGCTGCATCAGGACGGCGGTGGTCAAGAGGCTCTCGCGGAGGGTGGTGAGCAGCGAGCGCTGCGTGTGCATCAGGAGTTCGTAGCTGCCGGTGAGCGTGAGCTCGAGGCCTTCGTCCGCGGGGAAGGCAGCCCGGAAGCTCGCCTCGAGGCGCTCCCGCAGCCGCTCCACCTCCCGGGGACCCAGGGTGTCGAGCACCAGGGAGAAACGGAGCGCACGACCGGCGTCGGCGACGAAGGGCGAGAACTCCTCCGCCCGCTTGGCGAACACGTCCGGCAGGAGGAAACCCGCCGGCATGGCGTCCTGGCGCGCGGTGCGGTACCCCGCCTCGCGGTAGAGGAGGGGCAAGGAGAGGCAGGCATGGACCTCCGGCTCCGCGGCGACGATCCCCCGCGCCCAGCGGTCGAGGGACGCGAGGGCCTCGGCGTCGGTATGCAGCGGCCGCGCCCCACGCACCACCAGTTCGAGGCCGACCAGAGGGGCTCCGTCGCGTTCGAGGCGCTCGTGGTCGCGGCGAAGCCAGTGATCGGCGGGGAAGTAGTCGATGGCGTGGGGTTGGACGCGGAGACCGCGTGCCGCCCCGGCGCCACAGAGCACGCACAGCAGCGCGACCGCGAGGACCCAGCGCGCCCGCGACTCCGCCCAGCCGACGAGGCGAGCGAGCAGCGGACCCACCGAGTCTCGGGGCGGGAGACCTCGACCGCCGAAGAGCGCCAGGAGGCCGGGGAGGAGCAGCAGGAGCAGCGGCGCGCCCAGACCGAGCCCCGCGGCGGTGCAGAGGCCGAAGGTGCGCACCGGCCCGACGTCGGAGAGCGCCAGGCTGCCGAAGCCGATGGCGGTGGTGAACAGGGCGAGGAGGCAGGCCGGCGCCTTGCGACGCGCTGCCCGCCACGCGGCTCGCTCGGCGGAGGCACCGGCGCGGCGTGCGTCGAGGGTCGCCACGGCCACGTGGAAGCCGCAGGCGAGGAGGAGCACGAACAGGAGCGGCTTGGCGATGGCGACCACCAGGTTCGTCGAGCCACCCCAAAGGCCCAGGAGCCCCTCGCTCGCGAAGACGCCCAGCCCCACCGGCAGGAGGAGGGCCAGCACCGCCCTCGGGCTGCGGAGGGCGGCCAGGAGGACCAGGACGCAGACGCCGACCAGGAGGGGCATGGCCACGCGATCGACCTCGCGCGCAGCACGGTCCAACTCCAGGTTGACCAGCGGCTGCCCGGCGAGGAGGAGTTCGCGCCCCTCGGCGCGGGCTCGCTCTCGAAAGGGCAGCAGAGCCGCCTCCAACGCTGCGCGTTCGCGGGGCGGACCGGGCGCGAGGAGAAGGAAGAGCCGCGCCCGCGGACTCGGCCCGAGGTCGAGCAGATGCAGGGCACCGTTGAGGGGACCCGAGAGCACCCAGCCGCAAGTCCCTAGGTTGTCCATGCCGCCGAGTTCGGGGTCGGAGAGGAGCTCGAAGGCCGTCGGGAAAGCGGTGTGGGGGCCGAGCACGCGCTCGACGCCGGGGGCCTCGGCAGCGACCTCGGCGACCTCGCCCACCAGGCGGAGCAGCCCGGGTCCATCGCCTCCCCCCAGTTGCACTACCACCACCTCGTCCGCGCCGAAGTCCGCCAGGAAGGATCGGTAGGCGCCGAGGTGCGGGTCGTGGGCGGGAAACCACGAGGCCACGGCGTTGTCGAGGCGCGGCCGCGGAGCGAGGGCCGCCAGGGGGAGGACCCCGGCGAGGACGACGCCTACGGCGGTGAGGGAACGAAGCATGGGCGGGGTCTCTCACGGCGGGGACTGCAAAGGACGCGCCCAAGGAATATCCTCTGCGGGCGCGTTGCTTCGGTTGTTGGTCCTGCAGGCCCACTGTAAGCCTTGCAAGGCCCAACTCGGAAAGCACGAAAGATAGGTCCTCTGCTCATCGGCGCGGGCCTTGCTCTACTCCCCGACGAACCCGCGGAGGCACCCATGCCCATTCTTCACTCCATCGCCCGCGCCCTGCCGGCCCACAGCATCACCAACGAGGAGGCGGCCGAGCGACTTCGCGCCACCTTCGCGGCGTCCGGGGAAGACCCCTCCCTGGTCGAGCAAGTGTTCCGGAACGCCGGGATCGAGCGCCGTTACCTGGCCCGACCGCCCGGCTTCTACCTCGCAGAGACCTCGCTCACCGCGCGCAACCAAGCCTACTCCGAGGTGGCCCAGGAAGTCGGCCTCGCGGCCTGCCGCGAAGCCCTCGACCTCGCGGCTGTGCGCCCCGACGAGGTGGACCTCATCATCGACACGAGCTGCACGGGGGTCATGATCCCTGCCCTCGACGCCTACGTGGCCGACGCCCTCGGCTTCCGCCGCGACGTCCGCCGGCTCCCGCTCACGGAGGCCGGCTGCGCGGCCGGCGCCACCTCGCTGGCCTTCGCCCACGACTACCTCCGGGCGCACCCCTCGGCTGTGGTCCTCTGCCTCTCCACCGAACTCCCGAGCCTCACCCTCCAGCTCGGGGACACGAGCCGCGCCAACCTGGTCAGCGCGGCGATCTTCGGCGACGGCGCCGCCGCGGTGGTCGTCTCGAACCGGCGCCCTCGCGGCCCCGCGGTCGAGCACCTCGCCCACCGGACCCTCCTCTTCCCCGACACCACGGACATCATGGGCTTCGACCTGCGCACCGAGGGGTTCAAGATCATTCTCTCCAAGCGCATCCCACTGCTCGTCCGCAAGCACTTGCGCACGGAAGTGGACGCCTTCCTCGAGGCCCAGGGCCTTCGCCTGGCCGAGATGAGCTTCTTCGCCGTCCACCCGGGAGGGACCAAGGTGCTCGACAACGTCCGCGACGTGCTCGAGCTGCGCGAAGACGACGTCGCCGCCTCGCGCCAGACCCTGCGCGACTACGGAAACCTCTCCTCGGCCTCGGTGCACTTCGTCACCAAGCAGCTCCTCGAGGACAAGGCCATCGAGCCAGGGCGCTTCGGGTTGATGCTCGCCATGGGCCCCGGCTTCACCTTCGAACTCGCCCTGCTGCGGGGCGTCTCCTAGGAGCAGATCCGTTGCGGCCGCGCACGTCGTACGCGGACCGGAGGCCCCGCAGAGCGCAGGGCCCGCGGCCCTTCGGCTTGGGGAATTCCCTGCCGCCGCACCCAAGATCCCTTTCTCGCCAACGCAGACTCGACTCGAGGTCAAGCGCATGAGCGAAGCCACCGATCCTTCCACCTCCCCTGCCGCGCCCCGCTGGAGCAAGGCGAAGCGCTGGGCGCCCACCCTGCTGGGACTCGCCTTCGCTGGCGCGGGCTTCGGAGCCCTCGGCATCGCGTCGAGCGGCATGACCATCACCGTGGCCCCGCCCGAAGAGCCTTCGAGCGAGCCCGACCCGCTCGCCGTCCTCAAGGACGACGTGGGGGTGCTTCAGAGCACCGTCGACGAGCTGGCCAAGGGCCTCGAGAGCAACCTGGGGACGCTGGCCAACCAACTCGACGAACGCGCGGCCGAGCGGGCCGCCGGTCTGGAGGCCCAACTCGGGAAGGCGCGCGCGACCTTGAAATCCCTGGCCGCCCGGCAGCGTCGCTTGGAGAGCGACCACCGCAAGTTGCTTGCCGCGCTTGCGGACGTGCGTCGAGAACTCGGCCGCCGGAGCGAGGCGACGTCCCCAGGCCCCATCGCCCGGGCCGAACCGGAGCCGGCCGCCGAACCGGAGCCGGCCGCCGAGCCGGAGCCGACCGCCGAACCGGAGCCGGCCGCCGAGCCGGAGCCGGCCGCCGAGCCGGAGCCGGCGCCCACGCCCAAGCCGCGCCGGGGCCTCTTTGCCTTCAAGCTCGGAGGGGGCCTCGACTTCGACCAACTCCTCCGCTTCCAGGTCGTGCCTTCGCTCTCGCGCGTCGGTTTCGACGCCAAGAGCACCTTGCACGACTTCAGCGGCGTGACCTCCAAGGTGAAAGGCGAGGTGGTCATGCGCCTCGGCGCCGCCGACGAAGGAAGCCGAGCGGAGGTTCGCGCCGCCGCCGCCTCCCTGCGCACGGGCGTCGAAGGCCGCGACGAGGAGATGGCCAAGCGCTTCGAGGTGGAGAAATACCCCGACATCGTGTTCGTCCTCGCACGCTTCGAGACCACCCGCCTCGACCGCCAGGCCAAGGTCCTCGAGGGCAAGGCCCACGGCCGCTTCCGCATCCACGGCGTCGAGCGGGAGGTCACCGTGCCCGTGCATCTCGAAGTGGACAAGAGCCGACGCCTGGTGGTCAAGGGCGAGGCTCCGCTGAAAATGAGCGACTTCGGCATCGAACCGCCCACGGTGGCCGGAGGCGCCATCTCGGTGGAGGACGAGGTCAAGATCTGGCTCTCGTTGCGGCTTCGCTCGCTCGGGAAGGTCGCCCAATGAACGGACGCGCCGCCGTCGCTCGCGGGGCGGCCGCGCTCCTGCTCGTGGTCTCCGCCGCGGCCTGCTATCCCTCGAACGTCCTCGAGGCCGAACAACGAGACGTCGTCGCCGACCAAGCGCCGGCCCTCGCCTGGCGGCCGGCGACGAGCGAAGACCTTGGAGGCTTCTACGCCTCGGTTCGCGTCGAAGGCGCTTCGGCGGGGGCGCTCCTGCGCGCCTACTACTACTTCGACACCACGGGCGCCTACTCGGGCGCCGCGCTCGTGGTCACCGACAGCGGCCCGCGCTTCGTGGTCATCGCCGAAGACGGCCGCTGGAGCCTCTCCGAGGGGAAGCTCGACCTCCACGACGGCAGCGGGGCCCTCGACGCCTCGGTGGCCCCCGGGCACCTACGACTCGCCAGCCCGGAGAGCACCATCGTCTTCGAAAAGCTCCCCCTGGAGTGAACGGCGCGGACGCGCCGCGCTTCGCGCTCGCGCCCCGTGTGGGCCCCGCCGCAGAGGTCGCAGAACCCCCTCGCACCCCGGCAGGTGCGGAGCCCGTCCGCGAAAGCCACGGCCGCGCGCGGGCCGCTCCTCGGCCCCGCGCTCCCCTGCTCAGCCCGCCGGGCCGCCCTCGTCCTCGGCAGGCTCGCCCTCCTCGGACTCGTCCTCGGGAGGCGCAACGGCCTCGGCGATGGCGTCGTCTCGATCGGTCGGAGCGGGCGCGGAGGCGCGCCGAGCGACGAGGTGGGCGACGAGGAGAAACGTGCCGGCCAGGGCGAGGCCCATGAGGAAGATCCCCAGCCCCGCCCGGGAGGCCTGACGGCGAAAGACCTTCACCGTGACGAGCAGTCCGACGGTCGCGAGGGTGGAGAGGCCGGCGGACAGCTTCTGCAGGACGGACGGCGCACGGGCCTCCGGACGGGGCGGTTCGTCCAGGGGGTCCGCGTTGACGAAGCCGGGATTGACTTGCTCGAGGAAGCGTTCCCAGGCCAGGGGATCGGAAGGCCAGAGCGCGCCGTTCCCGTCGGCGACCAGGAGGCCGGCGGCGGCGCCCTCGGCGAAAACCTCGAGGCAGCGCTCGACCCCGGCGAAACGGACGGGCGGCGGGGACCTGCCGGCCTCCACCTCGACGACGGCGCCCGCCGGGACGTCGCCGACGCCGGCGCCGGCTCGGCACAAGTAGCCGTCGGCACCGGCCCGGGCGAAGGGGAAGGGCTCCTCGGCAGGCGACCAGCGACGGACCCTGTCCAGGGCGGTCCTCAATTCCTCGGGCGCCAACAGGCGGTAGGCGTCTCCGCGAAGCGATCCGCCGTCCGCGAGGGGAGGCGGGCGCAGCCGCGCGTAGAGGGCACCGAGTTCTGGAGGCAGAGCGGCGAGTCCAAGCTCCGCAGCCAACGCCGCGCGCTCGTCCTCGGTCAGCCCAGGGGCCGACCGCGGGCCTCCCGACGGGGCCGCCGCGTCCCAGAACGCAACCAACCGCTCCAGGGCGTCTCCGGACTCCTTCTCGGTCCGCGTCACGTCCGCTCCGTCACGTTCGCTCCGTCACGTCCGCTCCAGGGTACCCTCCAGGCCGCGCTGCGCGACCCGCCGCCGCGGACTCGCAGGAATTCGCCCCCCCGCACGACGCGTGCCCGAGCGGGGGGACGCCTCGCGCGCCCGCTCGTCCTGGCTGCCTTGCGTCCCCCACCCGGCGCGTCCCCGGGCCGCCAGGTCGGCAGCCCGGGCGGGTCGTTTCGACACACCGACCGGACCCCCCGAGCACCAACTCCTTCCAGCGTCGAGGCCAAGGCGCTGGCAGGAGCTGGCCCGCTCGTTGCAAGGCGAGGCTCGTCGGTGAAGCTCGCCCACAAGCTCGCGGCCCTGCTCGTGCTCGGCAACTGCGCCGTCCTCTTCGCCTACGGGCTCCTCGCCCGGCAGCGGGAGGCCTCCATGTTCGAGCGCAGCATGGAACGGGACACCTTCCTCGCGGGCGAGACCCTCCTGGACACCATCGAACAGACCTGGGCCAGCGAAGGGCAAGAGGCGGCCCTCGAACTCATTGCGCAGGCGAGCCGCCGCCAGGAGGACATGGAGTTCCGCTGGCTTGGGCCGGCGAAGCTGGCCGCGGCCGGCGTGAGCTCCTCCGCCTGGGAGACGAGCGGCGCGAGCGAGCCGGTGGTGCGCCGCGAGGGAGACATCTTTCGCATCTACATTCCCTACGCGCCGCCCCGCGGAGCTCCAGGCGCCCTGGAGGTGAGCCAGGACATGCGTCCGGACGAGGCCTACGTGCGGTCGTCGACCTTCCTCCTCGTGGGCGCCGCGCTGGCCTCCGCCCTGGTATCCGGAGGACTGGCCTTCGGCATCGGGGAGGTCCTCGTCGGGCGGCCCATGCAGCTCTTGATCCGTCGCATCGAGCGGGTGGGGGCGGGGCACCTCTCGGGCCGCCTCGAGCTCGGCCGCACCGACGAGATCGGCGCCGTTGCGCGCGCCCTCGACCGCATGGCCACCGACCTCGAACGCGCGCAGGCCAAGGCGGCCGAGGAGGCCGCCGAGCGCCGCGCGGCCCTCAACCAACTCCGCCACGCCGAGCGCCTGGCGACCGTCGGCCGTCTGGCGGCGGGCATCGCCCACGAACTCGGCACCCCGCTCAACGTGGTGCTCGCCCGCGCGAAGCTGCTGCAGAAGAACGGCGAAGACGCCCACAAGGTCCGGCGCCATGCGGAGGTCATCGTCGCGCAGACCCAGCGCATGACGCAGATCATTCGCCAGCTCCTGGACTTCGCCCGCCGGAGGGAGGCGGAGCGCAGGCCGGCCGACCTGCGCTCCATCGCCGAGACGGTGGTCGAGGCGCTGGCTCCGTTGGCCCGAAAGCGCGGTGTCTCGCTCGAACTGGCAGGCGTCGCAAAGGCCGTGGCCTGCGTCGACCCGGGACAGTTCGAGCAAGTCCTCACGAACCTGGTGATGAACGCCCTGCAGGCCAGCCCGCCGGGAGCGCCCGTGGTCGTCGCCTTGCGGAGGGTCCTCGACACACCGCCCCCCGAGCACGACCGGCCTCCCGGACCGCACTGGTGCATCGAGGTCCGCGACCGCGGCCCGGGCATCCCGGAGGAGCACCGCGAGCGCATCTTCGAGCCCTTCTTCACCACCAAGGACGTCGGTGAGGGGACGGGGCTCGGGCTCACCGTGGCCCACGGCATCGTCGCCGAGCACGACGGCTGGATCGTCGTCGATTCTCCCTCCGACGGCGGGGCGTGCTTCCGCGTGTTCCTCCCCGCCGAAAAGGACGACGAGGGAGTCGAGGCAGCGACCGCGGTGGCCAACGCGACGGAGGAAGCACCGTGAGGGGACGGATCTTGTTGGTGGAGGACGACGCCAGCTTGCGGGAGACCCTCTGCGATGGCCTGCGCGAGGACGGCTTCGAGGTCTCCTGCGCGGCGAGCGCCGAGGAGGCCTTGCGGTTCCTGTCGAGGAGCCGACCCGAGGCGCTGGTCACCGACTTGCGGATGAAGGGCATGAGCGGGCTCGAGCTCTGTCGTCGCGCGCGCGAGCTGGACCCGCGTCTTCCCGTCGTGGTCATGACGGCCTTCGGCGATATGGAGGCGGCCGTCGAGGCCATCCGCGCGGGCGCCTACGACTTCCTTGCCAAACCCTTCGAGGCGGAGGCGCTGACCATCTCCCTCGACCGCGCCGTGCAAAACCGCCGCCTCCAGCGAGAGATCGAGGGTCTGCAGCAGCGCCTGCGCGAAGCGCGCCCGGTGGGCTCCCTGATAGGCGACAGCCCCGAGCTCCTCGAGCTCGCCGACCTGATCGACCGGGCGGCGCAGAGCGACGCCACCGTGCTCGTCACCGGGGAGACCGGATCGGGCAAGGAATTGGTCGCGCGGGCCTTGCACGAGCGAAGCGCGCGGCGGGGGCGCCCCTTCGTGGCCATCAACTGCGCCGCCGTCCCCGAGGCGCTCCTCGAGAGCGAACTCTTCGGGCACGTTCGCGGGGCCTTCACCGACGCTCGCCGCGACCGCCGCGGCCTCTTCCAGCAGGCGGAGGGGGGGACTCTGTTCCTCGACGAGATCGGCGACATGCCGCTCCCCCTGCAGGCGAAGCTCCTGCGCGTGCTCCAGGAACGGCGTGTGCGGCCCGTCGGCAGCGATTCGGAACAAGCCGTGGACGTGCGCGTGGTTGCGGCGACCCACCGCGACCTGGAAGAGGCCGTCGAGGAGGGGACCTTCCGCCGCGACCTGCTCTACCGCATCAACGTCATTCACATCGCCGTGCCGCCTCTGCGCGAACGCGGCAACGACGTCCTGCTCCTCGCGCAGCACTTCCTGCGCGAACACGCCGAGCGGAGCGGGCGACCCGTGCGGGGCATCTCCACCGAAGCGGCGGCCAAGCTCCTCGCCTACGACTGGCCGGGCAACGTGCGGGAGCTCGAGAACTGCATCGAGCGCGCCGTGGCGCTCACCCGCAACGAAGAGATCGGCGTCGAAGACCTCCCCGAGCGCGTCCGCGACTGGGCGCCCCCGCCCGACCTCGACGTCTCGGAGGGGGAGCTCTTGCCCCTCGAGGAAGTCGAGCGGCGGCACATTCTCCGCGTCCTCGAGGCGGTGGGCGGCAACAAGGCTCGGGCGGCCAACGTCCTGGGAATCGGCCGCAAAACCCTCTACCGCAAGCTGGAGCGCTATCGCGCCCGCGCGGCGAGCAAGGCCGCCGAGGGCTGAGCGGAGCGGGGGAGGGCCGCCCCCGGTGGGGAGGCCCCCTCCGTTCAGGGGCCCTCGCCGCCGACGTCGAGGCAATGGGCGTCGAGGAGCAGGCGCTCCTCGTCGCGCCGGTGCTGGCGCAGCTCTCGCGCGAGGCGTCGTCGCGCCCGCTGAACCCGCGGCGCGTCGGCCGGGGCCTCCGCCAGGAGGGCGATGAGCCCCTCGAGGTGCCTGAGCAACTTGCGGTGCAAGCGACGCAGGCGGTCCACGCGGGGGGCGAGGGCGGGGTCTTCGAGCAGGACGTCGTCGAGCAGCCCGCCGGGCGCCTCTTCCTCCTCGAGCTCGGCGCGCACGAAGGGCAAGGCCCTCAGGAGCCGCGCGCGCAGGCCGGAGGCCCGAGACTCCTCTTCAACGGTCAATTCGCGTTCGAGCGCCTCGAGGGCGCTCTCGAGGCACGCGGCGCCGCGCCCGAAGCCGCGGGTGGGGCGTAGGCGAGACGCGTCGGACGGCAACACTCCCTGGACCATGCTTCACCTCCGCTGGGGGGCTAAGCAGGAGGCGTACCGTCCTTCGCGAAGCGGGTGCCGGTCCGGCGCAAGAGCTTGGCGGAACGTGGAGCCACGGAGGCTCCACGGCGCCCTTCGGCGCGGTCTCCGAGGGCCGGGGAGGCCGAGGCAGGGCGCCAAGTGGGGCGCGTGTTCCTCGTCCGAGCGCCCGAGGGGATCCCCGCAGTGGCGGGCCGAGTGGGTCAAGGCGCGCCGGGTGGCGCAAACTGACCCGCCCCTCGAGCCCGAGGATCCCCAAGCTCCGCGGGCAGTGCTTGGCATGCGCTCTGCGAGGGGGTGAGCGCGGGAAGAGGAGGCAAGAGCCATGACGAGCATCTGGCCGGTGGGAACCTTGGTGGCGGAGAAGGGCGTGGAGGACAGCGCCCTCGGATTGCGGGTCGTCGTGGGCCACAAGCCCGACGGTCGCTGCATGACCGCGTGGGTGGATCCGCCGCCGTGGGTGAGCGACACCGAGCGCGGGCGCATCCTCGTCGGCAACGAGAGCCTCCTCGAGCCCGTGGACCGCAAGGCGGCGGTCGCAGAGTTCCCGCAGCCGCGCAGCGAGGCTCGCCCCCGCTCCTCGAGCGGGCGCTTCCTGCGCTGGATCGGCGGTCGGCTCGCGGGCGCCCGGGAACGCGAGGAGTACGCCGGGGCGGTCGCCTGAGCACCCCCTCAGCGCTCGGGGACGGCTCGGGCGGCGCGCGGTCCGTCCGGGGCGGCGCCCCGTTCGGTTGCTGGATTCGCTTCTGGGGCGGGGACTTCCTCGGCGAACGCGGGGGGCGCGCACGGCCCAGCGTGCCCTCGGTCGTCCCTTGCCTGCGCGGCCCGTAGGCGCAGCGGACGGCGATCGCGAAGGCTGCGGGCCAAGGCCCGCCTCCGGCCGGGACGGATCCGGCCCCTTCCTCCGTCCCCGGGGGGCAAGGAGCGCTCGCAGAGGGCCTCCACGCCGCTGCCGGGGGTAGGCGAGGCGCTCGGGGCGGTCGCCGAGCGTTGCCCCCCGCCGGCTCCTCGTCCGTGGGAACGCGTAGGCGTCGCCCTTCGGCCTCGCGCAAGGCAGGCCGCTCCCCTACCGATGCCCTGGGAGGAGTCCCGCCCGGCGCAAGACGGCTCAGCGACCTTCGGGTCCTGACAAGGGTCCGCGGCTCTTCCCGGGAAGCGCGCCCGTTGCGGGGGCGCCGACCATCGGCACCCCCTCGGTGGAGCGACGGGGCGAGCGAACGCAACCACCCGGTCGGTCTGCGCGCCCGCGAGCTCGGTTCGCGAACGAGACCCCGCTGGCCGCTGCCGGCGCGCCGCGCGTCCAGTCGAGCGCCGAGCGCGGTCGGTGCCCTCTTCCGCGGCCCGCTGGTCTCCCCGGGTCGTGGCCCGCCGCGCGGTCTTGGTGCAAGCTCCTCCGCCGCTGGCCTGCGCTGCGGTGAGGACCCCGCGAACGGCAACGAGCCTTCTGCCGGCGGTCGCACTCCTTCGGGAGGGCCGAACCCGCCGCCCTTCGGCGAGCAAAGGGCTGGGCGCGGGGCGCGTCGTGGAGGATCGAGGGTCGAACCCCGTAGAGGGCGCTGCGCGTCGAGCCGGGGCGCGCCCGCACGCCTCTCCTCCCCCCGAACTCCGTGCTGCCCCCCGTCGCGGCGGTCCTCCCTCTTGCAGGAAGCCGAGCTTTCTGGGTCCGCCGCCGCGCGCACGCCCGCTCGGGCTCGCGGCCGCTCGTACGAGGCTTGCGAACCATCGCGCGCCCGCGGAACCCGACGCCGGGCGAGGGGGCCTTGGCCCCGCTCGCCCGGCGGTCAGGTTCTCGTGGCTCTCTGCTCAGCCCCTCAGCGCCCGTCTTCGTCCGGCTCGGGCAAGGGGTCGTCCTCATCGGGGA
>RFHU01000025.1 GCA_003695705.1 Planctomycetota bacterium
CCGGGGCCCCAGACCCCGCCGCCGCTCGCCGCAGTTCCCTGCGCTCGCCCGGGGCGCTCCCGCGGCGCCCGCCTCCCCTGGACGGTCCCCGTGAGCGTGCTCGCCCTCGCCCTGTTCGTCCGCCTCCCCGCGGCGCTGCGCGGCCACTACTACAGCAACGACGCCGCCGAATACCTGCTCCTCGCCCGCTCCCTCGCGCGCGGCGAAGGCTTCGTGCTCCCGATCCGGGTCCGCTTCACCGAGCCGGCCTCGCCCGCCGTCCACTCCGCCTTTGGCGAGCGCGCGCCGCTCTGGCCGCTCCTCCTCTCCCTGCCCGCACGCTGGGCACGGCCCCACGGCTGGCCCGAGGCCTGGCTGCAGCTTGCCGGCTGCCTTCTCGCCGCCCTCGCCGCCCTCCTCGCCTGCCTGCTCTCCGCCGACCTCGCGCGGCGCCGTGGTCTGCGCGGTCGCTCGCTGGCCTGGGCGGCCTTCCTCGGCGGCGCCACCGTGGCTTGGCTTCCCGGCCTGCTGCGTGCCTCGTTGCACCTGTGGGCGGAGCCGCTCGGCCTGGTCCTCCTCCTGGTCGCCTTCCGCCACTGGCTGGGCTTGGACGCAGGCGTCCGCGCGGGCTCCGCGCCGCGCCTCCTGGCCCTGACCCTCGCCGCGGGCCTCGCGCGCTTCGCCCGCCCCGAGCTGTGGGTCCTCGTCCCCTTCTTCTGCGGCCTCGAACTCGCGCGGGGACGGCGCCGCGCCGCCCTGGTCCTCGGTGTCGGCTTCGTTCTCCTCAACGCAGTCGGCGTGGCGTGGACCGGCGTCCTCGCGCCTCAACTCGAACTGTTCACGGTGCGCCACTACACTGACCTCATGAGCCCTGCGCCGGCCCCCCCTCCGTCCTTCGGCGAGGCCTTGGGCGGTGTTCTCTCCAACGCCGGCGAGTTCCTCGCCTACGCCCTCACCCCCCGGCGCGCGGCCTTCGTCGTGCCCTGCGCCCTCTTCGCGCTGCGTGCCCCGCCCGCCCGCCCCTACCTCGGCGCCGCCGCGGCCTGCGCCCTCTCCCCCGTCGTCGTGTGGTCCACCAGCGACCCCTCGCGCTTCGCCCTCGCGCCCCTCTGCCTGCTGGCCCCCGTGGCCGCCGTCGAGGCCCTCGCCCTCGCGCGTCGCCTCCGCCGGCGTCGCAGGCCCGCCCTGGCCGCCTGCTTCGCCCTTTGGTTCGGCGTCCTCGGCTACGCCGCGGCCCGCGCCGCGCACAAGGCCCCGACGGCCCCCGGCGCCGCGCCGGAACCTTGGCGCAGCGCACTGCTCGGCCCCGAGGCGCAGCCCCGGTGAAGGTTTCGGTGATCACCGCGGTCTACAACCGCGCCGACACCTTGGAGGACTGCCTGCGCAGCGTGGCCGAGCAGACCCATCCCGACGTGGAGCACGTGGTCGTCGACGGCGGCTCCACCGACGGGACGCTCGAGCTCCTCCGCCGGGGCAGCCCCCGCCTCGGCCCCTGGATCAGCGAACCGGACCGGGGGATCTACGACGCCCTCAACAAGGGACTCGCCCTCGCCCGCGGCGAGGTGGTCGGCGTCCTCGGTTCCGACGACGTCTACGCCGACCCCGACGTCCTCGCCGCCGTCGCCGCAGCCTTTGCCGAGAGCGGCGCCGACTCGGTCCACGGCGACCTCCTCTACGTGCGCCGCGACGACCCCCGCAAGGTCGTCCGCCGCTGGATCTCCTCGCCCCACCGCCCCGGCGCCTTCGCCCGCGGCTGGATGCCCCCGCACCCCACCTTCTTCGTCCGCCGCGCGGTCTACGAAGCCCTGGGCCCCTACCGCACCGACTTCGCCATCGCCGCCGACTACGAACTCATGCTCCGCTACCTCGAGCGCCACGGCATCTCCAACCACTACCTCCCCCGCACCCTCGTTCGCATGCGCACCGGCGGAGCGAGCAACCAAAGCCCCCGCCACCTCCTTCGCAAGACCTACGAAGACTGCCTCGCCTGGCGCCGCAACGGCCTCCCCCTGCGCCCCTCGACGATCCTGCGCAAGAACCTGAGCAAGCTGCCGCAGTTCTTTCGCGGCGGAACGACTCCGTACCCCTCATGAGACGCGTTCTCATCGTTTCTCCTCACTACCCTCCGAGTTCCCTGGCCGGCGTCCATCGCGCTCGTCTTCTCGCTCGTCGCTTGCCCGAGTTCGGCTGGGAACCGACGGTTCTCGCCGGGCATCCGGACGACTACGAGGAGGCGAACGATCCGGAACTCGAACGCATGTCCGCGGGCGTTCGCGTGGTTCGTTACCGCATGCTCCATCACCGCTGGACCCGTCCCTTCGGACTCGGGGACATCAGCATTCGCGGAGGTCCGGGCTGCTTGCGCAAGGCCTGGGCGCTTCTTGCGCGCGAGCCCTTCGATCTTCTGTTCATTACCGTGGCGCCCTACTACACCGCCTTGCTCGGCCCCATTCTCAAACGCCGATTCGGACTTCCGTTCGTCCTCGACTATCAAGATCCCTGGGTGTCCCGCTGGGGAGCAGAGCAGCCGCGCCGATCGAAGGCGGGACTGCACCACAAGGCCGCGGAAGTCCTCGAGCCCAAGGTCCTGCGTCGGGTCGACCTCCTGACCGCCGTTTCCGAAGGCACGTACGCCGAGATCCTTGCCCGCAATCCTTGGTTCCCTCGCGAACGCTGCGCTGCCTTCCCCATCGGCGGGGACGCCCAGGACTTCGACTACCTGCACGATCACCCGAGGCCAAGCCCTCCGGTCGAGACGGCGCGTCGACGCGGTGCGCCCGTCGTTGCGTGCGTGGGGACCTTCCCTCCGCGAGGGCGCGAGACGGCGCAGGCTCTGTTCGACGCGCTCCGCTCCCTCGCGGGCCAACGTTCCTCCACGGAAGTTCCCAGCCTGCTCTTCGTGGGCACGACGGGTCTCCCCGAAGGGCCCTCGGACCCGATCGTGCTCCCTCTGGCGAGGCGCGCGGGCGTGGAACCCTTCGTCTTCGAGCATCCGGGGAGGATCCCCTACGCCGACGCGCTCAACGTCCTTTGGCACGCCGACTGGCTGCTCCTGCTCGGCAGCGACGAGGCCCACTACACGGCCTCGCGCCTCTACCCCTATCTGCTCGCTCGCCGCCCCATTCTTGCCGCGTTTCACGCAGAGAGCTCGGTTGTCTCCGTTGCCCGCCGCGCGACCGCCGAACACATGCGCCTGATCGTCTACGACGAGCGTGCGCCTGCACGGACCAAGGTGGAAGAACTCACCCGCGCGCTCGCGGAGGTGAAGGTGGGTCCGCGACTCCCCGCCCCCGAGGACTCCGCCTTCCGTCCCTACTCGGCCTCTGGGATCGCCCGAGGTTATGCCGAACGCTTCTCCAGCCTTCTTCGGAGTCAGGGAACCTGAACCCCCAGCGCCCGCTCCACGGCCTTCAGCACCACGGCGGCGCGGGGATCGTTACGCAAACCGGCGCGGGCGTTCAGGGTGCGCCCACGACCCCTTCGACGAGCCTCCGCAGAGCTTCCCGTTCCAGCTCGTGGTCCCAGCGCCAGCGTCGCCTTGCTGCCTGCCAAACAGCCTCGGCCGCCGCCGAAAGAGAGGCGGGGTCCTCGCTCCAGCGCCTCAGTCCTTCGGCCAGAGCCTTCGCGTCCCCCGAGGGGTAGAGCAGGCTACCCCGTCCGAGGTCTGCGGCTATGGGTCGCTGGCCTCGTGTGTCCGTGAGCACCAGGGGCATGCCCGCCGCTACGTAGGTAAGAACCTTGTTGCTCAAACACAAGTCCTTGTTCTTAGGTTCACGGCGTTCCAGCCCCAGCCCAACGTCGTGCTCCGCACAGAGTCGAATCATGTCTTCCGGGGATGCGGGGGCCTCCCAACGAAGGTCGAGCCCCGCCACCATCGCGGCCTGTCTGGACAGCGACTCGCGGTAGCCCCTCGCCGGCACTCCGCGAAGCGTGAGCTGGAGTTGCAAGGCTCCGAGACGTGCCGCCTCCAGAACGTCCTCCAGACCGCGATCGGGCCCAACGGTCTGGCTGAACCAGTAGAGCCGCAGCGGAGCACCCAATTCCCGCACAGGACGCGGCGGACGCTCGGCCGGCAAAGGAAAGACGTTGTGCAGAGGAGTCACCGGAAGGCCGTAGCGCTCCTCGTAGGCACGGGCAATGGCTTGCGATCCACCGGTCCGGAAGGCCGCGCCCGGAAGGGCCTCTCGCAGGACACGCGCCATGAACTGCGAGTGCCAAAGGCCTTCGGCTCCGGCCCGCTCGCCCGGGTGGAAGTCTTCCAGGTCCAGCGCGTAGGGGATTCCGAGGCAACGAGCCGTTCGGGCGACCGGCAAGAGCGCGGAGCCCGTGCCTGCGTAGACCAGGTCGCAGCGAGACGCTCGCAGCGCGCGGGCCAACTCCGCTTCTCCCCGCATGGCCGCGCGACCGAGCAGGAGCCTAGGCGTCGAGACGGGTCCCAGTCGCTGAGTCACCAGCTCGGCAAACCTCTGTCGCAGGGCTGCGCGAGCGGCACGCAAGGGCGCACGGTCCCGTCGCAAGACGATCTCCCGCCAACGCCAAGGCCTCGTTCGCACCAGGTGCCGGTCCGCCTCGCTGGCCCAAGGCGTTCTCGAGACGCTCACCACCTCCACCTCGTAACCGAAGTCGGTCAGCGCGTCGGCGGCCTTGAGCATTCGCGGACACGTGGAGAGTTGCGTGCTCGTTGCGACGCAAACCTTCGGCATGGTCCTCCGCAAGAGGCAGCGAAGACTCCGCTGGTCTACGCCCTTCGCAGCGCTTGGCCTGGAGTATTCTAGGGTCTGCATGGACCTTCGAAACCCTACGAACTCGCGCTTTCGCCTGTCGCGAGGACTGCGGGAAGCCGCCTCGCGGGTCCAGCGTTTGACCACGCACCCCCTGTTGATCTGGGCCGGACTTCGTTCCCCACGCCCGCAACACACCCGTCGGGAAGGGCTCGCCCTGAGCCGTTACGCCCGCGGTCGCAGGCGCCTGGTGGAAATTGGCGTGGCTGCGGGGTGCTCGGCAGCGCTCCTTCGCGGGGCCATGGCCGAAGACGGCGTTCTCTGGCTGATCGATCCTTATCCTCCTGGCCGCATTCCAGGTGTCAACACGACCGAGTTGGCGGCACGACGCGTCGTGGGTCGGGTGCGCAACGGAGAGGTCGTCTGGGAGCGCTTTCGCAGCCACGTTCGCGCGCTCGACTGGCAGCAACCCCTCGATTTCCTCTTCATCGACGGGGACCACACCTACGAAGGCTGTTCGCGGGATTGGCGCGACTGGAGTCCGCACGTCGAGCCAGGCGGCTTGGTGCTCCTGCACGACGCCGTCCCCTTTCCGGGAGGCTGGCTCGACGACTCCTGGGGTCCGGCCCGCGTTCTCGAAGAATTCGTCGTCCCCGACCCGGAGTGGCTCTTGATCGATACCGTGGATTCCCTGGCGGTCCTCCAAAGGCAGGGCGGCGACGTGGGCTCGTCTGCGAGGGCAGGCGCATCCTGAATGCAGGCAGGACGTGGCATTCGCGCGCTCGCGGTTCTCGATGGTTTCTATACCCTGGGAGGTCTCGAACGGCAGACCCTGGCCGTGCTCCGCTGCCTTCTCGAGGCCGGGGCACGCGTGGAGTGCCTCCTGAACTACCTCCGGCCAGAGCCCATCGCCGAGGCCCTCGACGCGCTGGGCGCCACCTGGACCGTAGGGCACCACCGGTCTCCGCTGCGTCGCCCTCGTCGTCCGGGTCAGCTTCTCGGCATGACGCAGGACCTCGCGCGTACCAACGGAACCCTGCTGCGCGTCGCGGCCCGACTTCGTCCCACCCACGTCTTCCTCCCCCAGGATCGCTGTGCCTTGAGGGCCATGCCCGCCCTCCTGCGACTCCGCCGTATGGGGATTCGAAGCATCATGCGACTGGGCAACGCGCCGGAGCCGGGAAGAACCCACAGGCTTCTCTGGCGACAAGGCATCGACCGCGTCGTGGATCGCTACGTTTGCAATTCGCGTTTCATTCGGCGCGAGTTGTTGGCCCACGGGGTCGCGGAAGCGAAGACCGGTGTCGTCTACAACGCGGTGACCCGAAGCGTCTGCTCCCCGCTGCCAGACCCACAGCCCGGGCGTGTGGTCTTTCTCGGGCAGGTCATTCCCAGCAAGGGACTCCACCATCTCATCGAAGCCGTTGGCATCTTGCGCCGAGACGGTGTGCCAGTCAGCCTCGACGTCGTAGGAGACATGGACGGGTGGACCACTCCTGCCTACCGCGCCTACCGAAGCGAGCTTCGCAACCGGGTCGGAGGGGATCCGCAACTGAGGGACTGCGTGCGCTTCCTCGGCTGGCAGGACGAGGTCCTTCCCTACCTAGCGCGCGCCTCGGTTCACTGCCTTCCCTCTCTGGAGGGCCAACGCGAAGGTCTGGCCGGGGCGGTCCTCGAGGCCAAGCTGGCCGGAAGACCTTCCGTCGTCACCCGGAGCGGTGCGCTCCCAGAACTCGTCGAGCACGGCGTCGACGGTTGGATTTGCTCGGACTTCTCTCCCGGAAGCCTGGCCGCGGGCCTTGCCCGCTTCCTTCGTGACGAAGGGGCGTGCACCCGCGCTGGCGAGGCTGCGCGCGCGTCCCTTTCCGTGCGTTTCGGTCAAGAACGCTTTCGCAGCCGCTGGTTGGAAGAGTTCGGAGCGGCTTTGGGAAGGGACTCATGAGCGAGGCGAGCTTCGGCCCCGCGCCCGCCCGGCCCGTCCGGTTGACCGTCGTTTCCACGCATCCCATTCAGTACTACACGCCCTTGTTTCGTTGCCTGGCCCAGGCTCGCAGGCACCTTCGCCTGGACGTCCTCTACATCACCCGTCCAACGCCCGCCCAGCAGGGCATAGGCTACGGGGTCCCCTTCGTCTGGGATCTTCCTCTGCTCGAAGGCCATCCCCAGCGGATCCTTCGCCCTCCTCTTGGGAGTGACGACTTCGGGCGATTCTTCGGCCTCCGAGCCCGCGGGCTTCGTGCGGCCATCGTGGAGACGGATCCCGACGTCGTTCTCGTCCCGGGCTGGGAATACTTCGCCTCCCTGCAAGCGCTGCTCGCCTGCCGGGCGCTTGGCCTTCCCGTTCTCTACCGCGGCGACACCAGTCTCTTGCAAGCGCCGAAGCCCTACCGCTTGCGACACGTCGCCTGGGTCGTCCGTACCCACGCTCTCCTCCGTCTGTACAGCGCCTATTTGGCCGTCGGGCGACATGCGCGCCGCTACTTGGAACGCTTTGGCGTTTCCGAGCGCAATGTCTTTCGCTCCCCCCACTGCGTGGACGTCGACTTCTTCCGCACGGCGAGTTCGCCCTTGCGCAGACCAGAGCAACGGGGCTGTCTGCGAAGGTCCTTCGGTTGTGGAAACGAAGACTTCGTCGTCCTTTTCGCGGGGAAGATCGTTCCGGAGAAACGCCTCGATCTGCTCATCGAGGCCCTGGCTGGACTCGGTCCGCGCACCCGTCTGCTGGTCGCCGGGACGGGTACGGCGGAAGAGCGATGCCGGAGGCTCGCCGAAGTCCACGGGGTCCGAGCGAGTTGGCTTGGGTTCCGGAATCAAGGCAAGTTGCCCGAGGTCTACGCCGCGGCCGACGTGCTCTGCCTACCGAGCGAGCGGGAAACCTGGGGCCTCGTGGTCAACGAAGCCTTGGCGTGCGGCACCCCCTGCGTGGTATCGGATGGTGTTGGCTGCGCACCCGACTTGATCGAAACGCCGTGGACGGGCGAGGTGTTCCGCAGGGGAGACGTTCGCGCGCTGCGTGAGGCCTTGCTGCGCATTCGCGACAGGAGGCGGCGCGGAGTGGACTATTCCACGGCTTGCTTACGAATGGCTGCCTCCCATTCGCCGCTTGCGGCCAGCCGCGGAATCGTGGCCGCCTGTCGACACGTGACGGGTCTCTGAGCCGAGGGCTTCCTTAGCGGACCTCCTCCTCCCCACGGAGAAGTCGCAGCGCCAGGAGGGCTTCGAAGACAGCTCGCTCGTAGGCGTAGCGGAGCGCCGCCCGTCCGGCGAGGGGGCCCCCGGCCGTCAGGTAACCGCTCGCAAAGGCAAGCAAGGGCATGAAGCCTCCTCGGCGAAGGAGGTCCCGCAAGCGAGCCGGGTCTCCGCGTCGCAGGGCGCGTACCTCGTCGAGGCTGTAGCGTGCCTGCGTGTCGAGCCAGCGGCGGAAAGGCTTGCGGTCGTCGTGCACCAGTCGCGCGGCAAAGCGGTAGACCGGACCGTCGACGGCGAACTTGTGCCCGTGCCCACGCTGGGTGACGCGAAGGCGTTCCGGCCGGAAGAGCCGCACCTGGGCGGGATAGACCGAGCCCCACAGAGAACGCGAGCCGTAGCGGTAAGCGAACCCCACCCGTCCACCGACGAAGTCTCCAGTCAAGAAGTTCTCCTCGAGCTCGTCGAGAAAGGTGGGGGGTACCTGCATGTCCGCGTCGAGGGCGAGGACGAATTCGCCCGCCGTAGCCGCTTCGCGGACGCCTCGCAGGGTCTGGAGGCGAAAGCCGTCGAAGGGATGCACGTGCCAGGAGACGTTGGGAAAAGCGCGAGCGATGTCCTCGGTGCGGTCGGTGGAGCCGGAGTCGAGGACGACGACGCGCTTGGCCCAACGGAGGGAATCGAGCGCGCGACCGATGTTGGGTTCTTCGTTCCAGGTGAGTACCAAGGGAGTAACTCGGTCGCGCGCGGTCATGCTTCTCTGTTCCCCTCACGCGTCGAGCGCACGAGACAGTCTTCGCGCGAAGGCTTGCTCGGTGTAGTGGCGCTCGTAGCGCCGGCGTCCGGCTCGTCCCAGGGCCTGCCGCAATTCCGCGTCGCAGAGGAGTTCGAGCATTCGTTCCCGCAGGGCAGGAACGTCGCCGTAGGGCACGATGAACCCCGTTTCGCCATCCTCGATGATCTCTTCGGCTGCGCCCTGTGCGCCAATGCAGGCTTTCCCTGCGCGCATGGCTTCGAGATAGACCAGTCCGAAGCCCTCGCCGGCACTCGGGAGGGCCAGGAAGCTGCAGAGAGCGTACAGGCTCTCCAGGCGATGGTCCGCCACTTCTCCGTGGAAGCGAACGCTCCCGCCGAGGCCCAGCCTGCGAGCCTTCTCTTCCAGCCGTGGACGGTCGGCCCCCTCTCCAACGACGTGCAGGACCGCCGTGGGGATCCGCGCGCGGACCTCCACCCAGGCCTCGAGGACTTCATCGTGTCCTTTGTAGCGTTCCGCAGGGTCCATTCGGCCTACCAGGAGCACCCCAGGCTCTTTGCATTCCTCCGTTCCCTCTCCCTCTCGCGCTTCCTGCGCCGATCCGATTCCCAAGGGGCAGACTCGGAGCGGCAAGCCCGCAAGAACGGGGTTGCTCCGCTGGAAGCGGCGTCTCGTCTCCTGGGAATTGCACACGAGCCTCCAGGCCAGGAGGAGCGCACGGCGGCGAAGGGGCCCCAGGGGTTTCCAACACTCGATGCCGTGCAGGAACACGGCCAGGCGCCCCCCTCGGAGTGCAAAGGGCAGGAAGGCCGGGGCGAGGTGCAAATGCATGCACAACACCAGCGAACACTCACCGGGAGACGCAGCCAGGCGTCCTGCCCACGAGAGGTAACGCAGGCGTGACCCTCGGGCTCCGCGAAAGGCCGGTTGCGCCGGGTCCGAAGTGGTTTCTTCGTGCAGGGACCAAGCCTCGGCTCCGTCACCGAGCGCACGCAGACTCGCAGTCGCTACTCGGGAGATCCCGTCGCGTCCGCAGAACGCGGGAGCCGCCAGGACGATCCGGCGACCCTTCACGCGGAAATCCTCCCGTACAGTTCCTTAAGCCGGCAAGCGGCTGCCTGCCAGGAAAGGGAGCGGCAAGCCAACTCCCGCGCGGCGTGTCCCCTACGATCCAACTCCCCGGGGTCTCGAAAGGCCATCTGCAGTCCAACTCCCAAGGAACGGCGGTCGGTTCCGACCACCCAACCTGCCGAGGCCGCTGCAATGGTCGGAGCAAGGGCAACGTGTTCGCTGACCAGTACGGGAACGCCATGCGCCATGGCCTCCGCAGCCGCAATCCCAAAGCTCTCCGCGAACGAGGGCAGAACGAGGAGGGACGCGCCCGCCAGGATCTCCGCCTTGCGCCGACCTTCCAGCCAGCCGAGAAAGGAAACCGTCTCCTCGAGCCCGAGTTCTCGGACGAGTTTGCGCAAGTGCAGTTCCTCGGGTCCACGTCCGGCGATCCACAGGCGACAGGCCTTTCCCCGCAAGAGAGGCCGGGCCGAGGCAAAGGCCGCCAAGAGAGCCTCGAGGTTCTTGATCGTGTGGAGTCGGCCGAGGAAGAGCACGTAGGGGAACGCGGCCCTGTTGGTGGCCCCCGCGGTGTGCGGCTCGCGGTTCGTGGGGGGCTCGACGCCGAGAGGTACGACGACGCAATTGCTCGAGCCGAAATCCCGTTCGATTTGGCTGCGCTCGAGCTCCGACGTGCAGTGAATGGCGGCTGCGCGTGCAAGCAGGCGACGCCCGAAGAGTCTTAGGAAGAGTTGCTTGCGCCGTCTCTTTCGTCGTCGCCCGTAGGGCGAGAGCGTTCCCAGGGGGCGCACGACGTAGGGGGTCTCGCTCCTCCGGCAAACCTCCCCCGCCACGACGGGCGCGTAGGAGAACACCGAGTGGACATGAACCACGTCGAACGAGGAGATTTGCTCGTTCAGCCAACGCCGCAGACCGGGAGCGAATTTCAGCGCTTCGCCGGCGAAACGCGGAAAGAACCAGGTGGGCACGCCCTCGAAGTCCACCCAGCGGCCCGTAGCCACGGGAAGGCGCGTGGAACCCGCGGCGTCGGTGGTCAAGAGCAACGCGTCCACCGATAGGCCTCGGAGAGCGCGGCACATTTGCAGCGCTGCTTCGCTCGGTCCGCCGTAGCAGGGGGCCAAGGCCGGAACGACGTGCAGGACCTTCATGCGGTATCCACGGCATGGCTTCGCCGCTGGGACGATCCTTCCCGCCGTCGGGGTCGCCACCAGAGGAAGGGATAAGCGAGCAACAGGCCCTCGAGGACCAGCGCCGCTCCGCCGACGACGACCCAGCGCGTCAGCGCGCCGCCGAGAACCTTCGACCAAGGGATTTCGTATCGATCGAGGGTCGTCATGAACAGCGCGCACAGCACGGCCTGGCGAAGCTCGAACCCACGGAGGCGTCGAGCCAAGAAGGCGAAGGCTGCTCCACCCAAGATCCCGTATGCGAAGAGGGGCAAGTACATCCACGGCAAACCGAAGTCCACGTAGGACTCCAGTACGTAGGAAAACCCGACGGACGTCCCCGATTCCGGCCCCGCAACCCAGACCCCGGAGTACTTGCGAACCTTCAAACTGTCGGACGGCAGGGGCTCCTTCTCCGGGAAGAGCAAGCGCGGCATGAGCACGTGGCGGACTCCGTCCCACAGAAGACGACCGTTCTCGTGAGGAACCACTTTGGGGACCCTCTCGAAGGCAAGAGCGTGGTAGCGAACGTCCCACACGCGGTTGACGAGGCGTTCGAAGGTGGGAACGAAGCGTTGGTCGGTGTGCGCTAGCCAATCCAGGGCGAGGTCCGCACCACGGGCGAGTCGGGCCGTGCGCGGTTCGTCCGAGCGGAAACGCGCGCGGTAGGGATCCTTGATGCCCGTCCAGAGGACCGAGGCGAAGACCAGGGTCGCGGCTCCGCAGCCGAAGGCCGCGTAGCGGCGAAGGGAGGGGCGCGCGGCGATGCCTTCGAGCGCGACCACGAGCAGGACTTGCAAGGGCGCTCGGTATTCCGAGAAGAAGCCCGTAAATCCCGAGGCGATCTCCAGCGCAGCCACTACGCCAACCCAGCCCCAGCGCCGCCCGAAGAGAAGACGCCGAAAGACCATGTAGAGGAATACCAGGTGAAAGGTCTGCAGAGCCAAGAGTGGCTGGGTCAGCCCAGGAATCGACCAAGCCAAGCGACCCAAGAGGTCTTTGCCCACGAAGGAGGCACCGTAGACGGCAACGAGGTACTTCCACCGCAGCCGTTCCGGACGAGCCCGCCGAGCTCGCAGGCGACTCCCCGCCCGGCGCCCACAGAGCAAGCCCACTGCCAGCGCGACGAGGTAGACGAGCCCGAGTAGGGTAACGCTGCGATAGTCGCACTCCTTCATGACAGCGAGAGGAGTGCCGGTCAGGGCGAGGAAGTAGAGTCCGCTTGCCACCTGCGCCCACTGAAGGCTCAGGACCACCGGCAGAACGGGGGGGCCTGGCCAGGTGGAGAAGTAACGCCAAATTCCCCACAGCACCAGCACGCCAAAGCTGGCCAACCAGTCGCCCGCAAGAAAGCCCAACAGCAGGCCCGAGGCCGCCCAGCCGAGGTTCCAGGCCGCACGTCCGCTGAACAGCGATCGCCAGTGCGGATTGCCCTCAGTGGGCATCGGCTTCACCGGATCCGCGCAAGAAGAGTGCGCGCTGCACGAGGCTTCCTCCGGGCGCTCGAGAGCATAGTTCCCTCAGTGTAGAGGCGAAGAGCGTTCGCAGCACGATCAGCCAGACGGCGCAGTAGATGCAGACGGCGCCTCCGAGGCGCAGGAAGGGATCGTGGCCCAAGTCGTCCACGACGACAGCGAGGACGGCTGCGGCCGTTGCGGCGGGCAGGAGCGTCGGAACGAGGGTTCCTTGCAGCCAGCCGGGCGCTAGGGAAGGGCTGGCCATGCGCAGCGCTGCCCATGCGGGGGGCAGTCCTCCCAGGGCCAGGAGCCACAGGTACGGTTCGGCTTCCCTCCACCAGAGCACACCGCACAAGGCCGGCAACAGACAGAGCGCCTTCAAGAAGTCCAAGCCCAGGCAGGCGCGTAGGTGAGAACGGGCGAGGAGAACTCGGTAGCCCGCAGCCGTCAGCCCTAGGGCGAGTCCTGCCAAGGCTGCCGGCCCGAGCAAGGGATCCGCTGCGATCCACCGAGCGCCGTAGAGGACGCGCGACAGATCGGATCCCGCGACGACCAGAAACGCGGCCCCAGGGAAGAGAACGAGGAGCAAGAGCTTCACGAACAGCCCCGCTGCCCGACGAAAGCGCTCTTCGTCGTCCAGGAGCTTCGGGAGTGCCGGGTACACCGTCTCGGAGATCAATCCGCTTATGCGCAAAGCGGTGGAAGAGAAGAGCCCGTCGGCCCGATTGATGAGACCGATCGCGTAGAAGCCAAGCGCGCTGGGGAGCACGCCTGCGGTCACCGCCGCCTGCCCGGCCTGCAGGAAACCGGAGAGCACCTGCTGCCCGCCAAAGGCGAGAGCGGGCCGGTATGCACGCCAGTTCGGCTTCCGAAACCAACCCGATTTCGGCCTCCAGCGGCGTACGACCAGCAGGTCGATGCCGAAGGGGATGGAGAGCAGTACGTTGCCCCCCAGAACCAGGGCGAAGGCTCCCAGGCCGAGGAAAGCCAAGCCCAGGGTCGTCCCGGTGGCGAGGAGGGTCGCGCAAGCGGCCAAGAGCCGGAGACGTGCGAAATTCAAGTCTCGCTGCAGCATCACCAAATTGAGTTGGGCGGGCGCATCGATACACAGCCCGACCGCTCCAAGCGCGAGGAGGGGACTCAGCGCTCGGTACTCGGGGAGCGACCAGGCTCCGGCTGCGGCGAGGAGGCACACGAGTCCAAGGACGAGCTGCAGGACCAAGCCGACCTGCCAGTGGGCCGTCCAATCGGGTTCCTCCTCGCCGGGGACCTGCAGTCCCTGGCTCATGAAACGGGCGCAGCTTGCCGAGTTCAGCACCTTCAGGAAGGCAACGACGGAGGCGGCGCGACCGTATTCGACAGGTGGAATCACGCGTACGAGCACGAGCATTGCGCCGAACTGCAGGAGCGTGGAAAAGACCTGGTAGGACGCATTCCAGAACAGACCGACTGCGAGTGCGCTTCGCAGCGTCTTTGGTGCCGCGGGGGCTTCCCGTTCAGCCTGCGTCAAGGTTTCTCCACGCAGGCCTTGGCTGGGGAAGGCGGCGCCTCACGCAACGAGCGAGCGGGCTCTCGCGATCGGCCCCGGAAAACACTCGGCTCGAGGACCGGCCTCGGAGTCGTCGAGTCTTCGTCGCACCGAGCGCACGGAGAAGGAGGGGAGGGAGCCGGAAGAGCTTCTCTCGTCGTTTCCTTGCGATGGATAGCAGCGTCGGCGCCGGTTGCACTCGAGGTCCCTTGGCGTCGTGCGCCGCCGCGGAAGCGGCACGCCTTCGCGGCATTCTCTCAGATACCGGCCGCCCGGAAAACGGGACAACCGGCCCGAGCAGGAGTTGAACGGGGGGCTTCCGGTTTTGGGAGAAGAGTTGGGTGGGGAAGCAGATCGTGGTGAGGTCGTGCAGAGGGCCTCCACGAGCGCTTCGAACGCTCGAAGGAGTCGAGGCGGGGCGTGTTCCTTCCTGTGCGACGGGTGGGTTGCTTCCCAAGCGGTGCGAGCGCAGGACTTGGCAGGGAAGCCCCTCAAGCTCGGGTAGAAGCGTCGTCGCTTGGGAAGGAGGCTGCCTGCAGGGAGGCGGGGGGTCGCGGCGGGTCGAAGACCCCGTCCTTGCTCTGCCAGTGGGAGAGCAAGGTGAAGAGGCGGAAGAACTCCGACCCGCGCCTCGACCACTGGGCAAGCGGCGTTGCCCAAGGGTCCTCTCCCCAGACGGCCGAGAGGAGCTTTCTGTGGGCGGACTCTGCACCCTCCCAGCGTTCGCGCAAGCGGGCGCTGTGCGCCACGTACCAGCCTAGGTTCGGCCAGGACCCAGAGGTTTCGAGGCGGAGGATGTCGGGGCGGGTGCGCCGTCGGAGAGCGTGGATCTTGCGGAGGGGCCAGCCTGCGAGGAAACGCGCGACCTTTTCCGCGTTCGAGGCTGCCAAGGGCGCTCCCCAGTTCGAGTCGACGACGTCTTCCGCACCACGGCAAAGCGAGCGGACGGCCTTGCCCCATACGCGGGAATTCGACTTCCAGCGAGCCGGAATGAGTTCGTAGCAATCGGCCAGAGCGCGATCGCCGCAGAACGTGTCGTAGGGGTAGGCACGGTACATGAGCGGACCGGAAATGGAGACCGCATAGCAGGTCGGACGAACCCGACGGTCCTCGCAGCGCCTCCAGTCCTCGTCCCGAACGAGGCGAGTCGGACAGTCGGCATACCAAGCCTCTAGGCGCTCCTGGGCCTCGGCGGCGAAGGCGGGGGGAAGTGGGCGTGGGGCATTGGGAGGGAAGCCTGGCGATCGGTGTTCCGAGAGACGGAATACCGGCAAGGGGCGCCCGAGGAGTCGACGGCGCTCCCGATCCAAGCCGTATCCCTTGAACAACCAGTCCACCGAACAAGCGCTCAGCAGAGTGCGCACTCCGAGAGAGCGAAATAGGTCGCGGAGGCCTAGGTAGTGGTTGTCCTCCAGGAGGCTCAGGCCGCCGGACAGCTTTGCTCCCAGCAGAGCCCAGCGAGGGTACCAATCTTCGTCGATGCGAACCCCTCGAAAGGGAACGCCGGCGCGACGGCACAATTCGCGCGCGACGCTCGCCTCCTTTCCGGAGCGGACGAACAGGTTGCACGCGATGGCGGATACGCCCGGACTGCGAGCAAACAGAAGGGCGCGCGAATCCATTCCCCCGCTGACGAGAAGACCGACGGGACCGAGGCGGGGCAGCGTGCGGACGCGAATCGCGGATTCCAGGGCCGAACGCAGTCTTGCGGCCAGAAGGTCGGGGTCGGCGGGGTCCGCGGCCGCGGCGAAGTCCGGGCTCCAGTGAAGCCGCCGAGTGTGGATTTCGTCCTTCAAGTTCCAATGGTGCAGGCTGGCTGCCCCCGCGTAGCGGACTTCTCGGTAGTAGGTATGCGGAGGGGTGACCCGCCACGCGCTGAGGAATTCGGCCAGGGAAACCTCGTCCCTCGTCGTCGCGCAATGGGGATCGCGAGCTATGACGTCGGGGTGCGTCGCGATGACGCAGCGACGCGGCGAGTCCGGGGCGTAAAGATAGGCTGGCTGATAGCCGAAGCGGTCGGTCCAAAGGTACAGAGAGTGCTCTCGAGGATCGAAGAGGAACGCGCAGGCGGGGCCGTTGCAGTGCGCGAACGCGGCGGGACCTTCCTCGAGGTAGCAGGAAAGGAGCAGGCGAGTGGACAAGCCCCCGCGGAACTGCGCGAGTCCTTCGGCCCGCGTCCACTCTTGCTCCGACCAACTGAGCCGCCCAGCCGTCCAGACGCGCACCCCGGTGAGGGGATCGTGAGCTGGAGCAAAGAGTTCGGGAGGGTCGTACGAGACCCAAGTCACCCCCAGGGGTCCTGCTGCAAAGACCCGGCTCTCAGCGTCCGGGAAGAAGCGCAGCCAACCGGCCGCGCGGCGTGCTCGCACCTGCTGGGGATCTTCGAATGCGACGAACACTCCTCCCACGGAAGCGACAGCCTCTTCAGGTTCGGCGGGCCGGAGGGGAAGGAAGGGGGTACGAAGGAAGCCGGACCGAGTGGCCCCGCCCTTGCGGGCTCCTCGTGGCGGTGCTGGCCTTCCCGCCTTGGGACGAGCCCAAAAGGGAAGGTTCGAGGAGGCGACTCGTGAGCAACGCCGTCGCCCTTGCCAGGGAGCCCTGCGTCCGTCTCGGACCTCCGAGCGCGCGATCTCCTCCGGGGTGCGCTGACTTCACGCGGGTTTTCGCACGACGAAGTTGCCGAGCACGAGGAGGTCCATGCCGGTTCGCAGATAGCAATCGATGGCTTCCTCGGGCGTCCGAACGATGGGCTCGTTTTCGTTGAAGCTCGTGTTCAAGAGAAGCGGGATCCCCGTCCGCTCCTCGAAGGCCCGCAGAAGGGCGTGGAAGCGCGGCGCGGAGTCGCGAGCGACGGTCTGCAGGCGAGCCGTATGGTCGACGTGGTCCACCGCGCAGAGTTCTTCCCGACGTTCGGGACGGGTCGTGTAGACCTGGGTCATGAAGGGACTAGGCTGCGTCGCGGAGAAATAGTCGCCGGTTCGCTCTTCGAGGATGCTGGGCGCAAAGGGACGAAAGGACTCGCGGTGCTTCACGCGAGCGTTCAGCCGGTCCTTCATGCCGGGGCGTCCGGGATGCGCCAAGATCGAACGGTGCCCCAGGGCTCTCGGACCCCACTCCATACGCCCCTGATACCAGCCAACGATCTTGCCTTCCGCAAGAGCCTCCGCCACCGAAGCGTAGAGTTGCTCGTCCTCGATCCGGAGTGCTTCGAGCTTCCTCGCCTCGAGTGCCGCGGCGAGTTCTTGTGCGGAGAACTCGTCGCCTAGGTAGGCATTGCGCAGCGGTTCGGGGCGGGGCTTTCCCAGCTCGCAGCAATGGACGTAGTAGGCCGCACCGAAGGCCGTTCCGTCGTCGGTGGCAGCAGGGTGAACCACAAGCTGGCGGAAAGGAGTCGTCTCGAAGACCTTCCCGTTGGCGACTGCGTTGAGCGCGACGCCTCCGGCAAGGCACAGGGACTCGCTCGAAGTGAGGCGGTGCAAACGATTCAGCACGTGGACGTACGCGTCTTCGAGGCGCTCTTGGAGGGAGCGAGCGAGGTCCCGTTCCCGGGAAGCAAGCGCGTCCCCGCGCCGGCGTGGCGGACCGAGTTTCGCCTCGAGCGATTTGGAATAGAGGGGGGCAACGCGAGGGGGTTCACCGTCCTCGGCCTGGTAGTCGACGCCGTCCCGGTGGTGGCGAAAGTAGTCCAACCCCAGTTCGAACAGCCCGTCTTCGTGCAAACGCAGGCAATCGCCGAGCAACTCCCTGTAGCGAGGCTCCCCGTAGGGAGCGAGGCCCATGACCTTTCCTTCGTCTCCGTAACGGTCGAAGCCGATGAATTGGCAAAAGGCTGTGTAGAGGATGCCGAGCGAGTGCGGGAAGTGCACCCGTTCGAGGACTTCCAGACGGTTGCCTTCCCCGACCAGGAGCGCGGTGCTGGCAAAGTCTCCGAAACCGTCGATGGTGGCAATGGCCGCGCGGTCGAAGTCCGAGGAGAAGTAGGCGCTGGCCGCGTGACAGAGATGGTGCTCTACGAAGTGCAACCGCGCCTTCACTTCCGCCGGGTGCACGCCGCAGGCGCGAGCGACGCAGGCGGCAACGTCGCGGAGCCGGCTGCGCTGCTCCAGGCGTTGGCGAGCAAGACGACCGATCCGCGGCAGGTTTCGCAGCGCGAAGCCGAGTTTGCGCCTCAGGTTGGCCTTTGCGTCTCGAGCCACGGCGATGTGCTCCACGTCCCGGATGGAAATCCCGCCCATTTCCAACACTCGACGCAGAGCGAGGGTCGGGAAGCCTCCGCAGTGCTTGACGCGAGACAGGCGCTCTTCGGCGAGCGCTCCGACCACCTGTCCGTCGCAAAGGAGTACGGCGGCGGCGTCCGCGTGAAATGCGTTGAGCCCCAGCACGTAGGTGGTCAACGCTCTTCCTTCGCGCTGCCGCCGCTGGGAGCCGTTTCGAGGGGCAGATTCCTCTTCGCTGGGTCGGCGTCCGCACTCGCTGCGGGTCGAAGACCTTCCACGGCTTCGGCGAGGGGGTGCGCGAGGTAGTCGCGCACGTCGTGCACCGAGGGGACGCCCTGGCCTTCGCGCAGGAGGCGGTGGACGACCAGGCGTCC
>RFHU01000315.1 GCA_003695705.1 Planctomycetota bacterium
CGTGCGCGCGGGGCCCACCTGCGCTGGCTGCGGAGCGCGCTACCACGAAGAGTGCGCGCAGATCTTCGGGAGCTGCGCGGTGCGCGCGTGCGGCGGAGAGCTCGAGCTCGCGCGAGCGGTGGCGCAGGTCCTCCCGCGCCTCGCGGGCCTCGCCCGCCGCGTCGGCCGCTGCGAACTCACCGGGCTCTCCGCCCTGGGCGAAGGCGGGCCGCGGATGCTCGTCTTGGACCTCCCCTGTCCGCCGGAGGTGCGGAGGAACCCCGGCCCCGCAGCGCAGGTGGTCGGAGAGCTCCTCGGGCAGAGCGCCTACGACGGACGCATGCGCGTCCTCTCTCCCTTCCCCGAGCCGCTGGTGCGCTTGCGCAGCGCCGCCGAAGCCGAGCGCGCGCAGGCCCGCCTGGCCGAGGTGGGCCTCCGCTCGGTGGCGCCGCGGGTCGACGAGGTGATTCGTCCCTTCCGCCCCTTCTGCGTGCTGCGCTACGACATCGGCCCCGAGCGGGTGCTGCTCGAATCCACCCGCGGCGAGCGCGCCGAGCTCCCCCGCAGCCGGCCGCGCTTGGTCCTCACCAGCGGGATCGTCGTGCGCACCGCTCCCCACACAGCCAAGCTCTTCCAGCACCGGCCCGGCCTCGCCTACGGGCGCGGTCGAGCGCCCACCCGGATCGCGCGCAAGCCGCGCGACCACCGAGAGCACCAGCTCTGCGCCTACGTCTACACCTCCCCCAAGGAGCCCCCCTTCCTCTTCTTGCACCGCGAGCTGGAGCCCTTCGGGCGCGAAGCCGACCGGGCGACGGTGCCCGAGGGAATCCGCTTCCGCCGCTTGCTCGACGCCCTCTCGGACCCCGCAGACCCCGTGCGGGTCCTGCCCGAAGTCCTGTGCGGGAACGAGGCCTTCTTCGTCCCCACCGACAACCTGGGCAAGAAGCGCAGCAACGCCCCCTTCGTCGCCCTGGTGGCCCGCCTGCAGGCCCACCTGTGGGCCGCGGCCAAGGAACGCAAGGGGGCCGCGTGACCCCTGCGCCGCGCCAGATCCTCGCCGTGGGGCGCAACTACGCCGCCCACGCCGCCGAGCTGGGGAACGAGCCCCCCGAGCGGCCCCTCCTCTTCTGGAAGCCCGTGGGCTCCCTCGCCCGCGACGGTGTGTGCCGGCTCCCGCGCTGGCCCGAGGGGCCCACGACCCAGCACTACGAAGGCGAGGTCGCCCTCGTCTTGGGCCGCGACCTAGGCCCCGGGAGCCCGCCCCTGCCCGAGGACCCCTGGGAGGCGGTGGCCGGCGTGGCGGCGGGCCTCGACCTGTCGGACCGCGACCTGCAGCGCCTCGAGCCGCAGTGGGTCCGGGCGAAGGGCTTCGCCGACGCCTGCGCCCTCGGCCCTCTGGGGCCTCGCCCCGCGGACCCCGAAGGGATCGAGCTCGTGACCCTGCGCAACGGCGAGCAGGTCCAGCGCGCGCGCACGGACTTGCTCTTGTTCCCCTTCCGGGGCCTCTTGCGCTACCTCCACGGCTTCTTGCGCCTGTTCGCGGGCGACGCGATCCTCACCGGGACGCCGGCGGGCGTCGGCCCCGTGGCGCCGGGGGACCGCCTCGAGGTCCGCGTCTCGGCGAACGGAGCCCCGCTCAGCGCACTCGCGGTGGAGATCCGAGAAGGCCCGCGGGTGGAGGCGTTCCCGCGTCCGTAGCCTGCGCCGCGCAGGCGGGGTACCCTCGGAGGGCGCAGGGGTCCTGCGCAGGGAGAGCCCGTGAGCACCGAAGGCCAACTGAACACCTGGATCTCGCGCGCCTTCGAGCTCGGAGCCAGCGACCTGCACTTCGAGCCCGACAAGGGCGACAAGATGCGCGTCCGCATGCGCGTCGACGGACAGCTGCGCCTGCTCGAGACCGTGGCGGGCTTCAAGCAGTTCATGTCGCGGATCAAGCTCATGGCCGACCTCGACGTGAACGAGCGCAGCGTTCCCCTCGACGGGCGCGTCGACGTGCTCAAGCACGTGCCGGGCTGCCCCGGGCTCGACATTCGCCTCTCGACGCTCCCCTGCCTCAACGGCGAGAAGGCGGTCATGCGCCTCATCGACGCCCGCAAGCTGAGCATGAAGCTCGACCAGCTCGGCTTCAGCAAGAAGATGCTCCGCCTCTACGAGCCCCACATCCACGCCCCCTCGGGCCTGATCCTCCACGTGGGCCCCACCGGAAGCGGCAAGACGACCAGCCTGTATGCGGCCATCCAGACCATCAAGCGCGGGGACATCAACATTCAGACGGTGGAGAACCCCGTCGAATACCAAGTCTTCGGGATCACCCAGACCCAAGTCGACCCCGAACACGGCCTCACCTTCCCGCGGGTGTTGCGCGCGCTCCTCCGCCAGGATCCCGACGTGATCCTCGTGGGCGAGATCCGCGACCCCGAGACCGCGGAGATCGCCACCGAAGCGGCCATGACCGGACACCTGGTGCTCTCCACCCTCCACACCAACGACGCGGTGGGCACCGTGGTTCGGTTGCTGGAAATGGGCATCGCGCCCTACTGCATCGCCTACTCGCTGCGCGCCGTCGTCTCGCAGCGCTTCGCCCGCCGCCTCTGCCAGCACTGCAAGCGCTCGATCCAGCCCCCCGAGCGGGTGATCCGCGTCACCGGCTCGCGCCGGCCGATCTACCAGGCCCAGGGCTGCGCCAAGTGCGGACGCGAAGGCTACAAGGGCCGCCAGCCGCTGTTCGAGTTCCTCCCCAACAGCCCGGCGCTCAAGAACGCGGTCTACGCGAGCGCCACCCCCGACAACCTGCAAGCCGTGGCCAAGAAGAACGGCCTGATCTCTCTCTGGGAGGACGGGCTGGAGAAGGTGTGGGCCGGGCACACCTCCCTCGAGGAGGTCCTGCGCTGCGTCAAGGGGGTCAAGGCGGCCCTGGCCGGCACCGGCCCCAAGCAAGGCGGGCGACGCCCGCCGCCGCCCGCGCGGCGCCCTGCGACGGCCTCCGCCCGCAGCGCGCGCCGCCGCTGAACACGCTTCCGGCCGTCCCCGGTCGCCGCCGCCCTCCACCCCCCGCTCTCCGCGGAGACTCGATGAGCGACTACCACCTGCAGAGCCGCCTGATCCACGGGCCCATGGTCAGTCCGCATTGGGACTACCAAGAGCACATCGTCCCGCCCATCAGCGCGTCGACCGCCTACCGGCTCAAGAGCGCTGCCCGCGGGGCCGAAGGCTTCCGCGAGTTCGCCAATCCGGAGTTCAACCGGCATCAGCAGCACCCCATCTACATCTACGACCGCCTCGACGAGCCCAGCCGCAGCATGCTCGAGGACAACCTCGCGGACGCCGAGGGCGGCGAACGCTGCGTGGCCTTCGCCACCGGCATGGCCGCCATCTCGGCCGCTCTGGGCGTGCTGCTCAAGACCGGCGACACCGTCGTCTCCCACAAGACCGTCTACGGGTGCACCTACTCGCTCTTCCACAACTGGTACCCTCGCCTGGGCATCGACGTGGTGTTCGCCGACCTGCGCGACGTCGACGGGCTGCGGCGGATCCTCGCCGAGAACCCGCGGGTCATGGCCGTCTACGGGGAGAGCCCCTGCAACCCCAACCTCGAGCTCCTCGACCTCGCCGCGGTGTGCGCGGCGGTGGACGAGGTCAACCAAGGCCGCGCCCCCCGCCGGCGCGTGTTCACGGTGATCGACAACACCTTCGCCACACCGGTGTGCCAGCGCCCCCTCGAACACGGCGTCGACCTCGTCGTCCACAGCCTGACCAAGAACATCGGCGGCTTCGGCACCGACATGGGCGGGGCGGTGATCGGGCCCGCCCTCCTCGAGCCGGACCTGCTCCTCTACCGCAAGGACTTCGGCGGCGTCCTCGCGCCCAAGGCCGCCTGGCCGCCGCTGGTCTACGGGCTGCCGACCCTCGCCCTGCGGGCCCGCCAGCAGCAAGAAAGCGCGCAGGCCGTGGCCGAGTTCCTCGAAGGGCACCCCAAGGTGGCGCGCGTGGTCTACCCCGGCCTCCCCTCCCACCCGCAGCACGAGCTCGCCCGCCGGCAAATGCGCGACCCCGACGGCGCCTTCGCGCCGGGGACCCTGGTCTACTTCGTCATGGAGGGCGACCCAGCCAGGGCCCGCGAACGGGGCGCGCGCCTCATGGACCTCCTCGCCAGCGAAGCCCTCACCGTGACCCTGGCGGTCTCCTTGGGGCAAGTGCGCACCCTCGTCGAGCACCCCGGGTCCATGACCCACGCCACGGTGCCTCCCGAGGAGCAACTCGCCGCGGGCATCGACCCCGGCGGCATTCGCCTCTCCCTCGGCCTGGAGCGCACCGAAGACATCCTGCGCGACCTCGAGTCGGCCCTCGACGGCGTGTAGGCGCCCCCCTACGGAGGGCTTCCCCCGCCGACCTCCCCCGCCGCGCCGCCGCCGAGCGCGGGCGCCAGGCCGCGAGCCTGCCCGAGACCCCAAGCGAGCAAGGCCGCGTGCACACCCAGCGTCCCCAGGCCCAAGAGGCCGTAGGGGCGCAGCGGACGCACGGCGAAGTGGAGCAAGGAGAAAAGGGCGAAGGCACCGAGCGCCCAGCAAAGGGGGCGCGCGCGCCGCTCGAGCGCCGCGACGACCAGCGCAGGGAAGAGCAGCACGTGGTGGTGGTGCCAGGCGACGGGCGCGGCGAGCAGAGGAGCGGCGAGGAGCGCCCCGAAACCGGCCACGGCGAGGCGCGGCGGAGCGCGCGCCGCGAGGCCCCGCGCGGCGAGGAGCAGGGCGGGGCCGGCGACCGCCGCCGCCAGCGCCAGGAGGAGGAGGGCGCCAACGGGCCCCTGGGTCCTGCGGGCGAGCTGCGAGGCCAGCGACTGGTTGGTGCCCACGTGCACCGGGTAGCGCAGGGGTGGAGCGTCCGGGTCGGGGGTGTAGCCCGCGGGGTCGTCGGCGTAGGGGAGCAGCATCCGCTGTCCGTAGTGCGCCAGCGCGCGGCCCGCGCCGTCGAAGCCGAGGAAGGGAGCCGGGACCAAGAGGAGCCACACGACGAGGCCCGCGAGGGTGGCCGCGGCGGCCCGCCAGCGGCGCGCGGCCAAGAGCCCCACGAGGAGGAAGGCGGGGGTGACCTTGATCGCCGCTGCCAGCGAGAGGAGCGCCCCGCAAAGGAACGCGCGCCCACGGCGCAGCGCCCACAGCGCGCCGCCGAGGAGGCCGAGCAGCAGCGGGCCGACCTGTCCGCGGGTGAGCGCGCTGGCGCAAGGGAGGAGGATCAGCGCCAAGGGGAGGAGGTCCCCCCAGCCGCGCAGAGGCCCGCTCCGCTCCGCGGCGCTGCGGACGCACACCACGCCCACCGCCAGGGCGGCCGCCGAGAGCACGAACCACAGCCCGGCCGCCACGGGCAAGGGAAGCGCCGCGAGCGGGGAGACGAGCACCGCGAAGGTGGGCGGATAGACGTACGGCCAGCCTCGTTCGGGGCTCCGCGCGTGGAGTGGATCCTCGCCCGCCAGCACCCGCCGCGCTCCGGTCAGGTAGACGGGGAGGTCCGTGCGCAGCTTGCTTCCGAAGCCGGCCCGGTAGACCGTGTTCGCCCCCAGGAGCAGCGCCAGCGCGACCAGCGCCCCGGCGCCCGCCCGCCCCCAGGGGCGCTCGACGACCCGGGGCGCCTCGGTCTCGGCTGCGCGCGGCGCTTCGCTCACCGCGGAAGCCTACCACCGCGCGCGCCGCCGACCGACGACGGGCCACGGCGCGCGCCGTCCCTTGCGGGGCGCGCGGACGGGCCGCGCGGCGCCCTCCCAGCCCAGCACCGGGGAGGACGCCCCCGCGCGAGCCCCACCTCCTTCCCACGGGGCCCTTTCCTCGGGCACGCCGCGCGGGGAACATGGGCGCGACGCGGAGGGCTGCGTGCGCTTGTTCTGGGCCCTGGAACTGCCGTTGGAAGTGCGCGAGGCGCTGCGCTCCGCGCAGGAGGACTTGCGGGCGCTCTGCCCCGAGGGCCTGCGCTGGACGCGCCCCGAGGCCCTGCACCTCACCTGCAAGTTCGTCGGCGAACGCGACGACCCCGAGGCCTTGCTCGCCGCGGTCGGCGCGCTCCCTCCGCCCGGAGCGTTGCGCCTCGAGCTCACGAGGCTCGGCAGCTTCGGCGGGCGGCGACCGCGGGTGGTGTGGGCGGGCGTCGGCGGCCCCGACCGCGGCGCCTTGGAGGACTGGGCGGCGCGCCTCGACGAGCGCCTCGCCGCGCTCGGTGTGCCGCGCGAACGCCGCCGCTTCCGCCCCCACGTCACCCTCGCGCGGGCCAAGGGCCGCGGCCCTCGCCCCGAGCTCTACGCCCTCGCCGTCGACTCCATCCGCCTCGACCCCCACCCCTTCGTCGCCCGCGAGGCCGTCCTCTTCTCCAGCACCGCGGGCACGCAACGGGGCCCCGTGCGCTACACCCCCCTGGGCCGGGTCCCCCTCGCGCGCTAAGCGCGCTCGGGAACGGAGGCCGCCGCCGGAGTCGACCTCGCGGAATGCGCTCCGAGACCCACAAGGGCTCCGGAGCCGGTAGGCTCTCAGGCCGGCCGCCCGCGGGCGGCGACCTCCTGCGCGCGGCGCGGCCGCGCCCTCCAACCTCGAACCGAGATCGCCTCATGAAGTCCCACGAGATCCGCCAGAGCTTCCTCGACTACTTCCGCGAGCGCGGACACACCATCGTCGAGTCGGCTCCCGTCGTGCCCGTGGACGACCCCACGCTCCTGTTCACCAACGCGGGCATGAACCAGTTCAAGGACGTCTTCTTGGGCACCGGCCAGCGCCCCTACTCGCGCGCCGCCGACACCCAAAAGTGCATTCGCGCCGGCGGGAAGCACAACGACCTCGAGGACGTGGGTCGCGACGGCTACCACCAGACCTTCTTCGAAATGCTCGGCAACTGGTCCTTCGGCGACTACTTCAAGCGCGAGGCCATCGACTGGGCCTGGGACCTGCTCACCCGCGTGTGGGGGATCGACCCCTCCCTCCTCTACGCCACGGTGCACCACACCGACGAGGAGGCCCGCGCCCTCTGGCCCGAGGTCACCGGCATCCCCACAGAGCGGGTGCTGACCTTCGGCGACAAGGACAACTTCTGGGAAATGGGCGAGACCGGACCCTGCGGCCCCTGCACCGAAATCCACATCGACCGCGGCGCCGCGGCCTGCGACCGCCAGGAGACCCCGGGGCACGAGTGCAAGGTCAACGGCGAGTGCGCCCGCTACATCGAGCTCTGGAACCTGGTCTTCATCCAATTCGAACGCAAGGCCGACGGCTCGCTCGCGGCCCTTCCCGCCCAGCACGTCGACACGGGCATGGGCCTCGAGCGCGTGTGCCAGGTCCTCCAAGGCGTCTACTCCAACTACGACACCGACTTGTTCCGCCCCCTGATCGAGGCCGTCGAGCGGCGCAGCGGGGTCGCCTACGACCCCGGCCCCGCGGGCATGCCCCACCGGGTCATCGCCGACCACGTGCGCGCGCTCAGCTTCTCCATCGCCGACGGCGCGGACATCTCCAACACGGGCCGCGGCTACGTCCTGCGGAGCATCGTGCGCCGCGCGTCGCGCTTCTTCGCCGAGCTCGGCGTCAAGGAACCGGCCATCAAGGACATCGTCCCCGCCCTCGTCGAGTTCATGGGGGACGTGTTCCCCGAGCTCCGCGCCCGGCAGCAGCTCATCGTGGACAAGATCGAGGAGGAGGAGCGCCAGTTCCTGCGCACCCTCGACAAGGGCCTCGCCCTCTTCCACAAGGAGCGCCTCCAGCTCGAAGAAGAGCGGCGCAAGGTCTTCCCCGGGAGCGTGGTGTTCACCCTCAAGGACACCCACGGCTTCCCCCCCGACCTGACCCGCCAGCTCGCCGAGGAGCACGGCTTCTCGGTGGACATGCGCGAGTTCGAGCGCCTGCTCGAAGAGGCCAAGGACCGCTCGCGCAAGGCCGCAAAGTTCAACGTGGACATGGGCAAGTACGCCAGCGCGCCCCTGACCCTGTTCACCGGCTACGAGAAGACCTCGGACACCGCCAGCGTCGCGGTGGCCGGCCCCAACGAGCTGGTCTTGGACCGCACCCCCTTCTACGCGGAGAGCGGCGGACAGGTGGGCGACACCGGCTTCATCAGCGGTCCCGAGGGGGAGTTCACCTTCGAGGTGCACGACACCCGCAAGGCGGGGCAGGTCTTCGTCCACGTGGGCGAGTGGACCAAGGGCGGCCCCGAGGCCGTCAAGCCGGGCGCACCGGCGGTGGCCGCCGTCGACCGCGAGCGGCGGAGCGCGATCATGCGCAACCACACGGCCACCCACCTGCTCCACTGGGCCCTGCACCAAGTGCTCGACCGCTCGGCCACCCAGAAGGGCTCGGAAGTCGCCCCCACCCGCCTGCGCTTCGACTTCGCCTGGAAGCGCCAGCTCGCGGGCGAAGAACTGCAGGAGATCGAGCGGCTGGTCAACGAGAAGATCGCCGCCAACGACCCGGTGCGCGTCGAGGAAATGCCCATCGACCAGGCGCGGCAGCGCGGGGCCATCGCCATGTTCGGGGAGAAGTACGGCGACGTGGTGCGCGTGGTCGACGTGGGCGACTACTCGGTCGAGCTCTGCGGCGGGACCCACGTGCAGCGCGCCGGGGACATCGGCGCCTTCAAGCTGGTCGAGGAGAGCTCCATCTCCAAGGGCGTGCGGCGGGTGGCGGCGCTCACCGCCGACGCGGCCGTGACCCGCAGCTACCTCGACACCGCCCTCCTCGCCGCCGTGGCCCGCGAGCTGAAGACCAAGCCCGAAGAGGTCCTCGAGCGGGTCCGCCGCCTGCAGGAAGAAGTCCGCGAGCTGGCGCGCAAGAACAAGGAAGCCCTCCGCGCCGCCCTCCCCGCCTGGGACGACCTGCGCGGCCAGGCCACCTCGCGAGGCGACGTGCGCGTCCTCATCCGCGAAGTCGAGGGGGCCGACCTCGAGGCGCTGCGCGGCTACGCCGACGCGGTGAAGCGCCAGAAGGAGCCCTTCGTGGGCTTCTTCTTCGCCCGCGACGAGCGCGGGAAGGTGCCGCTCGTCGTCGCCCTCAGCCAACCCCTGGTCGAGCGCGGCTGGCACGCCCGCGACCTGCTGCGGCCGGTGGCCGCCGTCCTCGGCGGCGGCGGCGGCGGGAAGAAGCCCGACATCTGCCAGGGCAGCGGCAAGGACCCCAGCAAGCTCCCCGAGGCCCTCGCCGAGGCCGAGCGCCAGGTCGCGGCCAAGCTCGGCTGAGAACGCGCGGCCGCGAGAGGGACCGCACGCCAGCGGGCGACGAGGGAGTCGCCGCCCGCCGGCGCGAGGGGAAGAAGCGCTGCGAAGGCGGGGCGCTACCAGCCGCGGACGCGCAGTTCGGAGACGATGGGCAAACCGCGATCGGCTTGGTGGACGACCAGGCGCACGTAGCGTGCGCGTACCCGTTGCCCGGTCGGGGGAGCGATCTGCGTCGTCACCACGTAGGGGAAGGAGGTCGTGCCCGCCTGGCTGAGCCCCGTCGCCAGCGGGGCGAAGGCAACGCCGTCGCTCGACACCTCCACGTCGAAATTCGAGGACGAGTAGAGGTAGTACCAGTCCACCTCGAGGGAATCGAGGATCCGTTCGCTCCCGAGGTCGAGGGTGAGCGTCCAGGAGGGCTGCCGGTAGGCCCCGACCCAGAAGGTGTAGCGCTGGCCGTCGACGGCCTTTTCGGGGCCGTAGGAGGAGGAGTAGGAGGACGAGGAACGGGCGGAGGCCACCGGCAACGCAGCCGCAGGAGGCAGGACCGTGACCTTGAAGTTCTGGCTCGTCACCTTGATCCCCTGCGAAGCGTAGACCGTGAACACCACGTCGCCGGTCGTGGCGGGATCGGGGGTGAAGGTCAGGGTCCGCGTGCTGCTTGCGGTCGTCAGGGGGTCAGGAGAGAGGACGAGGCGGGGATCGGAGAGCGCCTGCTTCCAAGCCTCCACGAAGGCCTGCTGGTCGGCGCTCGTTACGAGTCCGTCGCCGTCGAGGTCGTAAACCGGATCGGTGAGGCCCCGGGATACGGCGTCGAAGAGCGCCAAGGCGTCGCGCAGATCGAGGCGCCCGTCTCCGTTCACGTCGGTCGCCGCGGTCGTGGGACCGTGGGGAACCACCATCAGGTTGACGGCGCCGTTGGTGCCACCGTCTTGGGCCACACCCGCGAGGCTGAGGCTGAGGGACTCCCCAGGCAGCAAGGTCCGGTCGGCTACCTTCGTGAGCGAAGGCGGCGGACCGGACACGTCCGAGTAGATCCACAGGGCGTCGCCCCGTGGACCGGCCGCGAAGTCCAAGACGCCGTCGGAATCGAAATCGGCCACGGCCAGGGAATCGAGCAAATAGGAGGCCCCCACGGGGATCTCCGAGTAGCTCGCCCGGCCGGCGAGACGCGAAAAGTTGACGAAGCGCCCCTTGCCGTTGCCGTAGAGCGCGATCACTTGGTCGCGGTAGCGGGCCGTGAAGAGCAGGTCCGGACGCAGATCGCCGTCGAGATCTCCAACCCGGAGGTTGCCGGGGTCGAAGACGGAGCCGTCGTAGACGGCGGGGGAGACGACGGCCGGGCTGGAGAAATTGCCCGCGGGGTCCCCGCGCAGGAAGTGAATGCTGGCGGTTTGCAAGTCGCAGAGGAGGGCTGCCGCGTCCAGGACTCCGTCGCGGTCGAAGTCGGCGACGGCGAGGGAGCACACGGCATCCCTGTCCGTACCGAGGGGAAGGGCCGGACCGAGGATCGCCTGCCCGCCCTGCCAGTCGAGCCGGAAGAGCCTCCGCCCGCTGGAGACCAGGACCTCGTCGCGCCCGTCTCCATCGAGATCGCCGGCGGCCAGGTTCATGTGGGCGTAGGGGGAGTTCCCGGGCGGAGAACTGGCCACGCTCGAGTACGCTCCGGGTGCGAAGGTGCCTTGCCCCAATCCACGCAGAACGCTGACTCCGAAGGGATCGAGCGCAACGACGAGGTCCTGTTCTCCGTCTCCGTCGACGTCGGCGAGGGCGAGGTCCGACCCGGTCGCACCGGTGGGAGCGAAGCCCGGGGCAGTCGCCGGGTAGAGGACTTCGGCGGCGAAGGTGCCGCCGGACTCCGCCAGGCGGACGCTCAACCGCGTCTCCCCTGCAGCAACCGGTTCTCGCTCGAGGACGACGAGGTCCGCCTTCCCGTCTCGATTCACGTCTCCCAGCAGGAGGCGGTGCGGCCCCCACCCACGGAGGGGAGCGGAGGAACCGGGGTCGAAGCCTCCCCCGGCCTTGCCGAGGAAGACTTGCACCGAATTCCCGTCCTTGACCACGACCAGATCGGGCAGGCCGTCTCCGTTCGTGTCCGCCGTGGCCACATCGCCCGGCAGACCCCCGACGGGAAGCTCTTTCCCCTGTCCAAGCGCAAGGGCCGGTAGGAAAACCAGGCCGGCCACCAACGACTGCTTCATTCCGAGTTCCTCCCTTCCCCGGCGAGCCCTCCTCAGGAGCAGACAGAAGACCATTCGACTTGACCGACAAAGATGCATTTACGCCCGTTGCTGACCCAGACTCGATTCAAGCCGTTACTCTGTGGGCAATCCATTCACAGCGAGCGCCCGCGTACGGAAGAGGGCAAGGGCCCTTTCCGGAGGAAAGAGGATGCAAGGCCCAAGACCGTCTCCCTCAAGGAAAGGCACGGGGAGGCGTTGCGCTGCAAAGGCTTGCGCCTGTTGACGAAGGAAGCCTCGGATTCCTCTCCTTGGAGGGGAGCCCTCTAGGCTGCCGAGGCTGGAACGACATGAACGAGCGCTGCTCGAGGCTGTGGCTGCTGCTTTGCCTCTTCTTCTTCTCCGGCTGCGGGAAGGAGGGGACCTCGTCCGCGCAGGGAGTGCCCCTCGCTCGGACCGCCCCCGCCGTGCGGGCGCGCTCGCAGGCCTGGACGGTGTCGGGGACGGTGCCTTCGGCACCGCCCGGCACCGAATTCTTCCTGTTCGCCGCCCAGCCGCCGGGTGCGGACCTGCGCGCCTGGAGCGGCGCCCTCCTCGATCGTGCCGACCTTCGCGAAGGGCGTTTCCTGCTCACGGCGCCCGAGGGCTTCGCTTCCCCCCTCGAAGTCCTGGTTTCGGCGCCCGGCCGAGCGCTCGTGCGGCGCTCCGTCTCGCCGGGGGAGGACCTGAGCGTGGACCTTCCCCCCGAAGCCGTCCTGACCCTCGGACTGAGGTCTCCTCGGGGAGAAGCCGAAGAAGACGCCTTGGCGTTGGTCTTCGACGCCCAGAGCGGGGCTCCCTTGCCCCTCCCCGCCCCAGACCTCGTCTCGGGAGCGGATGGAAGCCTGCGAGCAACTCGCCTCCCCGCAGGGCGCTTCGAAGTGCTGGTGACCTCAGGAGACGGAGCCCGCTGGGGGCGACTGGACATCGAACTCGCGGCGGGAGAACGGGTCGCTCGATCCCTGACCCTGCAGCCGGCGGACGAACTCGAACTCCGTTTCCTCGAGCGAGTCGGCGCGCCCGTAGAAGACCTCCTGAAGGAGAGCCGATGAGCCGCTTGCTCCGTGCGACCCGGATTGCCGCCTTCCTCTGGCTCGGCCTCGCCGGGAACTCCTGGGCCCAGGCACGCTCGGGGATCTACCAGGTGACGGGCACCGAGCCAGGGCGTGGTCGCTTCCGCGGTCGCGTCGAACTCCGCTGGCAAGGCGGGGACTACTCCTTCGTCCGGGAGGTGGAATACCAAGGCTTTCGCTATCGGGGGCATCCGGTTTCCCTCGTGTGGTCCGGTCGTGCCCAGGACCTCCCTGCCGGAGTGCGGGTGCGCCTGAAGCTCGAACGCATGGGCTGGGCGTCGGGAGGGCCGGGGTTGCCGAGCCGATCCGCAAGGGATGGGACTCCGATGCCGGTGAATGGGACCTTCGTGACCCGCAGCGGAGGCCTCGGGGGCGCCTACGCGGGGCAAGGTCCGGTCTTCGTCGGACCCAGCGAACGCTGGGTCCGCGTCGCTTCGCCCGGTCCCACGCCGATCTGGGAGGAGCGCCGCGCTGCCCTTCCCTCGCACGACCCGCCGGGGAACTTCCTCCGGCGGCTGCTCTTCCGGGTCTTTAGCAGCTTTCACGCCACTCCCTGGGTCCGACCCTACGTAGGACGACCCGAGTTCCAAGCCGCCATCCACCGCTTCGTGTACGAGCGAACCGACTACGCGCTCCTGCGAAGTCGGCCGGACCTGCTGCGCCTGGTGAACCGGGTCGTGGACCCGCTGAACCTAGAGGAGGCCCTCGTCAAGACCAACGCCTTCGGAAAGACCTTGCGGAAGAAGGCGGACGAGGCGGACCGCGAGATCCCCCTGCGCTTTCGGGACCCCGCGGGCCCGCTGGTGCAGCGAAGCGCGAGTGGCGCGCCGAAGGCCTTGAACGACGGTGCCCTGTGGACCGGCGCCTACGCCTACTCCCAGCACCTGCGCTACCGGATCACCGGAGCGCCCGTGGCCCGGGACAACCTCGACCGCGCGGTGCGGGCGCTGCTGGTGATGATGGAAATCACGGGCCGCGGCGACGCCTTCGCGCGGACGATTCGCGCCAGCTCGGGGCAGCCGCCCGGCACGCGCTGGGTGGCCGGTACCGGTCCCTATGCGGGAATCGAGTGGCGCAAAGGCGGAAACAACGACATGTTCAAGGGCTTGCTCTGGGGAGGACTCGTCGTGCACGAGGCCTACCCCGCAGGGGACCCGCTGCGCGCCAAGTACGGCAACGCCCTCGCCCGCCTGATCCGCAGCCACCCGGTGGTACGAAGGCGACGCTTGCCCTCCAACGAACTCATGGCCAACGGCCTGGTGTCCCTCCTCCTCGCTTCCTCCTCCCACCGGCGAAGGTACCGCACCCTGGCCAGGAACCCCTTCTTCAACCTCTACCAGCTCGCGATCGGTGGAGGCTTCCACTTCCAGGGGATCTCGGACTGGAGCGGAATCCAACTCGAGGTGGTCGCTCTGATCGTCCAAATCCGCCTGGCAGCACACCACCGCGACGGGCTGGTGTCGCTCGTCGATCGCCTCGCACTGCGCCGAGCGGCCAAGCGCCTTGCCAGGACGCGACCCACCCTCCACCTCCTCGCGGCCGCGGCCCTCGGGGTTCCGGGCCGGGCGAGGATCGACACCTCCGAAGCGGTGTGGGCCCTGCGCGAAGTGCCCGTTCCTCGGGCACGGCTCGCCGAGCACACCGCCTTGCGGGAGGACCATTCCCTCTCCCCCTACCCCAGCCTGCCTTGGAAGCTCGACTGGACACAGGACCCAGGACGCGCTTACTCGATCGTCGCGCCACCCCTCTTCGAGAGGGAACTGGGAACCTTCTGCTGGAAGAACAACCCCTTCCTGGGGGTCGGTGGGCGCAGTCTGAGCAACGAAGAGGACAGCTCGGCGGACTACCTGTTCGCCTACTGGCTCGCCCGCGCCGGCGGAGCGATCGGTCCCAACGACTGACCGGCGCGCGCCTCCTCCGCTTTGCCATAATCCGGTGTGAGTTCCGCCGACGACACCGACGAGCTGGTGCGCCGGGCCCAGGCTGGTTCGTCCGCAGCCTACGACGCGCTGTTCGGTCGCGTTTCCCGGCGCCTCCTCCTCTACGTGCGCTTGCGCATGGGGGCGGAGCTGCGCGGAAAGCTCGACCCCATGGACGTGGTTCAGGAAACCTACGTCGAGGCGCACAAGTCCTTCGCACGCTTCGCGCCGCGCGGCGCGGGTAGCTTCGCCCGCTGGATCTACCGGGTCGCCGACCACCGCATTCACGACATGGCCGACCGCTTCGGCGCCGCCAAGCGCTCCCCCTCGGGCGGAATCCTCCACGAGTCCGAAGTGCTCCGTCAGCTTCGGGCCGCGGAAGAGAGCCCCTCGACGGCCTTCGCTCGCAGGGAGGCGCGTGAGCGCCTCTCCTCTGCTTTGGCTCGGCTGAGCGAAGCCGAGCGAGAGGCCCTCCTCCTGCGCTATTTCCACGGCCTGACCCTGGTCGAAATCGCCGAACAACTCGCCTGCAGCGAGGCGACGGTGCGGCGGCTCGTCGCTCGCGGATGCGCAGAGCTGGGCGCATTGCTCCGCGCGGCAGAGGGTTGAGGTGAGCGCCCCGACCGAGAGGCTCGCACGGCTCGGAGAGGAGGCGGAAGCCCTGCTTGCGGCCCGCCGACCCGTCCCCGTTCGCGAGCTCGCGCAACGCCATGGCGTCGACGAGAAGGTCGCCCGGGACTGCGTCGAAGCCCTCCGAGTCCTCACGCAGGCTGCGGACCCAGGCGAGCAGGCGCCGTCGCATGGCCGCTGCGGACCCTACGAACTCCGTGGCGAACTGGGACGGGGCGGCATGGGCGTCGTCTACCGCGCCTGGCACCCCGAACTGAAACGCGATGTGGCGCTCAAGCTCCTGCACGTCAGCGCCCGTCCGAGCGACACCCGAGTGCAACGTTTCGTCCTCGAGGCGCAAGCAACCGCGCGCCTGCGGCATCCGGGCGTGGTCGGAATCCATCACGCGGGCTGGGAGGCCGGGCGTCCCTACCTGGTCATGGACTTGGTCCGAGGAGAGTCGCTCAGCGTCCTCCTCCGCCGCAGCGGTCCCCTCGAGCCGCGCCGCGCGGCCGCAGTGTGCCGCGACGTGGCACTCGTCCTCGAACACGTGCACCGGGCGGGCTTCCTGCACCGAGACGTGAAGCCGAGCAACATCCTCGTCGACGCGGACGGGCGGGTCCTCCTCACCGACTTTGGACTCGCCAAGGAACTCGACTCGGAGCGGAAGCTGACGCTGACGGGCATGATCGTCGGCACTCCCCAGTACATGCCGCCCGAGCAGATCAGCGGAGAGCCGCTGGACGCCCGAACCGACGTCTACTCCCTGGGGGTCACGCTCTACACCCTCCTCTCTGGAGAGCCGCCCTTCTCGGGCCTCAGCCAGTTCGACCTCTTTACCGCGATCTGCCGCGCCGAACCGCCTCCGATCTCCTCTTCGCGGCCAGACGTCCCCGCCGCCCTCGAGGCCATTGCGCTCCAGTGCATGGCCAAAGACCCGGAACAGCGCTACCCCACGGCCCGAGCCCTCGCCGACGACCTCGAGCGCTGGCTGGAGGGGGAGTCGGTCGTCGCTCGCCCCTTCCGCGATCGAAAGCGCCACCGGCTCTGGGCCTTGCTCTGCGCCGGGCTGCTCTGCGCCGGACTGCTCTGCGCCGCAGCGCTCCTTGCGCCGACGACCCCGCGGCCGCCCTC
>RFHU01000316.1 GCA_003695705.1 Planctomycetota bacterium
ACCCAAAGCCCCACCGCTCCAGCGGGACGGAGGTTGAGCCGGTGACCTCGGGCGCGAGCGCAGGGAACACGCGAAGGCCGCCAGGGCTTCCCCTGGCGGCCTGCTTCGCCTTGGTCCTCCTCCCCGCGCGCGCCCAGGCCCAGCCCAAGGACCTCACCAACGTGGTCGCGGTCCGCTCCGCCGCCCAGCCCCTCGTCCTCGCGGGCGCGAGCAACCAAGAGTTCTTGCGCGTCGAGTTCACCGTCACCGGCAGCACGGGGACCATGAACCTCGACGCCCTGACCTTGACCTCGCTGAACACCGCCGACGCCGACGTCGCCGCGGTGCGCCTCTGGTTCAACACGGTCAACGACTTCGCCACGGCGAGCGAAATTACCCCCCCCGGCGGGCCGCACGTCTTCACGGCCGCGACCCTCACCCTCACCCTCGCCACCCCCCAGGACCTGCCCGCGGGCACCTCGTACCTGTGGGTCGCCTTCGACCTCGCCGCCGGCGCCGGCGACGGCAACCAGGTCGGCTGCGGACTCGCCGTGGGCGCGCTCTCCATTCCCGACGACGGGACCGAGGCTTGGCCCAAGGTCCCCTACGGCGCGGTGGGAAACGACGCCGGCGTCCGCGAAGTCGTCCGCGCGAACTACTTCGTCAACGACACCACGACCACCAACGACCAACTCTGCACGGCCCCCGGCAACAACGCCAACGCCGGCACGAGCCCCGACCAGCCCAAGGCCTCCCTCGAGGGGGCGAGCGGGCTGCTCAACTCGATCGGCTCCTTCGCCCCCGGCGACGTGATCTGGATCGAAGCCGGCGACTACGAACTGTCCGCGCGCATCGACCTGACCTCGGCCCACTCGGGCACGGCGGGGAACCTCGTCGTCTTCCGCGGCGCGGGCCGCGACGCCAGCGGGACCTACCGCAGCCGCCTGACCGACGCCGCCGGCGGCGCCACCCGCCAGATCTTCTACTTCGACCCCACCGCCCACCACATCGAACTGCGCGACCTCGAGATCTACGGCGCCCGCCAGCAGGGGGGACAGGACGGCGACGGCGTCTACGCCGACCGCGCCACCGACCTCGTGTTCCGCGGCTGCTTCGTCCACGACAACGCGCAGAACGGGATCCGCGTCACCAACGACACGGACGCGACCGTCTTTCTCGGCGCCCACCTGGTCACGGGCTGCACGGTGACGAACAACGCCGCCCAGGGCGTCCTGATCAAGCTCATGCGCCAGTGCGTCGTCGAGGACAGCGAGCTCGCGGCGAATACCGCCGACGGCGTGCAGGTCGTCACCGACAGCACCGGAACCATCGTGCGCCGCTGCCGCATTCACGGGAACGGCGGCTACGGCGTCAGCATCGGCGACAACACCGTGAACGGCGGGAACCCCTCCAGCACGTCCACCAGCCCTTCGATCGTCGAGGATTGCGTCATCTACGACCACACCACGACGAACCGCGCCGGGGTCGGCCTGGCCGGCATGACCGGCGCAGGCGCAGGCTTCGGGATCGTCCGCCGCAACGTCCTCTACCAGAATTTCATCGGGGTCATCGTCGGCGGTGTGTTCACCGCGAACCCCCACAACGACGCGACGGTCGAGAACAACACCATCTACAGCACCATCACCGGCACGAACGCCTCGGGCCTCCGCTTCAGCCGGAACTCCCAAAACTTCCTCTGCCGGAACAACGTCGTCGCGGTGAGCGACGGCGGGACGACCAACCCGATCTTCGCCCTCGTGCTCGCGAACGGCTCGGGCACCGCGGCGGGCAACCTCGACTTCAACGACTACTACCTCTTCGGCGGCGGCAGCGGCGAGAACCTCGTCGACGACAACGGGACGGTCTACGCCGACCTCACCGCCCCTCCCACTCCCTGGAAGAGCAACCCGACCGGCTACGACCAGAACACCATTTCCGCGGATCCCCTCTTCCGCGACGTGGACGGCCCGGACAACCTCCTCGGCGGAGCGAACGGGGCCGACGACGACTTCCACCTCGACTCCCAGGGCGGCGCCTACGACCCCCGCTTCGGCGTCTTCGTCCTCGGCGCCGCGACCTCGCCGTGCATCGACGCCGGCACCGGGGGCGCCGGCGCCGAAGGCCAGCCCAACGGCGGGGTCATCAACCAAGGCGCCTACGGCGGCACCAGCTTCGCGTCCCGTACCTTCAGCGCCCCCCTGGCTCCGAGCCTCGCCGCCAACGCCCCCGAGCCCGAAGGCCTGAGCGGGAGCCTCGTGCCCCGTGTCGGCGGCGCCGAGCGCATCGCCGTCGACTGGACCTTCCCCGCCAGCACGCCGGTGAGCAACTTCAAGCTCAGCCTCTGGGTGCGCGACTCCGGCGGCGGAGAGCACCGCCTCCTCGCCGACGCGAGCGACGGCGGCGCCGGACAGAACGGGGCCGGGCCCCTGCGCATCCTCGAAGTCGGAGGCAGCGGGCAGGTGCGCTACCAGGCCGTCGTCACCTGGGATCCCCCCGACGACTTCCCCGTGGGGGCCTGCGACCTCAAGGTCGTCGTGACCCACGACGACGGCGCGGCCGGCCCCCTGAGCTCGGTGGCCGACTACACCGACGGCGACAACGCAAGCGAACTCCTCGTCACCTCCGGCCCCCGCCTCCTCACCGCCGACGGGGCCCACTTCCCCGACACCCAGCCCACCCTCGCCTTCGAAGGCTTCGAGGCGGGCCCCACCTTCGAATTCGTGGTCGAGGTCGCCAACGACGCGGCCTTTTCGTCCCTCGTCGAGACCGCCGACACGACCCTCGACCCGCCCGGCTTCACCCCCGCCGCGACCCAGAGCCCCTACGCCTCGCGGCTGCCGGTGACCTACCAGGTCCAGACCGCCCTTGCGGCCGGGACCTACTACTGGCGGGTGCGCTCGGGCGGCCAGTCCTCCGAGGTCCGCAGCTTCACCGTCGACGCGGGCGCCACCCCCACCTCCCCCTTCACCTGGTGGCTGCAGGGTCGCACCGACCAGTTCCGCGCCGACTCCCTCGAGGGCTGCGAAGTCGCCGGGGGGGTCGTGAGCCTCACGGGAGCGCCGGCCGCCCCGAACGCCATCGGGACGCTCCTCACCCGCCTGGTCAACGTCTCGGCCCTGCGCCTCGGCCGCCCCGCCGCGCGCATGACCCAGTGGCAGAGCTTCACCGTCACCGGTACGAACAGCGGGACCTCCCAGGTCAGCGTCGAGCTCTGGCGCCACACCCGCGACAACAGCGCCCCCGACGCGCCCGTGGCGGGGACCCTGCAGACGAGCAGCGCCGCCACCTTCTCGCTGACGATCACCCCCACCGCCGAAAGCGACGCCTTCGTCCACTACCTCAGGATCACCCTCACGGCGGACGGCGCGGGCAACGAGCCCACCGTCACCGCCATTTCGGCCCGCGGCGACGAGGCGGCCACCACGGCGGTCACCCTCGCGAACCTACGCGCCAGCGCCCACGACGGTGAGGTCCTCGTGGAGTGGGAAACCGGCGCCGAACTCTCCAACCTCGGCTTCAACGTTTACCGCAGCCGCGAACCCGACCGCGACTATGCGCTGGTGAGCGATCCCGCGGGGCTCATCGTGGGCCTGGGCAGCGACGTCGGCGGCGGGCGCTACTACTTCCGCGACCAGAGCGTTCGGAACGGAACCACCTACTACTACCTCGTCGAAGACGTCGAATCCGGCGGGCGGGTGAGCCTGCACGGCCCCGTCGCCGCGACCCCGGCCGCCGGACTGGGGAGCGCGACGCCGACGGGCCCCTACGTGAACGGGCAGACCAACGACGGCAGCGCCTCCTGGCCGAGCGGAGAGGCCGCTCGGCCCGACGCCTCCCGCACCCCAGGGGCCCTCGCCGCTTGGGGCAGCGTGGAGATCACCGGCGCCGACGCCCACGGCTTCGACATCGCGATCGACGTCCCCCGCTTCGCGCGTGAGGCCCTCGTCGCCGGCACCCCCTCCCAACCCTACGACCGCCTCGTCCTCCCCGGCTACGAAGACTCGCAGTCCCTCGGCCGACCCCTCGTCCCCACGCGGACCGTGTGGGTGGAGGTGCCCGAGGTCGCGGGCGCCGCCCTCGAAGACCTGCACGCGACCGCCGAGTCGGCGAGCGGCTACGCGCTCGCGGCCGTGCTCGGGCAGAACCCACCGCGCTACGGCCCCCTGCCGCCAACCCACGACGGAAGCCGTCCCTGGCCCCCCGCCGCCCTCGAGGTGGAGACGGTCCTTCGCCAGGGCGAGCGCACTCTGCTCGGCCTGCGCGTCTGGCCGATCGCCTACACGGCCAACGCCGGGGACCTCCACTACCGGCGGCGGATCGAGGCGCGTGTGCGCTACCTCGCCCCCTCGCCGCCCGCCCCGCCGACCTGGCGCGAGACGACCCAGGACGCCCTCCTGCAGACACCCGGAGTCCTGAAGATCGTCGTCGCCGCCGACGGTGTCTATCGGCTGAGCGGCGCCGACCTCGCCGCGGCGGGCTTCGACCTCTCCGGCGACCCGCGCCGCCTGACCCTCTACCACCGCGGCGCCCCCCTCCCGCTCCGGGTGCTCGGCGAAGCCGACGGACGCTTCGAGCCCAGCGACGCGCTCGAGTTCTACGGGCAACGCAACACCGACACCTACCCCGACTCTCCGCAGACCCGCTTCAGCGACGAGAACGCCTACTGGCTCGCCTACGCCGGGACCCCCGGCCCCCGCGTGCCCGAGATCGACGCCACGCCCTCCGGCAGCGCCCCCTTCGCCCCCTCCTTCCGCGACCGCGTGCGCCACGAAGAGCAGCGCCTGGTTCGCCGCTTCCCCTTCCCCGAGCCCGGGCGCGACCGCTGGTTCAGCGACGAGCTGATCGGCGCCCCCGGCCCGACGCCGAGCGTGACCTACCTGCTGCGCTCGTTCGCGCCCGCGCGTCCGGAGGCAGCGACCCTCCGCTACCGCCTCCGCGGGAGCAGCGAAGGCCTCGCCGCAGACCCCGACCACCGCGTCGAGGTGCTCTTCAACGGGGTCCTCGTGGACGCGCTCGCCTTCGACGGCCGGATCGAGGTGACCCGCGAGGTCGCCGTCTCGGGCGTCGCCTTCGGCGACAACGACGTCACCCTCCGCGTGCTCGGCGACTCCAGCGACCGCGTCCTCGTGGACTGGGCCGAACTCGAGTTCGCCCGCCGCTTCGCCTCGGCCGACCGCGCCACGCTGAGCTGCCGCCTGCCCGGCGGCGGCGGCGTTCGCCTCACGAATTTCGCCGCCGCCGACCCCGTCTGCTGGGACGTGAGCGACCCTGCCGCACCCAGGCTCTTGCGCGGCGCGGTGCGCGACGAGGGTTCGGTCCTCGCCCCCGACGGTACCCTCTCTGCCGGGCCGAGCTACGCCCTCGAACTCGACCTGCAGGCCGCCGGTCGCGGTGCCCCGGGCGACGTGGCGCTCCTCGCGCTGACCTCGGCCGGCACCGCCTCACCGCTGCGCCTCGAACTCGGCGACGGGCGAGGCTCGCTGCGCCGCGCCGACGGAGCCGACTACGTCGTGCTGACCCACGCCTCCTTGCGGCCGGCGGCCGAGCGGCTCGCTGCCTACCGACAGGGACAGGGCCTGCGCAGCCGAGTGGTCACCGTGGACGAGGTCATGGACACCTTCGCCTACGGAAACCTCGACCCCGAAGCGATCGCGGCCTTCGTCCGCCACGCCTACGAGCGTTGGGCGCCTCCCCGCCCCAAGTACCTGTGCGTCTTGGGCGACGGACACTACGACACCCACGACTACCTCGGCGAGGGGGCGGCCAACCTCGTGCCGCCGATCCTGCGCGAGACCGAGCAGTCCTGGGCCGCCTGCGACAACCGCTACGCCACCGTCGCCGGCGACGACGCCGTCCCCGACTTGCTCGTAGGCCGGCTCCCTGCGCGGACCCTGCCCGAAGCCAACGCTCTGATCGACAAGCTCCTCGCCTACGAGGCCCTCGCCTTCGACGCCTCCTGGGGCGCCCGCAGCGTGTTCGTCGCCGACGACACGGACGCGGCCGACTTTGCCGCCCTGAACGAAGGCTTGATCGCGCGCCTGCCGGCCGGGCACACCGCCGTCCGCCTGCGCCTCGGCGTCGAAGGAGACGCGGCCACGCTGCGCGGTCGGATCGCAACCGAACTGAACGCGCCCGGCGCGCTGCTGCTGGTCTACGCCGGGCACGGGGACACGACGCGCTGGGCCGACGAAGACCTGTGGAACAGCCACCGCTGGCTTCCCGGGGGAGCGCTGGAGAGCGACCTCGACCGCCTGAGCAACGCAGGCCGTCCCTGCGTGGTGACCGCGCTCAACTGCCTCACCGGCGAATTCGCCTTCGCGAGCCAGTCGCTGAACACCCAAGGCGAAGCTTGGCTGCGCCGCGCAAGCGGCGGGGCGGTGGCGGTGTGCGCCTCGACCGGCCTCACCCGCCCCGATCCCCAGGAGCGCCTCGGGCGACACCTGTTCGAGGTCCTCTGGGCCGAGCGCGTCGGCGTCCTCGGCGACGCCTTGGGTGAGGCCAAGCTGCGCTTGGCGCAGGAGCCCGGCGGCGAAGACGTCCTCGACACCTTCGGGCTCCTCGGCGACCCTGCCACCAGCCTCTACGCCGAGGAGCGGCGCTTCGCCTCCCCGCGGCCCTTCGCGCCGGCCCGAGAGCGAGCGGGCCTTCCCGCCCGCCTCTTCGGCTGTGGCCTCGCGCCGCGCCCCGCGCCCCCGACGCCGCTGGCGCTCTTTGCCCTGCTCCTCTGCGGACTTTGCGCTGCCCGCCGCCGCGCCCGCTACCCGTCCGCGGTCTCGTAGATCGCGCCACCTCCCTCCCTCGGGGGAGCATGGGCAGCGCGCAGCGCGGCCAGGCGCGCGGCGAGTTCGCGGAAGGTCGCCGGCCTGCGATCTGCTGGCTGCTTGCGCAAGAGCCCGTGCACCACTTCGGCCACGGCGGGCGGGCAGTCGGGCCGGCGCTCGATGAGCGGCGGGGGATCGACTTTGCGGATCAGGCGAATGGACTCGACGAGTCCCCGCGCACGAAGCCCGAAGAGGGGCACGCCCGCGATGAGGTGGTAGAGGGTGGCGCCGAGACCGTAGAGGTCGGTGCGGTGGTCCGCGCTCGTGGCGTCGCGAACCTGCTCGGGGGCGGCGTAGTGCAGCGAGCCCATGCCCTGCCCCTTGACGGTAAGGGTCGCCGACTCGGCGCCCTTGGCGAGGCCGAAGTCGCTCAGCTTCGCGCGCCCCGAGGGGTCGAGGAGGATGTTGTGGGGCTTTATGTCGCGGTGCACGACGCCCTGTTCCTCGGCCACGCACATCGCCCGGGCGACGTCCTCGCCGATGCGCAGCGCCTCCCCCAGCGGAAGCGGGCCGTCCGCCACGCGATCGGCCGCCGAAGGGCCCTGGACGAGCTCCATGACGATGACCGGCGTGTCGCCCACGATCCGTACGTCGTAGACCTCGGTCACGTTGGGCCCGCGCACGCGCGTCGCCAGCTCTCCTTCGCGGAGGAAGCGCCGGCGCCCGGTGGCGTCCGCGTCGTCGTGGGGGGCGTAGATCTTGACCGCCACGCGTCGCCGCGCAGCCGGCTGCAGTGCGGCCCACACGCGCCCGTTGGCTCCCTCGCCAATGAGCTCGAGCAGCTCGATTTCGCCCGGCGCGAACAGGGCGCCGTCGCCGAGGCGAAGCTGGGCGGTGTAGCTGCGCTGGTCTTCGACGCAGCCGTGCAGCGCGTGGCGCAGCTCGTGGTCGCCCAGGCGCAGGACCGCCCCGGGCGCCACCCGGACGCGCCGGTCGCGCTGGAGGCGTAGCCCCTCGAGAAAGGTGCCGTTGGAGCTGCGGTCGGTGACGAAGAGCCCCGCCTCGTCCAGCTCGAGCTCGGCGTGCCGCCGCGACACCTTGGGGTCGGGAACGCGCAAGCTGACGTCGTCGGCGCGCCCGACCCAGAAGCGCTGCCCGGGGCGGAGCACCACGTGGCCGCAGCGGCGACCCCGCAGGCTCAGGTAGAGGTCGGCGTGCACCCCCCCAGTGTGAACCGCCCCGCCGCCTCCGTCCAGCACCGACCGGAGGCTGGCGACGCCGGTCAGGGGGTGCGGCGGATCTCGAAGGGACCGAGCTCCTCGGCTCGCGCTAGGTCCTCCGCCTCGACGGCGTCCACGCGCGCGCGCGGCGGACCCCGCCGCAGCCAGGCGAGGAAGGCCTCCACCGCCGCGGGCGAGCCCTCGAAGACCGTCTCCACCCGACGACCGTCGGGGAGGTTGCGGATCCAACCGCGCAGCCCCAGGCCTGCGGCCACCTCGCGCGCGCTGTAGCGGAAGGCGACGCCCTGCACGCGGCCGCGCACCACGGCACGCTTGCGGAGAAGCGACTCGCTCACAGCCCGTGGCCGGGCCGCCAAAGGGGATCGCCTCCGCGGGCGGCGTCCATGCGACGGAGGACTTCCACCGCCCCCAGGCCGGCCTCGATGCACGCCGCCTCGGCCCGGTCCTTGAGATCGGTGTCGACGAAGGTGTCCGCTCCGCGGTTCGCGTAGACGGCGCACACCGCGCCGGCGCGCAGGCCCCGCAGGGAGGCGAGGGAGAAGAGGAGGCTGGCCTCCATTTCCATGTTCTTGACCCCCACAGCGCCCAGCCGCGCGGGCAGGTCCGGGTCGCGCGGCGGGAAGCCGGGCACGCGCCGCCCCTGTGCGCCGTAGAAGCCCGGCGCGGTGGCGGTGAGACCCGCGTGCACGCGGCGGTCGGTGACCCCTGCGGTGGCCTCCAAGAGCGCGAGCACGACTTCGTGGTGCGCCAGCGCGGGGTAGCCCTCGGGGACGAACCAGGACGAGGTGGTTTCCAGGCGTACGGCGCCGGTGGAGACGACCAGGTCCCCGAGTTCGATCCCCTCCGCCAACGCGCCGCAGGAGCCGACACGCAAGAAGGTCGGCGATTCCACGCACTGCGAGAGTTCGACCACGGCGATCTCGGTGTTGTCGCAGCCGATCCCCGTGGCCGTGACCGTGAGCGGCGCGCCGCGATACTGCCCCGTGAGGGTTACGTACTCGCGATGCGCGCGCCGCACCTCCACCGAGTCGAAGCGCGCGGCCACCTTCTCGGCGCGCGCGGGGTCGCCCACGAGCAAGATCGTGGAGGCCACGTCGCCGGGGCCGGCGCCGATGTGGTACTGAACGCCGGCGGCGGTCTTGACGATCTGCGCCGACTGGAAGCTCTCGCCCATGGGGCCGCTCCTCGAGGCTGGGCCGGCGCCGGCGGACCCGCGGCCCGCCCGCCGCCGACGAAGATCAGTAGGCGTCGCCGCCCGCGGGGCGCGCGATCTTGGCGACCCCACCGGAGAGCCCCGGGACCTCCTGCAGGATCTTGACTCCGGCGCTGGCGCCGATGCGCGAGGCGCCGCTCGCCAGCATGAGGGCGGCGTCGCGCTTGGTGCGGACTCCGCCCGACGCCTTGACCCCTGCGCGCTCGCCCACCACGCGCCGCATGAGGGCCACGTCGCCCGCGGTGGCCCCGCCCGTGGAGAAGCCGGTGGAGGTCTTGACGTAGTCCGCCCCCGCGCGCATGGACGCTTCGCAGGCGGCGACCTTCTCGTGATCGTCGAGAAGGGCCGTCTCGAGGATCACCTTGAGCACGTGGCGGCCGCAGGCCTGCTTGACCGCCCGAATGTCCTCCTCGACCACGTCGAGGAGGCCGCTCTTGAGGGCGCCAATGTTGATGACCATGTCGATCTCGGTGGCGCCGTGCTCGACCGCCCAACGCGCCTCGTGCGCCTTGACCTCGCTCGGATTGGCGCCCAGGGGGAAGCCCACCACGGTGCACACGGCCACCGGGTGCCCGCGCAGGAGTTCGGCGCAGTAGGGCACCCAAAAGGGGTTCACGCACACGCTGGCGAAGCCGTACTTGGCCGCCTCGGCGCACAGGTAGGTGATCTGCTCCTTGGTCGCGTCGGGCTTGAGCAGCGTGTGGTCGATGCTGCGCGCGATCAGCTCGTCGAGGGGACCGATCCCCGGCGCGCCCGAGATCCTCGCGGCCCCGAGCTGGCGAATCCCCTCCGCCTGATCGCTGCACTGCCGGGCGCACTGGCCTGGCGTCTCGCACACCGCGCAGAAGGGCGCGCCCGCGCCCCCCCCGTCGCGGGCCATGGGCAGGCCGAGGCGGAAGCGCCGCGAGACCTCGTCCGCCACGCGCTCCAGGAAGGCCTGCGGGTCCACCTTGGAGAGGTCCGTCACGCTCCCTCCTCCCCGCGCGCGCCGGCGCCCGACCCCTCGGCCCGGGCCCGCTCGAGGCAGGACTGCCCCTCGAGCGCCGCCTCGTCCGGGACGACCTCCAGCTCGTCCACTTGGGCGGTAACGACCGAGGCCAGCGGAATCTGGTCGTCCTGGAAGTGGATCCGGACCCCGCCCCCCTCGGTAATGGTCAGCACCAGGTCCCCGACCCCCGCCTGCACCAGGTCGACCGCGAGGAAGGAGGAGCCCAGGGGCGTACGGCAGTCGAGGTCCACCGGCTGGCAGCAGAGAATGCGCTGGCCCTGGAACTTGCCGTTCTTGACTGTCGACACCACGTCGCCCGTCACCCGACACAGCCTCACGCGCCCGCCTCCCCTCGGTCGGCGCCGGCAAGCACCCGCTCGTGGTCGTCGTCGAGGCGATCGACGATCCCTACGATCGCCTGGTCGATCGGTACCAGGCGGCGATCGGGAAAGGCCAGGGTGGCCTCGTACTGGCTCACGAAGTAGACGAGCTCGCCCGGCCCCGCACCCACCGAATCGAAGGCTGCGAGGAGTCCCCCGTCGGGGCGCCCCTCGCAGGTGAGCGGCTGGATCATCTGCATCTTCAGCCCGACGGCGCCCTCGACCTTGCGGCTCGCCCACACCGTGCCCACCACGCGCGCCAGTCGCGGCACCTCAGCCCCTCCCCACGAAGCTGCGCTCCAGGGCGCGGATCTTGTCCACCCGCCGCCCGTGTCGGCCGCCGGCGAAGGGCGTCTCCAGCCAGGCGTCGACGATCCGCAGGGCCGCGGGCACAGGAAGCGAGCCCGCACCCAGGCAGAGAACGTTCGAGCCGTTGTGTTCGCGCGCATTGCGGGCGGTGCGCTCGTCGTGGCAGGTGGCCGCGAGGACCCCAGGGACCTTGTTGGCCGCCATGCACGAGCCGATCCCCGCCCCGTCGACCAGGATCCCCCACGCCGCCTCGCCCAGGGCCACGGCGCGGGCGACCGCCGCCGCGAAGTCCGGGTAGTCGCAGGAGGCCTCCGAGTGGGTGCCGAGGTCGGCGACCTCGAGCCCCCGCCCGCGCAGATGCGCCTCGATCGCTTCCTTGAGGGCGAAGCCGCCGTGGTCCGCGCCCAGAGCGATCCGCCCTCCCTCCCGGGGCGCGGGGCCGCCGGCGGCGCGCTCCTCGCTCCGGGTGGGCGCACGCCCGGGCGGTGGGCCGCCCTCGGCCCGCAGCTCCACGCCACACTCCCAGGCCGCGTCGCGCGCCAGCGGGGTGACGACCGTGCCCGCGGGAACCCGCAGGACCTTCTCGCCCCGGGCCTTGGCCGCGCGCACGTCGCGCTCGCTGACCAGCCCCCCTCGAGGACGGAACGCCTCGCCCCCACGCGCCGACCCGGTCAGCTCGCGGAGGACGTCCCGCGCCACGGTGAGGATCTCGTCCTTGCCGGGGAGCTCCACCGCGGGCTAGATCTCCGGTTGGGCCTCGAGGGAGCGCAGGAGCGGATCGCGACGCGCAGCGTAGGCCGTGGCCAGCTCCTCCTCCGA
>RFHU01000026.1 GCA_003695705.1 Planctomycetota bacterium
AGCGCTCGGGCAAACCTCGCCAGGGTGCGCCCGTCCTGAGGATCCAGAACGCTCCGTCCAGGAGCCTTCGCGGGTGCCGCGGCTTCCCCCGTCGTGTTGCAGGCCGCGAAAACAGGTCCCGGATCGGCCGCCACTGCTCGTTCGTCAACTCGGGACGCCCCATCTCCCTCGCTGCCCTGTCGTCCCAGAGCGCTGCGCGGAGATCTTCGCTTCCAAGACGCATGGCGACGAGCAACCCTGCAAGCCCCCACGGACGCGCCCATCACCGCACCATCGCGAGGCGGACCCTAGGGCAAGGGTCCGGGGCAGGCAAACGCTCCGCAGTCGCGCGCCAGGCGTCGGTCCCGGCCGCTATGCTCGCGCTCAATGGCCTTCGAGTTGGATCCGCGCCTCGAGCGGTATCACGAGTTGGTGCGCGCCGTGGCCCGTCGCGAGGAGGTCCCCGCGGCGGAGCTGGAGGAGGCGTTGCGCGCAGCGCAAAAGTCCCGCGAGGACTTCGAGCGCGACCTTGCCCTGGCTCGCGAGCGGCGGCGGCTGCTCAAGGAATCCAACGAACTCCTCGAGCTCGAGCTCCGCTGCGCCATTGCCGCCGAGGGCTACCGCATGATCCGCGAGGCGGCGGCCCGCGCGCGCGCCGAGGCGGCGGCCCGCGAGGAGCGCGCCCGCGCCGCCTTCCGACAGCTCCAGGGGCGCTTGCGCGGCGCGCGCCGCGCGGAGCAACGCCTCTGCGAGCTCCTGCCGCCGCACCTCGTCGAGCGCCTCGAAGAGCGACGGCGCCGCCTCGAGGAGTGCCGGCGGCGCCTCGCCGAAGCCCGCCGCGCGGGTAGGTCCGTGGAGCATCTCGAAGCCGACCTCGAGCAGGCCGAGCAGGCCTGGCGCGCCGCACGCGACGCCATTGCCTAGCGGTGCGCGGGCGTAAGCCCCGTCGGGGTGCTGTGGGCCGGGTCCGTTGCCGAATGCGGAGGGCGTCCGCCGACGCCGTTCGGCTTGCCAGGGAGCCGTTTGGCCCCCCGGGGCCGAGGGCTCGTCCCGCAGGGGGAGGGCCGGGCCTGGGTCAGCCGGCGTGGGCGGCGCAGAAGCAGTCCGGGCAGCGGATCGTCCGTTCTCCGGGCGGGAAGACCAGGGTCACCTCGCGCCCGCAGTCGGCGCAGGCCACGGTGTGGGTGGGGCGGGGGACGCGCTCGCGACGCAGGGAAGGCGACACGAGCTTGCGGCTGGTTCCTCCGCGACGGCGCGCCTGTCGGCAGGGCTTGCAGCGCTTGGGGAACTGAAAGCCCCGCTGTGCGTAGTAGGCCTGTTCGGAGGCGCGGAACACGAAGGGCTTCTTGCAGGCCGAGCAGGTGATCTGGACGTCTTCCATGGCCGCGGCCTCCGAGAGCATCAGGGGGGAGGAAAGGAGCGAGTCTCTCAAGAGAACAACGTCCCAGTCCGGGGGGAACGGTGCAAGGGCTTCCTGCCGTCTGCCGGATTTCGGTTCTCCGCGGGACCGGGTGCCACGCCTAGAAGAATTCGGGGTCGAACGCCGCTCGGTACCAGAAGTAGAGCATGCCCAGCCCGTAGGAGAGGAGCAGCGTGTTGCCGAAGAGTCGCCCCCACAGGCGCCAGTGCCAGGCCTTCAGGATCCCTTTCAGCGCGACCAACGGAACGGCCGGGGTCACCATGGGGAGCCAGCCGAGCGCGACCATGGCGAAGGCCAAGATCCCCTTGGAAACGGGTGGAGGCTGTGTCCTGCGCAGTGGGCGCCGCCGCGACCCAGTCGGAGGGGGCGAGGGGGACGATCTCCTTGGCTCGGGTCGATACCGAGTCCATGCTTCGTCGATGGCGTCCTGCCAGGGCCCGGGTTGAGTAATGCGGGAGAGTACCCAGCCGAATTCTCCGGAAACGACTTTGGCGTTGCAGTGTTCGCACACGCCTGCGGCGTCGACCCTTAGCGGCGCGGAGCAGGCCGGACAGGATTGCGAGAGCTTTGGGTCCGGCTCCCGGCGGCAACCCGCCCGCCGCACGAAGGTCCAGTATTCCACGAAGGAAGTCGACTTCTCTCGCGAACCGAAGAGCAACTCTTCCGTGCTCGCGCGGATCGTGTAGTCGACAGCCCTGGCTGCGAATCGCACCGTGATCGCCTCGAAGAAGGGATCTCGTTCGACGGCCACGATGCTGCGCGAGAGGATCCGTACCCTCTCGACTCTGTTGATCAGGCCTTCCTGCCGGTAGCGTTCGATGAGGTGGCGCTGGGTTTGGAAGACGGAGTCCGTCTCCCACGGACGGATCCGCTCCCAGGCACGCTCACTCCACGCTCGCTGCAGTTCGAGGAACACCTCTTGGGCGAAGTCGAGGAAGCGGTCCTTCTTCCATTCGGGATAGCGGGATCGAAATGCCTTGAGTTCGCGGAAGAGACCCGGGGCCTTGACGGATCCTTTTCGCGGAGTTGGAGGTGCTCCCTTGTCGTAGAGGTCTCTGGCGGCGAGCTGTTCGCGTTCCAGATCGTGCATGGAGACGACCTGCCAACCGAACTTGCCGTTCGCGACGACCTCGTCGCAATAGGTACAGGATCCGTCGGGGCGCAGCTCGACGGGGGCCCCGCAGTTCGGGCAACAGAGCGCCTGCATGCGGTCGGGCGGTGGCGAACAGACCCCGAGCGGGCGGCGGAAGGTCCAACGCTCGACGGTCCAGTAGTCTTTCTTCCTCCCGTGTTGAGAGACTTCGCGGAGGGTTGCGTCGAAGAGAACCGTGAGTTCTTCGTAGCCCCCTTCCGCGTCGCGGTCGACGATGCGGGCGTCGCCGATGCTAACGTACTGCACGTCCGAGAGGTCTTTCCGCGACTTGGACCGGATGACGTCGGCTCGGACGTACGGCCGGACGGGGGCGAACGCTCCGCTTCCACGGGCGACCTGCCAGCGCGTGTAGAGGAGTTGCGCGAAGTCGAGGAACAGGAGGCGCGAGAAGTGGGGGTCAAGGGCGCTGAGGTGTAGAGGAGGGGGACCCGCGGGGGCGGATCGCTCGGCTTGGGGAGCAGGAGTCGCAGAGGGGTTCTCGCCCCCGGGCGCTTCTTCGCTTTCCCCAGGAGCGTCTTCGCTGTAGACCTCTTGCCGTCGCCGGTAGCCGCGCAGCAGGTAGAGCAGCGCAGCGCCCGTCGGAGCGCACAAGAAGGCGTAGTCGGACAAAGTGGGGGGGCCCTGGGGGCCGAGCTGGCCTCCGCCATAGGAACTACTCGGTGTGTCCGACGAGGCCGAGGAGTCTCTGCGGCCGGAGAGGGGGAGGCCCTCCCCCCCG
>RFHU01000317.1 GCA_003695705.1 Planctomycetota bacterium
CCGGACGGGCCCGTGCTGGCGATGGGCGGGAACTGCACGGTCCGTCCCGCCGGGAAGGGGCCGTGCTCGCGCGTGCTCCAGCGCAATCCCTGGTCGATGCTCCCTTCGGTCCAGTCGACGCCCGTCTCGGTGTTGTTGTTGTCCCGCGTCGAGACGAAGCGGACTTCGGCGTAGACCTGCGCCGGTTCGATGTCCACCTTCTTGATGATCGTCGCGATCTGCTCGATGAGGGGGCGCGTGGCCGTGATGATGAACGCGTTCGTTTGGTCGTCGTATTCGAGGGTCGAGCCGTCGATGTTGCTCGCTTCGATCACGCGCTGCAGGGCTCGGAAGAGGGCAAAGGTCTCCTCCACGTTTTGCGCCGCCGTGGTCTGCACGCGACCGATGAACACGGATGCCTGCGTCGTGTTGCCGGCGTTGGCGGTCGAGGGGGGAACGGCTCGGTAGTTGGCCGGTGGACGCACGTAGCTGAGGGTGAAGACCTGCGTCTCGAGCTGCTGGCGAATGGTGTCGCGGTGGACGACGCGAAGGAGGTCGTCGCTCTCCGGGACGACCTCGTAGGGTCCGGCCGTCTTGACGATGGCCTTCAGCGCCCGCAGCCAGTGGACCTTCTTCAGGTCGAGGGTGATGGTCCCTTCGACGTCGGGAGAGATCACGATGTTCTTGCCGCTGTAGGCGGCCAGCAGGCGCAGGACCGTGCGGACGCTCGCCTCGTTGAACTGGATGGTGACCTTGGGCGGCTGCGTAAGCAGGAGCACCCCTCCGGGACGCTCTTCGACCTCGCAGCGGGTCATCTTGGCGATCAGGTTGACCGCCTCCCGCCAAGGCACGTCGTGGAGGGGAAGGGTCACCGTCTCCTTGACGCTCGGGTCGACGAGGATGTTGGCGTTGACCTGCCGGCCGATCAGTTCCATGACGTCGGCGAGGTCTGCGTTCTCCACGTCGATGCTGATGGTCTGGCTGCCTTCGCTACGACCTTCGATCCACCGGCGGATGTCCGGCTGTCCGTCGTCTTGAGCGAGCGCCGTGGTCGTCGGGACCCCGGCCAAGACGACCAGGACCGCGAAAAGCCGCGTCTTCATGCTTCCCCCTGTTTTCCTGCGGCGAACGCCCCGCGGGCGGTGACGCCGTGGGGAGGGGCTCACCCCTCCCCGAGTCGAAGGAGGGCACTGCCCTCCTCCCCCACGTTCGGTGTGTTCCTCTTAGCTCAAGGATTCTCCCTGAGTTGGCGCACGAACTCGGTGTCCTCGTAGCGGAACCGGACGACCGACTTGCTGATCTCGACGACGGTGAGGCCCTCGATCTCTTCTTGGGTCTCCTCGTCCATGATCGCGTCGCCTTCTTCGTAGATGCGGTCGTTGATGATGGCGGCGTCGCGATCGTCCGAACTCGGATCCGTCACCACGATTCCGGTCACCACCAGCTTGAACTCGGAGATCTTCTTGAGCCGCGCAGCGGTGTCCCGCAGCGCCTTGCCGCGCACGAAGAGCGCTTCGGCGTTGCGGTGGAAGACCTCACGTTCCTCGTTGTACATCTGCTCCTTGAGCTCCTTGATGCGCTCGAAGCGCTCGAGGGCCCCGTCGTAGTCTTCGTTGCGGATGGCCTCCGCCATGGCGCGCAGATGCTGGTTGCCCTCGTTGATGTAGATCTGGAGCTGGATGGAGAGTTGCACCTCGCCGAAGGCGGCGAGGCGCGCAGCCCACTTCTCCTGCTTCTTCTTGACGAGTTCCGAGCCTTCCTGCCCGTACTCGTTCATGATCTGGCGCAGTTCGGTGAACTTGACGATGAGCTCCTCGACCTGGCGGTCCTGGGCCAGCCGCTCGATCTCCCCGAAGAGGGCCTCGATGCGCTGCTCGAGCTGCTCGAGTTCCAGCTGCCGGTTCAGGTTCGGACCGGCCACCGGCTCGACCTCCGTTGCGCCGGCCTCGACTTCCTTGAGCGGGCTGCGGAACGGGTTCCGCAGGTTTCCGGAGCTGACTGTGAACTCGTTCGACGCGTTCATGACCCGCAGGATGAAGGTCGAGTCCTTGAGCATCTTCTTGAAGTACTTCTGCCCATCCTTCGAGTTGATGTCTCGGAGGACGTAGGCGCCGGCGCGCGCGGCCTGGATAAGGAGGTCCTTGGCGCGCTCGAGGTCTTGGGGCTTCTTGCTCAGCGCGTAGATCTTCGCCAGCAAGTAGAGCGCACCGATGTGGTCGTCTTGCAGCGCCAGCAGCGTTTCGAGGGCGCTGCTGGCGGCCTTGTACTTCTTGAGGTTGAACAGGGCCTGTGCGTTGAGGAAGACCAGCTTCTTGTTCTCGAGCGTCCCCGTGAAGTTGTTGCGCAGCTCCTTGAAGGCGTCGACGACTTCTCCCCAGTCGCCCTTGTTGTAGGCTTCGTAGAGCCGCTCGGTCAGTACGCGCTCGGAATTACGGTCGGGGGCCGGCCGCTCGGGCTGTTGGGCTCGGGCAGGCCAACCCCCCAGGATGAGGGCTAGGGCGAGGAAAGCGCAGAGTCGCTGGGCCATGTCACTTTCCTCCCGATTCGTAGCGGAAGGTGGAAATGTTGAGCGTGATCTTCAGTGGCCAGACCTCGTTGCCCTCCGCGTCGAATTCCGGTTTCTGGCCTGCGGTGCAGTTGAAGCTATTGACCCGCAAGAAGGTCTCGTGGCGTTCGAGCGAATTGAGGAAGCGCAGGAACTGCTGGAAGGTGGCCTCTGCAGCGAGGGTGACGTCGATTTCGCGGAACCCGCCGGACTTGCGGCCCCGCCGCCGGCTGCTGCTGGAGCGGCGCGGTTTCGCCACGCGGTAGTTCCCGAGGCCGAACTGAGCGCGCTCGCACTTCTCCTGAAGCATGTACATGAGTTGCTCTTCGGTGGCGACCTCGGGGGCCGGGAGGATCTTGACGAACTGGGCGAAGTTCACCTTGAGGTTTTCGAGCTCCTCGACGAGGGCGTCGTAGCGCTTCGCTTCGGCGCGAAGTTGGTCGATTTGGGTCTTCAGAGACGCGATTTCCGCCTTCTTGGCGTCGACCTCTTGCTGCGTCTTGTGGACGTAGTAGTAGGCGGCGGCGGCGAGGACGGCGAAGATGACGCCGAGGACGACTGCGCTCTTGGTCTCCTTGTTCACGCGCTCACCGCCCCTTCCGCTTCTTGCCCTCGACCGACTTGAGCGGCAGGTTGATCACGAAGTCCATCTTCTCGGAGAAGTTCATCCGCTCGCTGAGTTCGACGATGCGGACGTCGTAGCTCTCGAGCTTGTCGAAGTGATAGAAGAAGTTCGGGTCCTCCTTGAGCGCGTTGCGGAAGCGCGCCACTTCGCTCAGGTTGGAGCCCGTGGCCGAGACCGTGAGCTTGAGCGCCCGGTTCTTTCGCCCCTTGGTGAGGACCATGCTCTTCACCCAGAAGTTCGGGAAGCGGGACATGATCTGGGACAGCTGCTGGAGCTTGAGCGACCACATGACCTTGGACTGGCTGATCGCGATGATCGTGTCCTGACGGGCGCGCTGACGCGCGATCTTCCGCTCGATTTGCTTGACCTTCTGAACGTCGGCCTCGAGGCTCGCCTTCTCCTTCTGCAAGTCGCTGGCCTCGCTCTTGAGCTTGCCGAGCTGTCGGTTGAGGTCGAGCCCCCAGAGGGTGATGGACCCGACGACCACCATGCCCACCGCGATGGTCAACAGCAGGGGCAGGCTGGTCTTGTCCCCTGGGCGGTACTCCGGCGGGAGGAGGTTGATCTCGATCATGGCGAGCACGCTACCACCTCCTCACCCGGCTCGCGAGACCAACGGCCACCGCCAACTGGCTCGCGTAATGGTTCAGCGCGTTCACGTCGATGCGGTCGGCCTTGACTTCGAGGTTCTCCAGCGGGTTCCAGAACACGACGCTCTTCTCGAAGGCTCCCTCGAAGGCTCGCTGCAGGCCGGGAAGCCGCGCGCTGCCGCCGGAAATGTAGACTTCCTCTACGACACGGTCGAACTGGTTCTCGAAGTAGTCGAAGGAAAGCTGGATCTCGTTGCCGAGGTCGTCGAGGGTGGGCAGGATCGCTTCCTCCACCTCCGGCGCCTGATCCCCAGGCTCGCACTTGAGGCGCTCGGCCTCCTGCGTGTCGAGGTTGAACTTGCGCGAGACCGCTTCGGTGAAGTCGTTCCCCGCCAGGTAGACCTCGCGGGTGAAGTACGAAATCGGCCCCTTGAGGATGTTGATGTTCGTCTTGTTGGCACCAATGTCGACGAGCGCGACCACCTTCTCCGGGGGTAGGCCTCCCTGGGCGCGTGCACGGAGTTCGAAGGCGTTGCCGAGGGCGAAGGCGTCCACGTCGATGATTTGCGATTGCAGCCCCGCCTCTTGGAGGAGCGCGAGATGCTCGTCGATCAAGCTCTTGCGAACGGCGACCAAGAGGACCTTCATCTCGGGCTGGTCGGAGTCCTTGACCGAGTCTTCGAGGATCTGGGTGTCCATCACCACCTCCTCGACCTCGAAGGGAATGTATTTGTCGGCCTCGAAGCGGATGGCCTGCTTGAGGTCCTCCTCGGGCATCTGGGCCATGCTCACGTAGCGGACGATGACCGAACGGCCAGAGACCGAGCTGATGACGCGCTTGGTGCGGAAGCCGGCGTGCCGGACGATCTCCCGGATCGCGTAAATCGTTTCGTTCTGATTGCCGATCTTGGTGCTGGCGAAGGTCTGGAGTTGGATGGACTGTCCGCTCGCCGCCACCTCGAGGGCCTTGATCTCGCTCGATCCGATGTCCAGGGCGACGACCCGCTTTCCTCGCCCCAACAGGCTATCGAGCACGCTCATAGACACTCCCCCTTCGCCGCGGGACGGGCCTGGGCGCGCGGAGCGCGCGCCGTTTCGCTAACGGACTCCCCGCACGGACCTTCCGTCGTCCCCACCGCGGGGGACTATACTCCCGCCGCCCGACCGACGCAAGTCGAGAACGGTCGGTGCCCTGAAGGGCGTCTCCGAGTCTCTGGAGCCCTTCGCCCCCCTCGTCCCTCGTCCCCGCCCGCTCCCGGGTCGGGTCGTTGCCGCGCATGTTCCCTGCCTCCTGGTTCCAAAGCCTGCGAATGCTGTCCATGGAGGGTTACGTGACCCGCGAACCAGAACGAAAGGCCGCGCCGCGCTCCGGAGGACCGGGCGCGGGTCCCCTCGCCCGGCCCACCCCCAGAGCCGCCGACGGAGCGAGGCCCCGTGGGGGGAGGGGGGGTCGCGCCGCGTGCGCCCCGGGAAGTCCGGCCGGGACGCGAAGGGCTCTGCGATGCGAGGTCCGCGCGTGGGGGGAAACCCGAGCGAGCCCTTCGTCGCCGTTGGCCCGCTAGAGGAAGAAGGCGGGGTCGATCTCCCGCGCCCGCGCGTCGAGGTATTCGAGGGTCTCGGTGGCGTCGTGGAGCCCGAGCATCGTGTCGACGGCCTTGCCGGCGTCCACCGCGGTGATCGAGCGAATGAAGCGCTTGATCTTGGGGATGAGCGACGGCGCCATGGACAGGTCCCGCATCCCCAGGCCGAGGAGCGGCAGAGTGAAGTGCGGGTCGCCCGAGAGCTCGCCGCAGATGCTGACCGGGATCTTGTGGCGCCGCGCGGCCGCGATGGTGCTCAGGATGAGCCGGAACACCGCCGGATGCGCCGGCTGGTAGAGGTCCTGCACCTTCGGATTGACGCGGTCCACGGCGAGGACGTACTGGACGAGGTCGTTGGTGCCGATGCTGAAGAAGTCCGCGTAGCGCGCCAAGACGTCGGCCATGAGGGCCGCCGCAGGGACTTCGATCATGATCCCGACGGGGATGTCCTCGCGGATGGCGTGTCCGCTGCGGCGGAGTTCCCCCTTGACCTCTTCGATGACCGCCTTCGCCGCCTGCAGCTCCTCGAGGGAGGAGATCATGGGGAGCATGATGCGCACGTCTCCGCGCACCGAGGCACGCAGGATCGCCCGCAGCTGACGAATGAAGACGTCCTCGCGCTCGAGCAAGCAGTAGCGAATGCTGCGGCAGCCGAGGAAGGGGTTGGGCTCGTGGTCGAGCCCCTCGGGCACGAACTTGTCGGCGCCGAGGTCCAGCGTGCGAATGACGAGGGGGCGGTCGCCGAGCAGCTCGATGGCCCGTGAGTAGGCGGCGTAGTGGTCCTCTTCGCTGGGGTCCGGGTTCCGCTCGTCGTAGAGGAACTCGGTGCGATAGAGCCCGATGCCCTCGGCGCCCACGCGGAGGGCCTGCTGGATCTCCTCGGGGTATTCGATGTTGGCAAAGAGCCGCACTTGATGTCCGTCGAGGGTCTCGGCCGGGAGGGCGACGAGTTCCTCGAGGGCACGCTGCAGGACGCTGTAGCGCTCGCGGCGCTGCTCGTAGGACCGCAGGGTGACTTCGTCGGGATCGATGACCACCTTCCCCTGGCGGCCGTCGAGGATGACCAGCTCCCCGCCGGTGACGACGCCGGTGATGTGTCCGAGGCCGACGACCGCGGGGATGTGCAAGCTCTGCGCGAGGATCGCCGTGTGCGAGGTCTTGCCTCCGAGGTCCGTCGCGAAGCCGAGCACCCACTCGGGCGGGAGCTCGGCGGCCTGCTGCGGGGTCAGGTCCCGGGCGATGAGGACCACGGGCTCCTTGAGGTCGCGCAGGCTGATCCGCTGCTCGCCGAGGAGGTGTCGCAGCAGGCGGCGCTCGAACTCCTCGAGGTCGGGGAGGAGCCTGCGCGTGAAGGGGTCGAGCTCGAATTGCTTTCGGTAGGTAGCGACCCGCTTGCTGACCGCGTGCTCGGGTGCGATGCCGGCCTCGATTTGCTCGCGCACGGCCTCCGCGAAGGTCGGGTCTTCGTAGAGGCCCGCCTGGAACCCCATGATGCGGGTCACGTCGGTGGCGGCTTCGCCGAGCGGGGCCTGCTGGGCGAGTTCGTCCGCCACCTGGCGCACCTCGGCCTTGGCCGACTCCACGGCCCGCTGGAAACGCTCCCACTCGCCTTGCACCCATTCGGGGGAAGGCTCCACGGCGACCTGCGGGGGCAGCAGGTAGCTCTCGTCCTGGAGGACGAAGGAGCGTGCGATGACGATGCCGTCGACGACGGGGATGCCCTTGACGATCCTCACGCGCCCATCCTAGCAGCCCGCCACGCGGGCCCCGGCAGAGCCCGAGGAGGTCCCGCGAGCACGCCGGAGCCTGCGCGGGGCCTCGGGGCGCGGACCCCCTCCGGGCGCGGTCGCCGCGATCCCCGCGCGCTCAACGCCGCGGGACGGTCAAGGTCCACGCGCGCTCCTGACGGAGGACCCGCTTGCTGTCCCGCACCCACGGAGTGGGGTCCCACACCTCCGCGGAGATCCGGTAGCGACCGGGCGCGAGTTCTCCCGGGCGGACTTTGATGTAGTGCACGTAGTTGCCCTCGATCACCTGCAGCTTCCCGCTCACATCGACCACCCGCTCGTCCTGAGGAATGGGGAGCGGGGCTGCCCGGCGCGCCCGCGTCCCTTCTCCCTCGCCGTTCTCGAGGGGATCCTCGTCGGCGGTCGGCCCATCCGGAAACCGCTCGAGGGTCTCGCGACGCCAGTGGACGAACAGAGCGTGGGTGGCGGGCTTGAGCACGAGCACGCGAAAGGTGAGGACGCCGCGCTCCGCTTCGAGCTCGGCTCCCTCCGGCCAGGCGCGGTCGATGGGGTGCACCCGACGGTAGAGGGCCCGAACCATGACCTCCATGCACACCGCGCAGAAGGGCGCGCCGGCGTCCCGCATCACGCACGCGCGCTGCGGGCGCCAGTAGCCCTTGCGCTGCCGATGGGCGCCCTCGAAGACGCCGATGGGCTTGCCGGTCCAGTTCCCGGGACCGCGGGCGTCGAACCACGCCTTCCAGGGGGCGGCCGCGCGCGCCGCGGCCTCGTCCTCGGCCGCCACGACGTTCGGGCCCACGACGCGCGGCGGGCCGCGGTGGGGGCGCGGCGGACCCGGGTTGGGCCCGGGCTCCTGTTCGTATTCGTCGGCCAGACCGCCGAAGGCGTGACCGAGTTCGTGCGGGGTGACCGAGACCATCGTCTTGGCGACGGCGACCGCGCCCCCTCCGCCGGTGGCGACGCTCGCGTAGTCGTTGCCCACCGAGACGGCCAAGCGGTCGTGCTCGCCCGGCCACCAGCGCTCCAGGAGGCGAAGCATTCGCTCGCGCCCCGGCCCCACCGTGTAGACCCCCCCGTTGACCTCGGTTCCCAGCGCGGTGTCCTTGCGTTCTCCGTCCTTGCTGAGGCCTTCCTCCGCGCTGGCGAGGTTGACCGCCCAGTAGTTGATGTAGGAGTCGTATTCGCGAAAGAAGTCCTGCGCCTGACAGGCCCGCACCGCGCCATCCGCAGCACGGTCGAAGAGGACCTGCTTGCGGTCGTCGAGGACGTAGCCGTCGCCGAAGAAGTAGATGTCCAGTCGGTTCGCCGACGGCCCGTTCCGACCGCGTCCCAGGACGACCCGCACGTCGCGGCGGCGCAGCATGGGGCCCTCCAGGCGAGCGCGCGCTGCTTCGCCGACGTCCGGAACGTCGGCGTGCCGGGCAACGAGCCGGGCGAGGGCCTCCCGGCCCGCCGCGTAGTGTCCCCGGTCCATGAGGGCCACGGCGCTGGCGAGGAGGCGCTCCAAGGCCTTTCGACCCTTCGCCTCGCGTGCGGCACGAGCCAAGGCGCGCGCCGCCTCGCGCGCTTCGCGCCGCTCGGCGAGGACCCGCGCCTTCTCGGCAGGGTCGACCAAGCGCCCCTCGAAGACGACGAAGCCGCCGCGGGGCAAGGGCACTTCCGCCGCCAAGGCGTAAAACGAGAAGACCTCGCTTCGCAGGCGTCGCCGCCGCGCGAACGGAATGAGGATGCGCATCGCGCGCTCTTCCAGTCCGGTGCGCAGCGCGTGGAAGGCCTTGGCCTGGGCCAGGGGCCAGTCGTCCGCTCCGAGCTTGGCGAAGAGTTCCTGCGCTTGCGCGGGGGTCAGGCGACCTCGGCGCAGGCGGACCACGCCCGAGCCCTTGGCCACCACCGGCGAGAGGACGACTTCCTCGCCGTCGAAGCGGACGAGGCGCGCGCGGAGGCTGCCGGCCAGGGTGAGTTCGGGGCGGTCCTCCGCCGGCCCCTGCGCGGCCGCAAGGCCGGCGGCCAAGAGGCGCTCGAGCCCGCGCACTTGCCGTCGCAGCCAGTGCGCGCGCAAGCGGGCCTCGTCGTCGAGGGAGAGCAGGAGGAGCGCGTCGAGTTCCTTCCAGGCGGTCGCGAAGTCGAAGCGCAGGGCCGCGGCGATCCCTCGCTGGGCCACGGTGGTGGCCTCGGGACTGAGGGGCGCCGCAGGCTCTCCGCGGGTGGCCGCGCGCTCGGCGACCTGCCGCTCGAGGGCGTCGACCAAGGCGTCGATGCGCTCGTCTTGACCCAGACCGCGCAGCTTGGACTGCTCCTCGAGGACGAGGAGGATCGCCTGCACGGGGCCGAGGCGAACGGAGAGCGCGCGGGCCCGGCCTTCCAGCTCCCGGACGGCGGCCTCGGCCTCACGCCGAAGGCGAAGCCGCAGCTCGCGGGCCGCGGCCTGCTGCGACGAGCCGGGACGCAGGGCCTCGACCAGGGCGCACACGGCGTGCGCCCCCGCCCGGTCGCCCTGGCGAGCAAGGCGGCGCGCCTCGGCGACCAAGGCGTCGAGGGCCGCGCCCAGGCGCCGGTCGCCGGCGTTCCGCGCCCGGGCACGCAACTGCTCTGCGAAGAAGAGGGCGTCGTCGCCGCGCGGGTCGTCCGGATACGACTCGGCGAAGGCGGCGAGCCCCTCGGGGAGAGCGTCGGGGCTCAAGAGCCGGAGGCGTGCCCAGGCCTCGTCCGCGTCGCCCGGCTCCCCCGACCTTGCCTGCGCCGTCGCCGGTCGTCCGTCGGCGGCCGGCGCGGGCGGCTCGACCGCGACGTGGGGACGCGACGACTGCGCTCCTGCGCTGGCGACGGGCCTTCCCGAGGCGCCCACGAGCTTCAAGACGGCGTAGGTCGACCCGCAAGAGACGAGGACCGCGGAGACCCACCCGGCCGTGCGCCCGAGCCGCCGCTCCAAGCGCTTGCGCGCGGCCAAAGCCCGGGCGGCTTCCCGGGCGGAGCCCGGGCGCGGCGGGGGCGAGGACGCGCCGTCGCTCCCCTTTGCGTCCGAGGGCGCGGGAGGTGCTGCTCCGGCCGCGCGGCTCGGAAGGCCGCCGCCGCGCGCAGGAGCCCGCGCGTCGTCCGCGGCGACGGATTCCTGATCCAGACCGCCGCTCCCGGTTCCGACGACCAGCACCGCCTGCCCCACCCCGACCTCGTCTCCGGGAGCGAGGGGACGCTCCCCAGTCACCCGGACGCCGTTGACCAGGGTGCCGGCCTTGGTGCTGGAGTGGTTCAACAGCCGCAGCTCCGCTCCGGATCGACGGATCTCGCAGTGGAGGCGGGAGACCCCGGCGCCTCCGACGACCACGTCGCAGGCCTGGGTCCGTCCGATGCGCAGCGGCGCGTCGCCGATGCGCACGCGCCGGACCTCACCGACCCCCTGGTAGACGTCCAACCAGAACTCGCCCAAGGGCCCTCCGACGGAGGGGTCGCGCCCCTCGCGCCGCCGCATCATCGCGCACGCCCCGGGCCGGAGCAAGCAGGCACCCCTTCCGCGCAGAGGGTCCCTCGCGACCCGCGGGAACGGCCCGGACCCGCTGTGCCCCGAGGGGCGGAGAAACTCCCGCCTTGTCTGGCGCACCGCTCGGGACTGGCGTAACCTGCCGTCCCCTCTCAACCAGCGTCCGAGGGACGCGACACTGCGGGCGGACACCCATGAGCAGCAGCCTGACGGCCGACCGGGTGGTCATTCGCTTCGCCGGCGACTCCGGCGACGGCATGCAACTCACCGGCAGCCAGTTCACCAACACCTCGGCCATCATCGGGAACGACGTCAGCACCTTTCCCGACTTCCCCGCCGAGATCCGCGCCCCCGCCGGGACCCTACCCGGGGTCTCGGGCTTCCAGATCCAGTTCGGCAGCGTGGACATCCACACGCCCGGCGACGCGCCCGACGTGCTGGTGGCGATGAACCCCGCCGCGCTGAAGGTCAACCTCGGCGATCTTCCCCGCGGGGCGACCATCGTGGTCAACGAGGACGCCTTCACCGAGACCAATTTGAAGAAGGCCGGCTACGAGCAGAACCCGCTCGAGGACGACAGCCTGCAGGGCTTCCGCCTCATCAAACTGCCCATCACCACGCTCACGCGGACGGCGCTCGAGGAGGTCGACCTCGACACGGGCTCCAAGGACCGTTGCAAGAACTTCTTCGCCCTGGGCCTCATGTATTGGCTCTACGAGCGTCCCCTCGAGCCCACCCTGGCCTGGTTGGAGCAGAAATTCGCCAAGAAGCCGGTCCTGGTGGAGGCGAACGCCCGCGCCCTCAAGGCGGGTCACGCTTACGCCGAAACCGTCGAGCTCTTCCAAGGACACTGCCGGGTCGCGCCGGCGAGCCACCTTCCCGCCGGCGAGTACCGGCAGGTGACCGGCAACGAGGCCACGGCCCTTGGGCTGACGACGGCCTGCAAGCAGCTCGGCCTCCCCCTCTTCTACGGCAGCTACCCGATCACTCCGGCCTCGGACCTGCTGCACTTCCTCAGCCGCTACAAGAACTTCGACGTGAAGACCTTCCAGGCGGAGGACGAGATCGCCGCGGTCTGTGCTGCCATTGGCGCCTCCTACGCCGGCAACGTGGGCATCACCGGCACGAGCGGTCCGGGGGTGGCCCTCAAGAGCGAGGCGATTGGCCTGGCCGTGATGGTCGAGTTGCCGCTGGTCGTCGTGAACGTCCAGCGCGCCGGACCGAGCACCGGAATGCCCACCAAGACCGAGCAGGCCGACCTTCTCCAGGCGCTCTGGGGTCGCAACGGCGAATCCCCCGTGGCGGTCCTTGCGCCGGCGACCCCGGCGGACTGCTTCCCGATGGCGATCGAGGCGGTGCGCCTCGCCGTCGAGCACATGGCGCCGGTGATGCTCCTCTCGGACGGCTATCTGGCCAACGGCGCCGAGCCCTGGCGCATTCCTGCGGAGAGCGAGCTCCCGGAACTCACCGTGCGCTTCGCGCGCGCCGACGGCAGCCCCTTCGAGGGCTACCGCCATGACCCCGAGACGCTGGCGCGTCCCTGGGCCGTCCCCGGTACCCCCGGCCTCGAGCACCGCGTCGGCGGCCTGGAGAAGTGGGACGTGACCGGAAACATCAGCTACGACCCCCAGAACCACCAGCGCATGTGCGAGCTGCGCGCGGCCAAGATCGCGCGGATGCGGGTGCCCGACCAAGAGGTGGAGGGCGATCCCGAAGGTGAGTTGCTCGTCGTCAGCTGGGGTGGAACCTATGGCGCGGTGCTCTCGGCGGTGGAGCAGCTCCGGCGCGAGGACGGCCGCAGGGTCGGCCTCGCGCATCTGCGCTACCTCAACCCCTTCCCCAAGAACCTCGGCGAAGTCCTCGGCAAGTTCGAGCGGGTCCTCGTGCCGGAGCTCAATCTCGGCCAGCTCGATACCCTCCTGCGGGCCAGGTTCCTGGTGGAAACCATCGGCTACCCCAAGATCCAGGGTCGGCCCTTCAAGGTGGCCGAGCTGGTCGCCAAGATGCGCGAGGTGCTCGCATGACGCAGGCCACCGTGGTCAAGCTGAAGAAAAAGGACTTCGAGTCGGACCAGGAAGTCCGCTGGTGCCCTGGCTGCGGGGACTACGCCATCCTCGCCGCCATTCAGCGCACCATGCCCGAGCTGGGCATTCCGCGCGAGAAGCTCGTGTTCGTGTCCGGGATCGGCTGCTCGAGCCGTTTCCCTTACTACATGAACACCTACGGATTCCACACCATCCACGGTCGGGCGCCTGCCTTCGCCACGGGGATCAAGTGCGCCAACCCCGAACTCAGCGTGTGGCAGATCACGGGGGACGGCGACGGGCTGAGCATCGGGGGGAACCACCTGCTCCACGTCCTGCGGCGCAACCCGGACATCAACATCCTCCTCTTCAACAACCGCATTTACGGGCTCACCAAGGGTCAGTACTCGCCCACCTCGGAGAAGGGGAAGATCACCAAGTCCACCCCCTACGGCTCCATCGATCAGCCGGTGAACCCCCTGAAGTTCGCCATCGCGTCCGGAGCCACCTTCGTCGCCCGCACCATGGACGCCGACATCAAGCACATGATGCAGACCTTCAAGGCGGCGGCCGCGCACAAGGGGGTGGCCTTCATCGAGATCATGCAGAATTGCCCGATCTTCAACGACGGCGCCTGGAAGGGCTTTACGGCCAAGAAGGAGCGCCCCGAGCGGGTCCTCTACCTCGAGCACGGCAAGCCGATGCTCTGGGGCAAGAAGAAGAACCGCGGCCTGGTCCTCGACGGTTTCGACTTCCGCGAGCGCTCCTGGGAAGAGGGCGACGAGGTTCCCAGCGACGTCCTCGTCCACGACGCCCAGGCCGAGAAGAGCTCGCTCGCCTACCTCATGACCGAGATCGAGCACCCCCTCCCCGTGGGCGTCTTCCGCGCCGTGCAGAAGCCCACCTACGAGCAGGAAATGCTCGCCCAAATCGAAACGGCGAAGCAGAAGATCGGCCACAGCGACCTCGGCCGCCTCTACCGCGAGGGCGCCAACACCTGGACCGTAGCGCCCAAGGACTGACGGGCCGCACCCCAAGGCCAGCGCAACGCAAGGAGTTCGGCGGCCTTCGGGGCGCGTTGGAGGGCGGGCGCAGCGAAGCTGCCTGCGCCATCCCGCCCGCGCCTCTCCGTCGGGGCGGGGCGGATCGACCCCTCTCTCCGCTCGGCGGGAGGGGGTCCCGCCGTCAACGTCCCTCGGGGAGCGACCGCGCCGGCGCCTCGCCCAGCAGTTGGCGGACCGCCGCGTCGAGGACGATGCCCTGCGCGCGGGCCTGGGCCAGGGCGGCCTCGCGGAACGCGGCGAGGTCCGCCGGGTCGAGGGGCCCCAGGCGCCGAGCGCGCTCGAGGTCGCCCAGCGCACGCGGCAGGTCGCCCCAGGCGGCGAGGACCGCCCGCGCGCGGAGGAGGAAGGCCTCGGGGCTCGGCGGCGAGAGGTCGACGGCGCGGTCGGCCGCGGCGAGGGCGCGTGTCGCGTCGCCGCGCGCCAAGTGGACCCTCGCCAGGAGGGCGTGGGCGCGGGGGTCGCCGGGGTCGAGTTCGACGGCGCGCAGGGCATCGCGCAAGGCGGACCCCGCATCCCCTAGCGCGAGCAGGCACCGGCCGCGCAGCCGACAGGCCTCCGCTTCCACGGCGATCTCTCCCGCGAGCCGGTCGAGGCGTTCGAGGGCTTCGTCCGCCCTGCCCGCGCGGAGGAGCAGTTCCGCCTCGAGCAGCCGGGCCGGGCTCAGGTCCGGCCACGACTCGAGGGCGCGTTCGAGGGCCGCCCGGGCTTCTTCCCAGCGCCCGTCCGCGCACGCAAGGCGCGCGCGGGCGTAGGCCGTGAGGGCTGCGTACGGCGGGGGCGCGTCGGCACGACCGGCGAGTTCGCGGTAGAGGCGGCGCGCGGCGGGCGCGTCCCGCAGATCCGCGCGCAGGACCTCGGCCTGGAGGAGGAGCAAGGGCTCGGGATGCGCGGCGGCCTCGCTGGCGATGCGGAGGTCCGTCAGGGCCCGCAGGAGCAGTCCCCGCTCCTGGTCATCCTCTCCGCGGTTCCGGTCGGCCCTGCGTTCGAGCGCGAGGCGCCGCAGGGTCTTGGCCCGCGCCACGCGACCTTCCCAGGCATCCGGGTAGCGTTCGAGGAATCGATCCAGCGCGGCCAGGCGCTGGCGAGGGGTCGCGGCCAAGGTAGCCTCGACGAAGGCCAAGCGCTTGGCCTCCTCGCGTTCGAAGTGGGCCAGGGCCTCGCGGTGGGCGTTCAGGAGGCGTCGGCGCTCCGCCTCGAGGCGCCGGCTGCGCTGGCGCGCGGCCTGGACCTCGGCCTCCACCCCCAGGGCCAGGAAGAGCCCGCCGCCGAGGCCGGCGAGGGCGACGAGCGCGCCAGCGACCAGCGTTCGCTGCCGGCGCAATCGGCGAGCGAGGCGGCGCGCCCAGGACGGCGGCCCTGCCTCCACCGCGCGCCCTTCGAGGAATCGCTCCAAGTCGTCGGCCAACGCCCCCGCGCTGGGGTATCGGGCCGCGGGGTCCTTCTCGAGGCACTTGAGGACGATCGCCTCCAGGTCCCGCGAAATGCTCGGGCGCAGGGCGCGGGGGGGAGGTGGGTCCTCGAGGAGGACCCGGTCCACGAGGTCCGCGAAGCTCTCCGCCGCAAACGGGACCCGCCCGGTGAGGACTTCGTAGAGGGTCGCTCCGAGAGCGTAGATGTCCACCCGCGGATCGTCGTGCCGGCCCCGCAACTGCTCGGGAGCCATGAACGCAGGGGTGCCCACGCTCTGGTTGCTGCGGGTCAGGCGGGAAGCCTCGCTGAGGTCGAGGGCCAGCCCGAAGTCGGTCAGGTAGGCCTCGCCTTGTCCGTCGACGAGGATGTTCTCGGGCTTCACGTCGCGGTGTACGAAGCCTTCGCGATGGGCGTGTTCGAGGGCACGGACGACGGGCAGGAGGAGGCGCGCGGCCTCGCGTGGCGGCAGGGGTCCGCGCTCTTCGAGGAGGGTGTCGAGGGCCACGCCGTCGATGCGTTCCATGGCCAGGTAGAAGCGCCCGTCGCTCTTCCCCGCGTCGTGCACGGCCACCAGGTGCGGGTGGCGCAGGTGCGCGCAAGCACGCACCTCGCGAAGGAAGCGCTGGATCTGCGCTTCGCTCGCATCCCGACCGGCAATGAGGGTCTTGAGGGCGACGACGCGATCGAGGCGCGGGTCGTAGGCCTCGTAGACCACGCCGACGCCGCCGCGTCCGAGTTCGCCTACGATCTCGTAAGGCCCAATGCGCTGGGGCCGCTCCGGGTCCAGCCCCGGCGCCTCGTCGCCGTCCGCACCTCCGGCGGGGAGATGGGTCCGGGTGATGCTTCGGGCGGGGGACACCGCGGGGGTCTCGTCGCGCAGCGACCGCGCGCTCAGCTCTCCGCTCCTCGACGGTCCCGCCGCTTCGTCCACGTCCATCCTTGCCGGTGCATCCGCTGAGGATACCCCTTCCCCGCAGGTCGTGCTCCGGCGCGTATGATCCGGGCGCAACCAGAGTCGACCCCGCGATGAACACCTACGACTCCCCAAAAGCCGTCGAGAACCTCGACTTCGCACAGCTCCGAGACGAGATCGAGTCCGTCCGGGAACGCGTGAACGGCCTTCGCACGCGACTCGGCCGCTATTTCGTGCAGAAGCAAGAGCTCATCGACCTCATGGCCATCTGCACCATCGCCCAGGAGTCGCTGCTCATCGTTGGACCGCCGGGCACGGCCAAGTCGGATTTGGTCACCAAGTTCTGTGAAGGTCTGGGGCTCGAGGGCGAGGACTACTTCGAGTACATGCTCACCAAGTTCACCGAGCCCAGCGAGCTGATCGGGCCCATCGACCTGCAGCGCCTCAAGGAAGGCGCCTACGTCCGCAAGGTGGCCGGGAAGCTTCCCCGGGCACGGATCGCCTTCCTCGACGAGATCTTCAAGTCGAACTCCGCGATCCTGAACACACTGCTCACCATCATCAACGAGCGCAAGTTCTACCAAGACGGCCGGCCGGTTCCGGTGCGCCTGGTGATGCTCTTCGCGGCCACCAACCTCGTGCCCGAGTTCGAGGAACTCGCAGCCCTCCGCGACCGCTTCGTCCTCAAGGCCGAGAGCGTGCCCGTCAAGGACGAGCACATGGATGCCCTCCTCGAGAAGGGACTCTCGAACGATCTCCATCGGGCGCTCAACCGCAGGCCTTGGGCTGGGCAGGCGGGCTTGGACGACTTCCTCAAGCTGCGGCGCTACCTGCACCTGCAGATGGCCGGCGTCGGCGAAGGAGCCCGCGCTCCGGGCGACGACGCCGACGGAGCCGTCGCCCGCGACCGCAAGCGCTGGTTTCCCGACGACGTCTTCGACTTGTTCCGCAGGATCCTGCGCACCCTGGAGCGCGAGCACCGCGTCGTCGTTTCCGATCGCAAGTTCATCAAGCTCTACCAGCTCATCCGCGCCCGCGCGCTTCTGTTCCACGGCGGCGCCGTGCGACCCGAGGACCTGGTCTTGCTCCGCTACGTGGGCGACCGCAACGAAGACTTCGCGCCCCTGCGCGAAAAGGTCGATGCCCTCCTGCGCATTGGCTAACACCCCGTCGCAGCGGACTCCGAACGAGTCCTTCGTGGGTCGACGTCCCACGGTCGCTGGAGCGCCGCGCGAGGTGCTCGGCGAAGCAGCGAACGGCCCCCGGGAAAGGTCGGCGGCACCGCCGCCCCCCGCGGAGACCTTCCCCGGCTCCTCGCCAGCGAGGGAGCGATGCTCGACCGAGGGGTGCGCCCTCGCCCGCCCGAGGTCCCGAGCGGGCGACGAGGAGCGCGGGCCGCGGGCTCCTCGCGGAGAGGCCCGGTGAGCGCCGCCGGTCCTCCGCGCGGGCTGGACGCGGCGGGTCTTGCCGCCTACCTGTTCGGCTCGTTGCGATTTCGCGGCTGCGGCAGCGAAGGGCTCCCGCTGCGCGCGCGGCGGGCCTTGCGCTGGTACCGCGCCCTGCTCCTCGGAGGACGCGCAAAGGGCCTTCCCTTCTCCTGGGTGTTCGACCTAGGCCACTTGCTCCTCGACGGCGAGCGCTTCGTCTTTCGCTCTCTGCAGGGACTCTCCCGCTGGCCCGCCGCGGAACGCCGGCTGCGACTCGAATACGAGAACCTCCTCCTCAACGGGCTCTTGCACGACGCCTCGTTCCGTCGCGCCTCCGAGGCCGTCCGGCGCGACCCCCGGCGCGACGACCTGGTCGCGCACTGCGTGGGGGTCCTGCTCGACCCGCTCGCTCGGGCGGGCGGTCACGCCGACGCGCCGGCGATCGACCCGGTCCTCCTTCGAGAACTGGGCGTCCCCGCAGACCTCGACCCGGAGGCGGCGGCCGCCGCCTACGACGAGCTCCGCGGCGAAGGCGCCACCCTCCGCGCCTTCGCCGACGCCCTGGAGCGAATGCTTGCGGAGCGCCGCCCGGAGCCGGCCTTTTCGCCTGCGCACCTCGCCGAGGTCGAGCACTGGAGCGCCTACCGCAGCGCCGCGCAGCGCCTTGCCGGGCGGCGCATCGCGGCGGCCGCCGCGGCTCTCCCTCCCTTGGACCTCTCCGACGTCGTTCGTCGCGAGACGCGCGTCGTCGAGACCGAGCTCCCCGACAGCGGTACCTACCCCCAAGGCGGCTTCGCCGAGCTTGCCCACCGCGGTCCGCTCGAAAACCTTGTCCCCACCGAGTTGGTCTACATGGGCGAGGATCCCTTCGGGGACGACCCCCACCCGTCCGTCGACTTGTTCGCGCTGCGTTGCCTGGAGAGCGAGGCCCTCTTCTTCGCCCGCGACAGCGGTCAGCTCCGCCGCACGCGGCGCAGCGTCCACGTGGCCCTTCGCCCCGACCCCGGTCTGCGGGTGAAGCTGCCCTGGCACCCGGATCCGCTCGTGGTCTTGGTCTACGGCCTCTGCCTGCGCCTCTGCGAGGACCTCGTCCGCGTGTTCCCAGGCGACGCCTTGCGCTACGAGCTCCACCTCCTGGCGCGTGGCCCGTCGGCCGCCGCGCGCACCGACGCGGACGCGGAACTCCTCTCGGTGCTCCTGCGTCACGACATCGGCCGCGGCGCCGTTCGGGTCGCGCGCGAGGACCCCGACTTCGACCTGCGGGCCCTGGGCGCGCGGGACCGCCGCGTCTACGGCATTTCCGTGCAGGTCGGCGACGAGGAGCCCGCGGGGCTCCCGGCAGGCGAGACGCCCCCCGCGGCGGACGGCATCGCGCCGCCGCACGTGGTGCGCTGGCGCATCGGCGGGTCCCCGCGCGGCGCCGAGCCCGATTGCGTTCCTACGCCCCTCGCCGGGAACCCTGCCGAGGCCTTCGCGGCGGCCCGGCGGGCCCTCCTCGGCGCGGTGGTCGGCCTGGCCGGACCCTCCGCGGGCTCCCGCCGTCGCTGAGCCCACTCCTCCCGGCCTCGCCTCGGCTGGTTGGGCGCGACGCGTCCGGCGATCAGGGGCAGAGCACGCAGCGTGCGGCGTCCGGCAACAGGCAAGCCGTGCAGAAGCGGCGTCCGCAGCCGTCGCAGCGACGGAGTTCGCCGCGCGGGCGAACGCTGCGGCAGCTGGGACAGACGGCGCGGCACGAGGCGCAGAGTCCGTCGGCGAGGTGCTGGTCGCAGTGGAGCGCCCCGCAGCCCCCGCAGGCGCGAAGGCAAGCGCCGCAGCCTTCCGACTCGCAGCGAGCGCAGCGACCGCCCGCGTGGGTTGCGCACGCGCTTGCGCCGCAAGCGGGACACGTCGCACCGCACCCCGTGCAGCAGAGCACACCGCACACCGTGCACAGCGGACTCTCGCACGCGCCGCACACGGCGCCCCCACAGCGGTCGCAGCGGCCCAGGCAGGCGCTGTGCACCACGTGGGATCCGTCGCAGGCGCTCAACTCGCCCGCGAGTTGCTGCGCGCAAGCCGGGCACTCGCCGAGGTCCAGGGCCCCGCTGGCGCGCTCGAGCGCGATGCTCCGCCCGGCGCGCTCGGCGCCCTCGGCTTGCACCACGAGCCGGGCGAGTTGCAGGGGTACCTCCACGCAGAGGACCTGCATGGGGGCGACCTCCACCGAGACCTCGCAGGCCCGCGCCAACTCGGCCAAACGGAGGGCTCGCTCTTCCTGAAGCTCCTCCAGGCGTACGAGTCCGAGGTCGGTCCGCCGGCTGCGCTGGACCTCGGCCATCTGGGCGGCGTAGTAAGCGTCGAGGCGGAGTACGTCCTTCGCGAAGCGGGTGCGCGCGTCCTCGCGCCGGCGGGCCGCCTCGGCGCGCGCGTGCTCCTCGACGAAGGCGTCCGCAGCCCCCAGGCCTGCGTCCAGGAACTCCTCGGGCGGTCGCTTCCGCGGCCGATGAGGCCAACCGAAGGCCGCCGCGGGAGGCTCGCCGAAGTCCGCGCGGGGGGGACGACCGGGACGCAGGCGGACGCGCACGCACACCAAGTCCTCCTGGCGCCCCAGGCTGCGGAAACGGAGCCGATAGACGACGTAGAGGTCGTAGCCCGTCCCGGAGGCGCGGTCGCGGATGCCGAGCTCCGCGCCGCGAGCGGGGCGCACCCGCTCCCGCAGCGCCTTCTTGGTGAGGCGCGCTCGGCCCGGCTGTACGACGTAGCTGCGACGCCCCCGCGCTGCCAGCCATGCGTCCAGCGCACGCAAGACATGGCTCCCCGGCGCCAGGAGACTGCGGCCCGGTGCGAGCGCCCCAGGGTCGAGGACCAAGGCGAGTTCGTCGCCCAAGCGCTCCGCGAGCTCGGCGCCCGCTCCCTCGCGGGGGAAGCGCACCTCGAAGACGCCGTCCCGCCGCCGAAAGCTGCCGCCGGCCGCGGACACGCCAGCGCGGAGGAACGCGCACAGCTCCTTTTCCGACGAAGCGCTCACGCGGAGGGCTCCTCGGGGGCCGGCGCGAGGACGTCGAGGACCGCTTCCGCTTCCTTGATGGCGTCGTAGGCGGCGCGGGCTTCCTCCAACTTGCGACCGAAGGCTTCGAGGGCCGCATCCACGTCGCCCGCGCGGGTCCCCTGCAGCCAGACGTCGCGGAGCAGTTCCTCGAAACTGCGCTCCGCGTGCAGCGAGCCGAGGATCAGGTCCACCTCGCCGAGCACCGCGGTGAACAGCCTCAGCTTGCGGGCCAGCAACTCAAGCACCCGGGCCTCGATGGTCCCCTTGACCGAGAGGTTGAACACGGTCACGTCCCGGGTCTGCCCCAGGCGGTGCACCCGGCCGATTCGTTGCTCGACGACCATGGGATTCCAGGGGAGGTCGAAGTTCACCACCGTCGAGCAGAACTGAACGTTGAGCCCCTCGGCGCCCGCCTTCGAGGAGACGAGCACGCGGGCTTGGTCGCGGAAGCGTGCGATGGCGGCGGCGCGTTCGCCGGGGCTCAGTCCACCGTGGAAGGCCTCGGTGGCAATCCCGGCGGCGCGCAGGCGCTCGACGAGCGCGCGGATGGTGGCGCGGAACTCGCAGAACACGATGACCTTGCCGGGAAAGCGCGCGAGGACCTCCTCGATGGCCTGGGCTTTGCGCCACTCGCCCAGCGCGAGGGCGCGCCGCTCGAATTCCTGAGCGCGTGCGACGAGGTCGGGGGGCAGACCCTCGGTGGCGGCCAGGGTCCGAAGCCCCTGAGCGACGGCTGCCGGGCTGGAACAGAGCTGTCGCTGGAGCGAGATCAGGGTGAGGGCGAAGGAGTGGCCGCGGCCGGTGGGACCGACGACGGTCAGTGCGCCCGAGCGGACTTCGTCGCTGATGAAGGCGGAGAGTTCGTCGTAGAAAGATCGCTCCGCGGCGGCGAGTTCCAGGTGGTAGATCGCCGCGCGCCGCGCCGGGAGCTTTACGGCCACGTCCTCGCGCCGGTTGCGGATCATCACCTCGCCCAGGAGTTGCTGGAGGTGGTGGAGGTTGCGCGGCTTGCGGGGATCGCGCTCGTCTACGTACTGGCGGTTGAAGGCGCGCGTGGAGCCGAGCAGGCCGGGCTTCAGGATGTCGAGCAGGTTCTTGAGTTCGACGAGCCGGTTGTGGAAGGGCGTGGCCGAGAGAAGGAGCACGTAGGTCTTTCGCACCCGTGCCACGGCCTTGTACTGCTTGGTCGAACGGTTGCGCAGGTGATGGGCTTCGTCGCAGACGAGCAAGTCGGTCCCCCGCTCGCGAAGGACCTTCCCCAGGCCGGGCCCCCGCAGCCCGGCGTAGCTGACGATGACCAGCGGCGGGTCGTCGGCGAGGTCCGCCGGGTCTCGGGCGAAGACGAACTCGAGGTTGAACTTTTCCGCCATCTCCTCGCGCCACTGCAGGCCCAGCGAAGCAGGAACGACCACGAGCACGCGCTGCGCCAGCCCGCGCAGGAGCAGTTCCTTGGCCACGAGGCCCGCCTCGATGGTCTTTCCGAGGCCTGTCTCGTCCGCGAGGAGAGCAGCCCCTCCCATGTCCTCGAGGACCCTGCGGGCGACCCGCTGCTGATGGGCGTAGCGCTGGAAGTGCTCGGAGTTGACCTGCGCGAGGGCCAGCAGGCGCTCGAAGCCGGGCAGACGGGCGTGCTCTGCGGAGCGCCGCCGAAGACGCCAGAGCGCGGGCTCCGCGTTGGGACCTCGGTCTTCGAAGAGCTGCCGCGCGGGCTGGAGGGCGACGCGGAGACTCGGCTCGGGGGGAGGAAGGCCGGGGCAGATGGCCGGGGTGGCGGCCTCCTCGCGGGGGAAGGGTTCTCCGCAGCGGAAGCATTCCACCTCGTCCAGGGAGTCGACCCAGCCGCAGCGACGGCAGCGCTGGGCGGCCTGCGCGCGCGCGCCTTCGCGCAGTTTGGGGGCCTTGGGGCGAGCAGGCTCCGCCTCGATCCACTCGAAACGCTCCCCGGGAGCGACGGTCGCTCCGCGCGGGCCGGTCCGTGACGGTCTGGGGCTCATCGGCGTCGCCCGCTCACGAGGCGCTGGAAGCCCGCCGCGCACGGCCCTTTGCCCAAGCGCGAATGGCGCCCACGCTTTCCTGCATGGTGGTCGACAGGGGCACGGTCCGTTCGACGGCCGCGAGCAAGTCCTCGGTGGTCATGGCACGGCGGGCGGAGAAGGCCTCGTAGAGCCCGGCGATGACCGCCTCTTCGAGTTCGGCCCCGGAGAAGCCGCGGGTCGCCGCGGCGACCCGCGCGAGGTCGAAGTCGTCCGGCTCGCGGTCTCGCTTGCGCAAGTGAATGGACAGGATCTCCGCCCGCTCGGGCTCGGCCGGCAGGTCGACGAAGAAGATTTCGTCGAAGCGTCCCTTGCGAAGGAGTTCGGGAGGCAAGTTGCTGATGTCGTTCGCCGTGGCGACCACGTAGACACCCTCTCCCCCGCGCTCTTGCAGCCACGTCGTGATGGTGCTGATGACGCGAGCGGTGGTGCCCGCGTCGGAGACCGAGCTCGAGCGGGCGCCCGAGAGGGACTTCTCCAGCTCGTCGATCCAGAGCACGCAGGGGGCGATGGACTCCGCGAGGCGCAGCGCCTGGCGCACGTTCTCCTCGCTGCGCCCCACGATGCCGGCGAACACGCGACCGATGTCGAAGCGTAGCAGGGGAAGACGGTAGAACCGGGCGACGGCCTTGGCCGAGAGGCTCTTCCCGCAGCCTTGGACACCGATCAGGCACAACCCGCGTGGGGCGGGCAAGCCGTAGTTGCGCGCCTCCTGCGAAAACGCGTCCTTGCGTGAGGCGAGCCAGTCCTTGAGCAAATCGAGTCCGCCGACCGACTCGAAGCCTTCGTCCCAGCGGACGCACTCGAGGGCGCTCCCCTTGCGCACGAGCTGCTCCTTTTCGCGCAAGACGAGCTCGATGGCGCGCCGGTCGATGACCCCCAACTTGACCATCGCCAGGGCGAGGCTCTGCTCGAGTTCCTGGAGGGTCATCCCCTGGGCGGAGCGGATCAGCTCGTCCCGGTCTCCCGCGCTCAACGAGGACTTCCCGGGGCCCAGGCGTTCGCCGACCAGGTCCAGATGCCGAGCGATGGCGGCGCGCGAGGGGAGGGGGACGTCGACCACGGTGACCTCCTTCTCCAGTTCGGCGGGCAGCACGAGGCGGGGGGCGACGAGCAGCACGGTCTTGGTGCTCGTCTGCAACTCGTGGGCGAGGTCGCGCAGCAGGCGGCGGACTCCGGCCTTCTCCACGTGGAGATGGAAGTCGACCAGGATGTAGAGGGCGTCGGCGTCGTCCCGGCGGATGGTTCCCAAGACTTCGGCGGGCTCGCGCGCGCGCCGGGCGACGGCCTCGTTTGGCAGGGCGACGTTGCGCAGGCCGTCGGTCTCCGTCCACACCAGGCAGCGCTTGCGCAGGCGTACGGCCACGGCCTCCAACTCGCGGAGGACGCGCTCCTCTTCCCAGGTGACGAGGTAGAGGAGGGGCACGCGGGCCCGCACGTAGTCGGAGACCTCCTCGCCCAGCGCGGTGAGTTGCGGAGCCGGACGTTCCCGGGAGGATCGCTGGGCGGGGCCGCGGCGTCGGGCGGGGCTCACGGCATTCCTCCCACCACCCGCTCGACCCAGGCGGCGTAGCCGGCGGTGGCGCGGGGGTAGGTGGTCAGCCGGTAGCCGCGGAAGCGCGCGGGGCGATCGCCGGGCAGCAGATGCAGCCGGGTGGAGAGCAGGAAGCGGTGCTCGAGGACGTAGTGCCCCCCCTTGCGGCGCGCATACCCCTCCTGCATGCGGACGGCACGCAGGAGATGGCCGTCGCGCAGCACACGCTCGACCGAGCGCGGAACGCGTACCTCACGAGCCAAGGAGGAGCCGCGTTCGCCAGCGCGCCGCACGGCGATGGAGCCTCGCTCCCAGGTCAGCTCGAGGCTGTCGTGGAGCCCGAAGGCCATGTCCTCGTCGCGGGGGACGAAGCCGTGCTCGGCCTCGACGGCCTTGGCGCCAAGGGCCTTGCGAAGGGCGCTCGTGGCCTCGGCAACGAGCGGCCACTCGAGGGAGCGCACGGGGGCATCGACGAAGGCGGCCGCGAAAGCGGCGGGATCGCGCGCAGGGGAGCGCGGACAACGACCCCGACGAGGGCTCCGGGCAGCGAAGGAGGCCAGCTCGGAGCGGTCGAAGCACAGTGTGCCCTCGGCGTCGACGTGCGCAAAGGTCAGCGCGTGGCGGCGTTCGGCTTCGCGGAGATCCCAGTCACCGGGCGAGAGCACGACCCGGGCACCCTCGCAGCCGACGGCGCGCGTCCGCTTGCCGGCCGGCCCGCGGCACGGCGCCTCGGCCCCGAGGAAGGCCGCACACCAGAGGACGTCCTGCGCCTCCTTCGCGTCGACCCGCTCCCCACGGAGGGTGCAGATCAGGCGGTCCTGCCAGGGGCGCAGGTGGGTGAAGAGCTCCCAGGCCTCCTTCAACCGGTCCTCGCGGAACAGGTTGCGGTAGAGGATGGCCCCGCCGGGCTCGAGGAGCTCCTTGAACTGCCCGAGGGCGCGCAGCGCGTCGAGGCGACGCAGGAAGCGGTCTCGGGCCAGGACGCCGTACTCGACGGCCAAATACCAGCCTCGGTCCGCCCACACGGGCGCTTCGCGTTCGGTCTCAGCGGGGTCGGCGATCATGGGGCAGCGGCTCGCGGCACGGCCGGAGCGCGGCCATTGTATCCACGCCCGCGCGCCCTTCGTCGCTCGGTGTGGGTTCGACTCCGCCCTGCGCGCCCCGTCGGGACGAGCCCGAGCGCGTTACTTGGTCTCCGCGTGCAGGCGCCTGCGCGCCTCCACGTTGGCGAACACCAAGGTCTTCTTCCCCAAGCCCGTGCGCTCGAGGTTCTCCGTTATGACCTTGGTGATGAGCCGCTGGGCTCCGGAGTTGATGTCCGTGTAGTCTTCGCTCGGGTTGCTGGCGCTCGGCCCGTACTCGCGCGCGAGGTACGATCCGTAAGGCTCGGGCAGGGAGCCGCGCCGGAGCGGTGCTCCCCCGAGCCCCTGGAGCCGGGGGTCGTGCGCCGAGTCGAGCACGTCCGGGGCCAGCGGAAAGCCCGGCGCTCGGGGCAGCGAGAGGACCGCGTGGACGAGCTCGTGCACGAGGGTGTCCACGAGTTCTTGGGGGTTGGTCTGGTGCGGAGCGATGGTGGGATTCACGGCCAGGCTGCCGCGGCTGTAGGTCCCGAAACGTTCGACGCCGTGGGCCTCGAGGCCGGGGACGATCTGCAAGTCTAGAGGAAGGCCGCCCGGGTAGTCCTCGAGGTAGGCGCGCAGGCAAACAAAGTCGGGCTGCCGACCGAGGGCGGCCAGGACCCGCCGCTGGGCAGGCGTCCGGGCCAGCGAAGCCACGAAGGCTTGGAGCGGATGCCGACGCCGCCGCTCCGCAGCGCTCGCCGTCTCTGCCAAGACCTCCAGAGCGAAGGCGCAGGCCTGCTCGGCCCGCACGAGGACGAACAGCTCGCCCGAGAAGGGCGCGAACGGGAGCACCTCCGTCGTGCGCCCTCTGGACCGCGTCCACTCGACGAGATCGCCGCCTCCGTCGAAGAGCAAGACCTGCCCAGGACCCTCCCCCCGCGTCGAGCGCAGGCGGATGCGCGCGCCGCCGGGGACACGGAACAAGGCAGCGCGAACGGGAAGTGCGAACTCCGCCTCCACGGCCGTCCCGGGGCCGAGCCTCGCGTCGTCGAGGAGGAGCGTCGCGCCCAGGCGAAACCGAGCACGCGCCCGCGGGGGAGGGACCTCGATGCGCAGCTGCTCCCCAGCGAGGACGGGCAGGAGGAGGACCTCTTCGGCGCGATGCCCGCGCGCTGCCTGCTCCCAGCCAGCGCCTCGCACCTGCAGGTCGACGTCGACGAAGGATCCCAGCCCCTGCAGCTCGAGGAGAAGCAGGCCGGAGCGCCCGACCGTGCAGGGCACGCTCCAACCTTGTCCGGGCGCGATCTCCGTGCTCTGCCACACGGTCGCGCCGGGAACGTGGAGCTGAAGCGCCAGCCCCAGGAGAAGGGAGAGGGCGGTCAACATCGCAGCTCAGTATAGCGAGGGGGCTCGGTGCCCCCCTCCCACCCCCTGGGCTCGCGCTGCCTCACTGCTCCAGGAGGCGCACGACCCGTTCGACTTGCAGGACCGAGCGGTTGTAGGGGTCGTCGCAGCTCAGACGGATCAGGAAGGCGGCCGGGAGGAAGCCAACACGGAACTTGACGTTGAAGGACTGCTTGATCAGTCGCTCGGGACCTGCCTGGGGATCCACATCTTGGGTGGCGGGGTTCCCGTCGCCGATCTGCGTGGGGACTTCGCCCCCGATGGCGCTCCCCAGCCAGCTCGTGCCCAGGCGGAAGAAATTGATGGGCTCCGAGAACTTCATCGCGCTCCAGGTCTCGGATTTGTCCGAATAGATGAGCTCGACGGTGAAGATCCGATCGGGGAAGAGGGGACCCGCCTTCTTGGCGGCGCCGGGGGTCTGGGTGCCGTCGTCGTCGGTGGCGTCGTAGACGAAGATCTTGTCCCCGGAGCGCACGCCGGGGAAGTTGACGGTCGGGTCGTACTGGCTCTTGTCGGTGAGCGGCTGGTTTTCGATGGGCGTGTCGTCGCGGAGGCCCCGCAGCACCACTCCTCCCGACGCCTGGTCCTCGAGGCGTGCGTGCCCCTCGAGGACGAAGGACACCGCGTTCATGCCTCCGAACTGGTCCTGGTGCTGCTTGGAGAGGCCCTGGGGGCCCCGGGCGGCCACGAAGCCGCGCTTCTCGTCGAGGTCGTTGAGTTCGTCCGCCTCGGTGCTCCAGGTGCCGTCCACGTTCCCCACGTGGTACCAGTGTCCGATGCCTTCGCTGGGGGTCTCCTTGAAGTAGAAGCCGACCTTGAGGTCGCACACCCCGTGGGTGAGTATGGTCGTTCGATCCGTCGCCGGGTTGCCGGGTCCGCCGGGGTGGACCATTTCGTTGTTGTCGTTGAGGAACCACACCCGGCGCCGCAAGAGCGAGCGGCCGTCCTTCTGGGGCACGAGTCGGTAGTGGACCAAGGCCGGCCGATTGAGCCCGTCCACCATCGTGTAGGTCCGCACGTAGACTTCGTCCCGCCAGTAGCGGCGCCAATCCGTGTAGCCCGCGCCGATGGCGTAAGGCTCGGGGGAGAGCACCGCCGGCGCGTAGCAATAGGCGGGCTCTCCGGAGGCTTGCTGGCGCTTGTTGAGGGGGAAGGTCTCGAAGCCGTCGCCGGGCATGCCGAACTCGGTCCCCACCGAGAGGAGCGGATCGGTGGCGTCGCGTGGCTTGCGGAAGTCCTCGGCGCCGATCTGGTAGAGGGTATCCCCGGGGTCGTAGTGTCCGTTGGGGCGCAAAGGATTGGCGGGCCCCGGCCCGTCGGGGTCGGAGTCCACGTAGAACTCCATGTCCACGGTCCGGTTGGTGTTCGCAAGGTCGCGCTCGACCACGTCGAGCACCGTGCGCAAGCGCTGGTAGGTCTCCAGCTTGTTCACGGTGGTCGTGAACAGCTTGGTCGCCTGCAACCACACGAAGGTGACGACCCCGATGAGGATGACCCCCAAGGCAATGGCCACCAAGAGCTCGACCAGGGTCATCCGCCGGCGGGCTCGTGGCCGCGGCGCCTCCAGCGAAGCCACACGGGGCGCAGCGCGCAGCGCCCGCGGGCGCGCGGAATCAGCCACGCCCACCTCGCCGGGCCTTCTCGACCTCCTTCTTCACCTCCTCGGGCTTGCCGAAGACGGGCTTCTTGCTCGGACGCCGGCGCTTGCGGCGCGTGAGGTCCTCGAAGACGGTCAGGTAGACCCGGTCTCCGGTCCACACCGGCTCGGCAGCGAAGTGGGTGGTGTCCGAGCCGAAGCTCGCGATGAGGCGCGGTTCGTCCTCGGTGTCCACGTCCTTGACGAACAAGTGGTTCCCTGCGGTGAAGGCCAGCCAGCGCTCGTTGGGGTGCCAGCTGACCCCCTTGACCTCGAGCTCGATGTCGTCGAGGACGGGAACGATCTTGGACATCTCGCCGCTCTCCCCGACCTTGCGGTAGTAGATGGCGTCTTCGCTGGCGAAGCACACGTACTTGCCGTAGGGCGAATACCAGAGGGTGTGCACGTCGACGTCGTCGTAGAGGTGCTCGAGGATGGACTCCTTCTCGGGCTTCGCGCGGCCGATGCGGTCGAGGTGGACTAGGTAGACGCCGCGGAAGCGCTCTCCGGTAGGGCCGACCGTGGCGCGGCGGAAGAAGAGCGTGAACTGGTTCTTGCGCGGGTGCCACTCGATGTTGTGCAGACCCACGGCCGGGAGCTTGGAGATGTGGCGGACGCTCTTGCCCTTGGGATCGGTCAGGTAGAGACCCGTGGGATGGCCGAAGACGATCCAGTAGGGGCGATCGTCGGGCCCGCTGCCGTTCTCGAAGCGCGACACCGGGGGCATGAAGAAGTCGATGATCCCGCCCATGCGCACGACCTGCGAGACGTGCCCTTGCAGGGTCACCCGGAGCAGACGCGAGTAGAGGACGTGCTCCTCGCGGTACTTCTCCAGCACGTAGACTGCCTCGCCCCGCGGCGACCATTCGAGCCCGAAGGGGACGTGTCCCTGCGGGGGCGCGTAGAGCACCTCGTGAGGCGGCTTCTGCCCCTCGGGGCCCTCGGTGACCCGCGCCATGTCGAGCAGCACCACGCAGCGACCGCCGTCGGGGACGCCCGGCTCTCCGGTGCCGAAGTAGACGATGCGCCGGTTGTCCGGGCTCCAGTAGAAGCCGCGCTCGGCCCCGTGGAAGGTGTACTTGTAGCGGACGCGGGTCTTCCCCTTGAACACGTCGAAGCCGTCGGCACGGTGGACGATGTTGTATCTCCCGTCGTGGGAGCGCTTGTAGGCGTGGAAGGACCAGTTGCCGGCCATGTAGACCTTGGAGACCAGCACCGGTTCCTCGCGGCGCTTGGGGTCCGGCTCGACGTCGCAGGTGAAGGTCTTCATGTTGCATTCGCCCGGAATGCCGTAGATGTTCGTTCACCCGTAGGCCGGAGGCGCGCTGGCGAAGGCGCCGACCAAGAGGCCGCCGAGCCCGAGCAGCAGGGGTCGTCTCATCGCTCTCCTCCTGGCTCCTCCGTCCTCGGCGATTCGTCCTCTTCGTCGGCGGGGACGAGGGGCGTGTCGGCGGGGGCGGGGGCGTATTGCTTGATGAGCTCCAGGCTGCCGTGGATCTCCTTGCCCAGGCGCTCGAGACGTTGTGCGAGCACGGGGAGTACCGCCTCGCCGCGCGCGCGGCCGTGGTCGCGCAGGATCCGATCCAGCACCCGCAGGTGGCGAAGAATGGTCTGGTGGAAGCCTGCCTCGAGGAGGACGACGTACTGGCGGAAGTAGGCGTCCACCTCGCCCCGGAAGCGCACCAAGCCCATGGTGAGTTCCTGGTGGCGCGGGCGACCGCCCTCGGCCTGCTCGACCAGGGCTTGGGCGAACTCGGCCACCGCGAGCCGCCGGGCGTCGAGGGTGCGCAGCATGCCCTGGATGCGGTCGATGTTCTCGATGGCGAATCGGGTTCGCTCCTCCTCGGTGCCGAAGGGGACCGTCCGTCGGTCGATGATCTCCCGATGGCTCTCTGCGTAGCCGTACTCGGTCATTAGCCACTGCTGGACCCGCTTGGCCTGCTTGCCGACGGCCAGCTCCACCTTGACCTCGTAGGCCAGGGGTGCGAAGACGCGGTCTTGCCAGGGGTAGCTCACCTTGTAGGTGTTGTCCTGGACCACCGCGCGGAGGATCTTGACCGGGAAGTCGCGCGAGCGGCCGCGCGCCTGGAGGGTGACGTCGAGGCGCGTTCCGTCCATCAGCGGCGGCGTCTTCCCCGAGGCCTCGAAGTAGCAGCCGTGGGGTCGCCCCTCGGCGTCGCGCCCATTCTCGAGCACGACGACGAGTCCGCCTCCGCCTCCGGCGTCGTCGGGCGCGCCCCAGGCGGCGCTCCCCAGGAGCGCGACCAGCCAGGGCCACGCGCAGGTCCGCAGTCGCATCACTCGCTCACTCCCTCCTCAGCGTACAGGATTTGGGGCGTCTCGCGGAGGAGGTTGAGGGTGATGTCCTCGAAGACCGGGGTCTCGGTGATGGGGGTGGGCAGTCCCGAGCGAGTCGAGGGCAGCACTTCGAGGGGCGCGCCCGGCGCAGTGGTGTGGAAGCCGTAGCTCTGGCGTTCGGTGAGGTCCGAGGTCTGGGCGCCGCCGGGGCCGACCTTGTAGAGGTTGCCGAGTTGCACCCCCATCATGAGGATCTCGTAGTCGCGGCTGTCGTCTCCGAGCCCGTCGTAGAGGGTCTGGGAGCCGAAGGCCAGCCCCTGCTTGTATCCGACCACACGCGTGCGGGCGGCGTCGAGGATTTGGCTGCGCCCGGGCTCGCCGTTGGCGTCCGTTACCAGGCTGGCCTGGGTCATGATGTCCTTGTTGTCGCCACGCCAGGTGTCCTGTCCGCTGGTCCGGCCGGGGAGCTTGTAGACGAGCACCTCGAACTGCATCGACCCGTCCGACGTGGGGTAGGAGGTCCAGGTGACCGATCCCAGCCTCGTGCGCTGGCCGATGAGCTCCAGGAGCCCGCGCCGGTAGGTCGCCCCGAAACCCTGGCTGGGGTCGGCGTCGGGGTCGTTGTCGAAGTGCTCGGCGGCGGTGCTCAGCTCGAAGAAGCGGTCCTCGTACCAGTCGACGGGCGCGTTGGGGGTGCCCGCCGCGCCGCTGGCGGGGATCTCGTAGCCCGGGTTGGAGGGATCGCTCACGAATCCGCCCTTGGAGGCGTAGTCGGTGCGGGCCTCGAACTCGCGCAGGTTCTTGATGACCAGGTTGTCGAACACGGCGTAGGCGGCCGTGTCCGCATCGATGTCCGCGGCCACCTGCACGCCTCCGCGGTCGACCAGGTTGACCTGGCCCTCGGGTTCGCCGCCCAGGAAGAGGGGCGCGTCGACGTCGCAGTTCTCGCAACCACGGCAACCGTCGCACACCATGCGGGGGGGGATCACGCTCAGGCCGCCGGGGACGCTGATCACCGCTTGCTGCCCCGTGCAGCGCACGTTGGTCACGGTCCAGCAGGGGAGGCCCCCGGGGCAGAGAACCGGCGGTCGGCCATGAATGTAGGCCTGGGAGACGCACTGGTTGTCGCCGTTGCCCGGGTTCGGGGCGCTGCGCCCGGCGGCGAGCTCGTTGGCGTAGTGCTGCATGGCCGCGCCGGTCCATTTGCCCGGTGAGGTTTCCACGGCCTTGCAGTAGGGCGACTCAGAGGCCGGAATGGCTTCGCGGTAGCGGAGAATGATGTCCATGGGGACGTCGTCCGCCGTGCCCGGCACCCCGTCGGCACCGTAGTCGAACATCGTGGCGGGGTCGCCGGGCGGACCGGTGAGGAAGTTGTAGGTCCAGTTGCCGAACATGCCCCCGCTGGACACCCAGTGCATGTTGCGCTCGCTGCCATCGGGATAGCGCAGGACCACCTGATGGTCGAAGCTCTGCGGGGGGAAGTTGATGGGCTGGCTGGTCTCGTATTCGCCGGTGGTGGCGTTCCAGGTGACCACGTCTTCGTAGACGACCTCGCGCTGCTCCATGGTCACGCCTCCGCGGCGGCAGTTGTAGTAGTCGCCGAGGGGCCGCGGCTCGAGCCAGATGTGCGTCGACGTTCGGTTGGGAAGGGAGATGGGGTCGTTCTCGATGCCGTTGGCGGTCCCGAGGGGTTGCATGCCGGCGCCGCTGGTGGGCACGTGCTCGTGCCCGTGCAGTTCTCCGTAGCCGTCCGAGAGCCCCGTGTCGCCCATGAAGGCGATGCGGCCCGTCCCTTCGGCGGGGTCGTAGGCGCGGGGCGGCTGGGTGGGGCGCATGTCGACTTGGAGCGACATGTCGAACTGGGCGAAGCCGAGGGAGGCGCTCGCGGGGTCGGAGTTGTCCCGCGCGTAGCCGTAGTTGACGACCACCCAGTGCCAGGTGTTGGCGAGCCATTCGGGCTCGATGGAACTCAGCGCCTTGAAGTTCTTGTTCGCGAAGCGGGTCTTGGTGTCGGGGGTGACGTCGATCTCCACCACGTCGCGCCACTTGACACCGTCCACGTGCTGCCAGGCCCAGAGGGCGATGTTCTTGTTGCGCGGGTTGGAGTAGGGGCGGCCGGTGACGGTACTCACGCCGTTGTCTGGGTTGTTCGAGGGGCAGGCCTGCAGGGCGATGGAGACGCCGGTGGCCGATGCGCGCTTGACGACCCGCCAGCCGACGTCGCGCTGCACTCCGCCCACGTTGCCCGCCAGCGCGCCGTTGCTGCCGATGAAGCTGAGGAGGACCTCCTCCTCCCGCAGGTAGGGGTCCGCCAGCGGCTGGACCCACACGCGGATGGAGCAGGCGCGGTAGAGGTTCATGTTGTCGCCGCTGTAGGCGAGCGCGATGGGCTTGCCGGTGGTGTCGTCGACGCGGCGCGGGTCGATGGCGACGCCGTTGTTCCACAGCGCGGCGCCTTCGTGCCACCACCGCCCATCGCTGGGCGTCGCCGCGAGGTCGACATCGAGGGGGCTTAGCTCGCTGCTCCGCTTGCCTGCCGTGGGCGGCTCCGCGCCGGGGATCGGGCTGCAGAGACGGTCCAGCTCGGTGAGGTCGGGGGCCGGCACCCCGGGGAGCTGGCCGGCGTACCATTTGTCGATGTCCGCCGCCCCCACGCTGGGCGGCGGGAACGCGCCGGCGGGATGGCTGGGGTTGCCGGCGTCGAAGGGGAGGGCCCCTCCGCTCTCGGGATACGGCCAGCCGGGGCTGATCGAGTTGTTGGGGCCCGTCGGGAAGGGGTTCTGGTCCTTGGGGTCCCACCAGACCCGGCACTTGAAGGCGTCGAGGGTGCCGCGCGAGAAGCCGGCGATGAAGTCCCAGGGTTGCGCTCGCACCCCCAGGAGGTTGGTGAGGGTCATGTGGCCGTCGTACTGCGCGGGGGTCGCTCCGGCGATCTCGTGCAGTTCGAGGTCGTCGCGCACGATGCTGTAGACCGGCTGGGTGATGAGCCCCGGCCAGCCGCGCGAATTCATGATGGCTTCGCTGGTGCGGTTGACGCCGGGCAGGTTGCGCCAGGCCTGGTAGTCGGGGATGAAGTCTCCCGGCGCCATCATGGCCCGGAACCTCTCGAAGTCGGCCTGGGTGGTCAGGCGGGCAACGTCGTAGACCTTGAGCACCACCTGCAGGGTCTGGCTGGCGACGATGCCCACCTCGTCGGTGTCGACCGGGGTGCCGAGGTAGTTCGCGATGACCTGCGCCTGCACCTCGTCGCGGCGGAGCACCATGCCCAGCGAGGTGATCTCGAACACCCCCATGGCGTCGAAGCAGCCTTCGGTGGTCATGTGAACGATGTCCGCCTTGTCCACCAGTCGGGCGATGGGCATGCCGTATTGGTTTCGCCCCCCGTGGTTGGCGCCCTGCCCGAACTTGTTCAGCATGGTGTTGGGGTTGAGCTGCGCCTTGATCAGGTCGCGAATGCCCTGGCCTTCGAGCAGAGCGCACCACGTCGGCGACACGGGCGGCTGCCCCGCGCCCGGCGGCGTTCCGTAGGGGAACTTGTCGGGGACCAGGCCCTCGCTCCAGCCGCCGCTGGGGGTCTTGACGCCCTGGTAGTCGCTGTCCCCGGCAGGCGGCTTGATGTAAGGGGCCGCGCCCTTGGAGGGGGTCTGGATGGCGGGCAGGGCGAAGGTCGCGTAGTGGTCCAGCCAAGTCTCGAAGTCGAGCCACGACTTGAAGGGCCCCCGCGCCAGGGTCCGGCCCGGGACCGTGCTGGACACCGACCCGCTGCCGCTCCGCCAGGCGATGAGCTGGTCGGCGAGCCGTCCGGCGGTGGCGTAGCCCACCCGGAAGGTTCCGTAGTCGTTGCGCCCTTCGAGGCCCGCGAAGAGGGCCACGAGGACGGGGCGCGAGGCCGTGTTCAGGTTCACAGGCGCGCGGCGCATGAGGGGCAGGCTTCGCTTGGGCGCCTGCCAGTAGGCGTGCGAAGCGGGCAAGTCGGGGTTGAGGTTCCAAGGACGGATCACCTTTTCGTCCACCCAGCTGTGGGTGGTGATGCGATCGCGCAGATGCTCGAGCCAGCGCTCCTCGGTGACCCGGTTGGCCGCGGTGACCCCGGCGAGGGCGAGGCCCCCGTTGGCCGCCGCGGTGGTCTTGCAAGGACAAGAGGCAGAGTGGTGCGCGGGGTCGATGGTGATGAGCGCCTGCACTTCGGCCTTGGAGCGAAAGCCCGACGAAGGCCGATTGAGGATGACGTGGGCGGCGATGGCGTCGGCGGCCTGGGGGGTCATCTGCGTCCGCCAGACCGTGTCCTCTTCCGCGGCCGCGCGGATCAGGTTCTTGAGCATGCGCTGCGCGGCGGCGGGGTCCGGGTGGTTGACGTTGAGCTGCGAGGCCGTGTCGAGGATCTTGAGCTTGTAGACGTCCATGCCCCCCTGGTAGCTCCGTCCGAGGAAGCCGGAGACGGCCAGGGGCGAGCCGTAGAGCAGGGGATCGCTGGCGCAGTTGGGACCGGTGTGCGGCTCGCCGTCGCAGCGGTTCTTGCTCGGGTCCTCGCTGCTCTTGACCAGCCCGAGGTTGGTCAGTTTGAAGCTCGGGGTGGTGGTGAGGAGGAGGTCCAGGGGCAGGTTGAGCCCCTTGCGCTGGGCCTCGGTCATGTTCGTGGGGGCGGTGAGGGCGTAGCCCCAGCCGTCGGCCTTGGGATCGCTGTAGTGGCGCTTGCCCGCGATCTCCTGCAGCTCGACGACGGCGCGACGCACCCCGGCCCGGGCCAGCAGGCGAGCCCGCACCGCGTCGCTGTAGTTGCGGGAGGCGGCCCGTTCGAAGTTGGTGAGTTGCACGAAGGCCACCGCGAACAGACTGAGCAACGCCAGAATGGCGAGAGAGACCATGAGGACCGCGCCGCGACGGTCCTCCGGAGCGGGGCGCCTTGCCGAAGCGTTCATCCGACCGCCTTCCGTTGGAGGAGAGGGAGCTTGGGGCTACACTTAGGGACGCCGCGTCCCCCGGGCGTCTTGCATCGGCTCCGGGCTTTCTCGGTCCCGGTCGCCATCCCACGCGCGACGGCGAGCATAGCTTCGTCCCTCGGGGCACGCAACGTCGCCCAGAGTGCCTTTCCCCTTTTGCCCCAGTAGCTTAGGTCTTCTCCCATGCCGGCCTCCTCCATCCGCAACGTGGCGGTCATTGCCCACGTCGATCACGGCAAGACCTCTCTGCTCGACGGCCTCTTGCGCACGGCGCGGGTCTTCCGGGAGCACCAGGCCGTGACGGACTGCGTCATGGACCGCCACGACCTCGAACGCGAGCGCGGCATCACCATCTTCTCCAAGGCGTGCTCCCTGGAGTGGAGGGGGCGGCGGCTGAACATCATCGACACCCCGGGTCACGCGGACTTCGGGGGTGAGGTCGAGCGCGTGCTCCGCATGGCGGACGCCGCGCTCGTGCTGGTGTGCGCCCACGACGGCCCCATGCCCCAAACCCGCTTCGTGCTCCGCAAGGCCCTCGCCCACGGCCTGGGCATCGTGCTGGTGGTCAACAAGGTCGACCGCAAGGACGCCCGCCCCGAGGAGGTTCCCGACGAAGTCCTCGAACTGCTCATCGACCTCGGCGCCGACGAGTCCCTCCTCGACTGCCCCGTGCTCTTCGCGTCGGCCAAGGAGCGGCGCGCGGCGCGCTCCCTGGAGGCCTACGCGGACGCCCAGGACCTGAGCGCGGTGCTCGACGCCATCGTCGAGCACGTCCCCCCGCCGCGGGTGGACGCCGCAGGCCCCCTGCAGCTCGGGGTGTGCCAGCTCGAGTGGGACGACTACGTGGGGCGGCTCGCCCTCGGTCGCGTCGAGCGCGGCGCCTTGCGGGCGCCCCAGCGGGTGGTCCTGGTCCGCCCCGGGGAGCCTCCGCGCGCCGCCGAGGTCAAGCAACTCTACGCCTTCCGGGGCCTGGAGCGGGTCGAGGTGACCGAGGCCGCGGCGGGGGACATCGTCTTCCTCTCCGGTCTCGAAGGCGTCGAGATCGGCGACACCGTGTGCGACCCCGAGCGCCCCGACCCCCTCCCGGCGGTCGAGGTCGATCCCCCCACCGTCGCCATGCACTTCCTGGCCACCGACTCTCCCTTCCGCGGACGCGACGGGAACCGGATCACCAGCCGCCAGCTCCGAGAGCGCCTGCTGCGCGAGGCGCGCGCCAACGTCGCCCTCGAGGTCCGCGACACCGACAGCACCGACCAGCTCGAAGTGCGCGGGCGGGGCCTCCTGCACCTCGGGATCCTCATCGAGGAAATGCGCCGCGAGGGCTACGAGTTCTCTGTGTCCCGTCCCAAGGTCATCGAGCGCCGAGGCGAGACGGGCAAACGCCTCGAACCCATCGAGCGCGCCCAGGTCGATGTGACCGAGGAGCACTCGGGCAAGGTCATCGAGCTCATGGGCAAGCGCCGCGGGGAGCTGCTCGGCCTCACGCCCCGCGGCGACCAGGTCCGCCTCGAGTTCGAGATCCCGGCCCGCGGCCTGATCGGCATCCGCAGTCCCCTCCTCAACGCCACCGGTGGGGAGGCCACCCTCTCGCACGAGTTCCTCCGCTACGACGCCTGGCGTGGCCCCTTGCCCGGCCGGAACACCGGCGTCCAGGTCGCCATGGAGCAGGGCAAGACCACCGCCTACGCGGTGGAATCCCTCGAAGCGCGCGGCCAGCTGTTCGTCTCTCCGGGCGAGGAAGTCTACGCCGGACAGATCGTCGGCGAGCATCGCCGCCCCGAGGACATCGAAGTCAACGTTTGCCGCCGCCGGCAGGTGACGAACATGCGCTCGGCCACTGCGGAGCGCAAGGTCGTGCTCGCCGCCCCGCGCAGCTTCGGCGTCGAGGAGGCCCTCGCCTACCTCGCCGACGACGAATTGCTCGAGGTGACCCCACGCTCGCTCCGGCTGCGCAAGCGGCTCCTCGACGCGAAGGCGCGCAAGCGGGCCGCCAAGCGCGCCTGAAGGCCGGCCCCGCCGCGGTTCCCCGCGGCCTTGCCCGCGCGCCCCTCCCGCCGCGAGCGCGCGCCGACCCGCTCGGTTATCCTGGCGTGCGGGACGATCGCGGAAAGAGGCGGTGGTTCGGCCCCATGGTCGACGCAGGCGGCAGGAAGACGCACGGCGAGCGGAGCTCGACAGGGGAACTGACACCGCCCCAGCCGCGCCCGGGGTTGGCCAAGACCGGCTCCTTCGGCCGCATTCTCCTCGACCGCGGGCTCATCACCCCCGAGCAGCTCGAGCGTGCCCTCGAGGTGCAGCGCACCCGCGCGCGCAAGGGCGACTTCGCTCGCCTGGGCCACATCCTGGTCGAACTCGGGCTCCTGACCAACGACCAGGTCCAGACCGCCCTGCAGGCGCAGAAGATCACCATCCTCATCTGCTCCGCCTGCGGCTCGCAATACAACATCCGCGGCTTCGCCCCGGGCTCGGGAAAGACCTACGAGTGCCCCAAGTGCCACGCCGAGCTGGTAACGGCGGACAAGCTCGAGGACGTCACGGTCCAGGACCATCTCGAGGTCCGCGCCGATCCGACCCTCGACCTCGAGGGCGAAGACACCGTCAAGCTCGCGCGACCCGAGGATTCCAACACCGCCAAGATCCGCCAGCTCCGCCGCCTGGGCAAGTACGAGATCCTCGGCGAGATCGCGCGCGGGGGAATGGGGATCATCTACAAGGCGCGCCAGCTCGACCTCGACCGCATCGTCGCGCTCAAGACCCTCCGCCAGGACGAGCTCGACAAACCGGACGCCGCCGACAGGTTCCACGACGAGGCACGTGCGGTGGCCAGCCTGCGGCACCCCAACATCGTGGCCGTCCACGAAGTGGGACAGCACGACGGAATCCTCTACTTCACCATGGAGTTCATCGAGGGCCTGCCCCTCGACAAGCAACTGCATCGCGAGGGGCTTCGTCCGCGGCAAGCCGTCGAGGTGGTCCTCGCCATCGCGCAAGCGCTCGAGTACGCGCATCGCCAGGGGGTCGTCCACCGGGACCTCAAGCCGGCGAACATCATCGTCGACCTCGAAGGCGTTCCCTTCCTCGTGGACTTCGGCATCGCCCGCCGCCTCGACGTGGGACCCCGCCTCGAATACGACGAAGAGGAGGACTTGCTGGGAAGCATCCCCTACATGGCGCCCGAGTACGTCGAGGGCAAGGCCTACGACGAACTTTGCGATCTCTACAGCCTGGGGGTGCTCCTCTACGAGGCCCTGGCCGGCTCGAACAAGCTCCCCTACTACGACGACGACACGCGCCGCTTCTTGGAGAAGATCGTCCTCGAGCCCCCGGCCCCGATCACGACCCACTGCCCCGACCTCGACCCGGGCTTGGTGGGCATCGTGCACCGCATGATCGCGCGGCGCGCCGAGCGCTACCAAAGCATGGCGGCCTGCGTGCGCGACATGCAACGCTGGCTCGTTACCCAGGACGAGGCCCCAACGGGGGCGGGGGCGCCTCCCCCGCAACCCAGCCCGCTCCTCGCCCCCCCGCCGCGCAGGGGGCGCGGGCTGACCGCGACCTTGGCCGTGGCGACCCTGCTCCTCGGACCCGCCGCCCTCTGGCAGACCCACCGCGTATCGACCCTCCGCAGTCGCCTCGACGACCAGCGCACCCGCATGGTGCAACTCAGCCAACGGCGTGCGGAGGAACTCGCCCTTGCCCACCTGCAGCACGCGCGGCGCTTGGTCGAACTCGGCCGGAGCGCCGAGGCCCAGGAGGCCTGCACGCTCGCCATCAACCAAGTCCGCGACGACGCGCCCCCCTCGCTGGCCGCGCTCTACCGCCTGCGGGGGAGCATCCGCCGCTCGCTGGGCGACGAACGCGGCGAGCGCGACCTGCGCCGCGCCGCGCAGCTCGACGGCTCCCCCCAGTAAGCCCCGCCCGACGACCGCGCCCCGCGGGCACGGCCAGGACGAGCCCGGCAGCGTGGGCGCGGGCGCCCGGCGGTGGTTCGGGCCGGCCGGGCCCGCTCGGCGGGCTGGGCGGTCAGTCCACGGCGCGGCGGACGCAGTCCACGAGTTCGTCCAGGGGGGCGACTTCCACGCGCACCTCCGGCAGGCTGTCGAAGAAGGCGCGTCCGTAGCGGCGGACGAGCAGGCGCCGGTCGAGCACGACCACCGCGCCGCGGTCGTTCGCGGTGCGCACCAGGCGGCCGAAGCCCTGCGTCAGCTTGAGGACCGCCGCCGGAAGCTGCAGCTCGTAGAAGGGATTCCCCCCGGCGCGGGCCACGGCCTCCGCGCGTGCCTGCTGCAGCGGCTCGCTCGGCACGGCGAAGGGCAGCCGAGCGATGACGACCAGGACCAGGTCCTCTCCCGGGACGTCGACGCCCTCCCAGAAGGAATCGGTGCCGAAGAGCACGGCTCCGGGCAGGCTGCGGAAGCGCTCCAGGAGGGCCTCTCGGCTGGCCTCGCCCTGGCGCAGGGACACCAGCCCCGCAGCCCCCAGATCCGCGGCCAGGGCGTCGTGGGCGCGGCGCAGCGCGCCGTAGGAGGTGAACAGCACGAAGGCGCGCCCTCGGGTGGCCAGGACGAGCTGCCGGACGGCAGCGCAGAGTCGCTCTTCGTAGTTCCGTTCGTCGGGGAGGGGCATGTCCTCGGGGACTCCGAGGAGCGCCTGGCGGGCGTAGTCGAAGGGCGAGGGGATGCGGTCGGTGCGCACGCGCTCGCATCCTTCGAGGCCCAGGCGCCGGAGAAGGTAGTCGAAGCGCCCGCCCACGGTGAGGGTGGCCGAGGAGAGGACCGCCGTCCGCGCCCTGTCCCAGAGCGCGGCGCGCAGCAGAGGGCCAACGTCGAGGGGCGCCGCGCGCACGACGAGGCGAGGCCGACCCCGCCGTCGGCGGCGGACCTCGACCCAGCGAACCTCCTCGAGGGGGTCGTACGGTGCGAGCAGCTGCTCGAGGGCGCTCGCCCCTCGAGCCAGCCGGCGCGAAACGGCGCGGGCCTGCAGCACGAGGGCGCGGAGGCGCTCGCCTCCTGCATTCCCCAGCGCGCCGTCGAGCTCCTCGCTCAGACGGGCCAGGCGGGCCGCGAGGATCGCGATGGCCTCCTGCGCGTCGCCGAGGGGTGCGAGGACGCTCAGCCCGTCGGGCGCGAGGCGTAGGCGCGCCTCCTCCGCCCGGGCATCGGCGGGGGGCAGGATGGCACGAACGGCGTCGGTGGCCTCGGCGAAGGACCGGCGCAGGTCCGCCGCGGCGCGGTCGCGCAGGGAGAGCACGGCCTCGGTGGCCCGGGTCAGGCGCTCGCAGCCCTCCGTCGCGCTGAGTTCGCGGAGGAGCGCCGGGAGGAGCCCGCGCAAGGCGCTGCCCTTCCGCCGCAGGCGCCCGAGGGCGAGGGCGAGCCCCCGCTCGCCGACCTGAAGCCCGAAGTAGTCTCCGGCGATGGCCTCGAGGTGATGGGCTTCGTCGAGGACGACCCGCGCGAAGGGGGGGAGCGCGGCGGCGCGTTCCCAGCCCGTCTCCCGCTTGATGGCCAGGTCGGCGAAGAGGAGGTGGTGGTTGACAACGAGGACGTGGGCTCGTGCGGCGCGCCGCCGGGCGTCGTAGTAGCGGCATTCGCCGAAGCGAGGGCAGCTTGCGCCCAGGCAGTTGTCGGCCTGAGAAGCGACGTGCTCCCAGGCTTCGGCCGAGGGCGGGGGGTCGAGCTCGGCCCGGTCCCCCTGCGCGGTGGTCTTGGCCCACTCGACCAAGCGGAGGACCTCCCGGCGTTCCCCCTCCGAAGCGAAGGCGATCGGGTCCATGGCTGCGGCCTCGGCCGCGCGACGCAGGGAGACGTAGTTGCCGCGACCCTTCACCACCGCCACCCGCAAGGAGGCGTCGTCGAGGGCGCGCAGGAGGGTGGGGACGTCCTTGCCCACGACCTGCGACTGCAGGTTGAGGGTGGCCGTGGAGACGACGACTTTCTCCCGCTGGGCGACGGCGTGCAACGCGGAGGGCACTAGGTAGGCGAAGGTCTTGCCGGTCCCCGTTCCCGACTCGAGGGCAGCGATGCCTTCCTCGACGAGGGCGGCGGCCACCTGGTGCGCCATGCGCACCTGACCTGGCCGCGGCTCGTAGCCCTCGCCGAGCACGCGCGCGAGGGGCCCCTCGGCGGCGAAGAAGGCATCCACGACCTCCGGAGAGAGGGGGGGAGCGCGGCGTGGATCGTGGGGCGGGACGACCACGTAGACCCGCTCGAGGTCGTTGCTGACGATGTAGAAGCCCTCGCAACCGCGTTCCGCCATCGCCGCCGCGACGGCCAGGTCGGCGTCGCTGGGCAGCAGCAGCCCCGAAGGGTGGTTGTGAACGGCCACATCCCAGCCCTCGCAGCGCCGGACCAGCGCCGGAACAGCGCCCTCGTGGCCGCGCGCGGCCACGACCGCCTCCACCAGGACCCCTGCGGCGTCGACGCGGCCGAAGAAGGACACCTCGGCGCCCCCTGCCGCCTCGATCTCCGCGCGCATCAGCGCGCGGGCTTCGGGCGCGATGCGGTCGGCTGCTCCGGTCGCCTGGGTCGACACCCCCCGAGCCTACCCCGCTTCGCCCACGCCTCGTGGCCCGCCTCGCCGCCGGAGCGGTGGCGGGAGGCGCCCGGGCCTTCCGCCGGCCAGGGCGCCGCGCGCCGACGCACGGCGAAGGCACCCAGCCAGAGGAGGAACGCGATGCTGGAGGCCGCCGCGGACCACGGGGGGGTCCACAAGAAGGGCAGGGAAGGCCCCTCGCGCAGGGTCCGAAAGCACACCCCGCATACCAGAGCCGCGGGGACGCTGGCCAGCCAGAGGGCGCGGACGGCGTCGCCAAAGGGGAAGCGGGCCCGGGGCGCACGCAGGGTGCCTTCGAGGGTCACGAGCCAGAGGAGCGGCCAGCATCCCAGCGCCGTCGCCAGCAGCGCCGCGACGAGGAGGACGGCGAGCGCGCCAGCGCCGCTCAGGGATGCCTCCGGGCCCCGGTCTTCGCCGCAGAGGCCCTCCTCCGGTGCGTTGCCCAACGGACTTCTCCGCGGGGCGCGCGGAGGCGCTCCCCGCAGTGGATCGTTCCCAGGCGCCTCGGAGGCCTGCACCCTGCCGAGGAGCCGGGAGGCAGGACCGACCCCAGGCCGGACCGCGGTGCCCCCTCGGGCCGGGGCGCTCCGACCGCGAGCGGCTCGGCGGAGCGCCCGCTCACTCGGCCACCGAGAACTCGACTTGCCCGGCCGCGCTGCGCTCGGCCACCCGGTCGCGGGCCAGCAGGCGGACCGCGTAGCGACCGGGGGGGAAGCCGGAGGGAAGGTCCAAGTAGAGCGCCACGTAGGGCCGCCGCGGAGGCCGCGGCGGACGGGCGGCGTGGTTGACGACCCGCTCGCGGCGGAGGAGCGGTCGCCCTGCGGCGTCGACGAGCTGCAGATCGACCTCGAGGTGGGTGGTCCCCTCGCCGCTGGCTGCGAGCCCCACGGGCCGCGCGTTGATCCACACCCGCTCCCCCGGGCGGAACGGGGCGTCGGTGGCCGGTCCGTTCTTGCTGCGCGAAGCACGGAGGCCCTCCAGGCGCAGGGCCGCGCCCGCTGTGTCCTGGAGTTCTTCGCCGTGGACGCGGAACTCCATCAACTCGGTCAGTTCCGGATGCCCGTGGTTCGAGCGCAGGCGCAGTTCGAGGGCGCGGACCCGAGCAGGCCGAGGAAGCGGGAAGCGCTGCCCGTTGCGCCCGGCCCCGAGGCGTCCTTCGAGGAGGAGTTCGAAGGGGCCGTCGGGCCCCGCGGTCGAGCCGTAGAGCGCGAAGTCTCGCGCCGCAATGCCCTCGAAGCCTCGGGCCTCGGGGCAGGCGTCGTCGAAGGAGACCGCCACCACACGCGCTGGGCGGCGCAGGCCGAACACGAAGCGATGCGGAGCCTTCGCCTCGGGGCTGCTGCACCAGCCGCGCCCGGACCGACCGTCGACGAGATGGGCTGCCGCCCACAGGTCGCCGTCGTACTCGCTGTCGAAGCGGAGCAGGGCGAGGGGCAGGGACCCGGCCTCCGCGGTCGCGGGCGGGGCAACGCCGGTCCGAGGCCCTTCGCCCGCGGAACGCGCCTCGGAGGCGGCGGAAGCCCCGGCGGGGGCGACTCCAGGCCCCGCCGGGGACGGCGCCCTGGGCTCCGCCTCCGCTCCGCCCGGCGTCCTCCGCGCGGCGGCTTCGCCTTCGCGGGCCGGAGCGGCTTCGCCTTCGCGGGCCGGAGCGGCTTCGCCTTCGCGGGCCGGAGCGGCTTCG
>RFHU01000318.1 GCA_003695705.1 Planctomycetota bacterium
CGGCGGGCTCGGCGTGATCCCCAGTCGCTTCGTCGTCGCCGCTGAGCGGGTTTCCGCTGGCCTCGGTGCCTCCTCCCTCGGAGAGGCCGAGTTCGGCGAGGGAGTCGACGAAGTACTTGTTGAGGAAGGCCGGAACGTCGCCGGCGGGGAAGAGGCCTCCGTCGGGAAACATTTGGTGGGGGATCTTGTTGATGGTCAGGTCCACCCGCTGCGGGCTGTACATGGTGATGACCACGGGGGAGCCGGGCTTGTAGCCAGCGGAGAGGATCCCGTCACCGATGTAGTTGCTGGAGTAGACCTTCTCCTTGTCGGGGACCAGGGTGCAGCGCAGGTAGCGCGGTTGGTCGAGGCCGTCGTAGAGAACGGGCACCGGCGTGGCGGCGCAGCCCATGGAGAGGAGCCCGGCGCCCAAGACGGCCAGGACCGACGTCGTGACACGGTTCATTGCATTCTCCCGCTTCTGGGGCAACGGAGGCTACCACGAGCCACCAACGCCCGCGACAGCGGCTCGATCGGCGGCTGGCCCGGACGGGCGGGGAGCCGTGCGCCGGGCGGGGGGCTGCGGCGGTTCGAGCGCAGCGCGCGCGTTGGCGCGCGGGCCCAGAGGCAGGGGCGTGCTCACCGCCGGCTGCGGCGGAGCGCACCGCCTTGGGCTCCCCGAACAGACCTCGGGGCCTGCCTGGCTCCGCTCGGTGTCTGGGGCGGGCGAGGTCAGTCCGCGTCGGAGGAGCGCTGGGGTGCGCTCGGTTCGAGGGTCATTTGCACGCGGCGGAGCAGGCTGCGCGGACTGAAGGGCTTCTCGACCACGGGGAGGTCGGCGGCCGGCGCGGAGCCCGTGTAGCCGGTCATGAGGAGGAAGCGCGTCTTCTCGGTGATGCGCTTGGCCTCTTCGACGACCTCGAGGCCCGAGCGGCCGGGGAGGATGACGTCGCAGAGGAGCAGGTCGAAGTGCTCGGGGCGTTCGCGCAGCATTTCCAGCGCGCGCTCGCCGTTGGTGGCGGTCTCCACCTCGAAGCCGATGTCCCGCAGCACCGAGGCCGCGAGTTCCAGGACGATGTCCTCGTCGTCCACCACGAGGACGCGGCCCGAGGTGACCGGGCTGGGGATGTAGCTGCGCGTGTCGTCCTGCGCCTCGGGGGCGGGAGACTCGTCGACGGGGAGGAAGATGGTGAAGCGGGCGCCGCCACCGACCGAGGGAGCGGCCTGAATCGCGCCTCCGTGGCGCATGACGATCCCGTAGGCGGCGGGCAGGCCGAGGCCGGCGCCCGTGCCGGCGAAGGGCTCGAAGACTTCGAGGCCCTCTCCGACGATGGGCGCGAGGTCGTCCTCGAACTCGATGCGGGCGAAGGTCCCTCCGTGGGGCAGTCCGCGGGCCATGGCCTCCTCGTCGCCGAGTTCGCACTGGTCCACGACGAGGGAGACCTGGCCGCGGTCGTCTTCGCGCATGACCTCGCGCACGCGCAGGGCGAGGTTCAAGAGGAGCTGGCGGAGTTGGCCCTCGTCGCCGAGCACGGGAGCGAGGCGGCGCAGGTGGACCTTGAGGACGACGCGCTCGCCAAGGACGCCGCGCAAGGAGCGCTTGAGGTCGGGGACGAGCTCACCGAGTTCGACGCGCGCGAAGCGCCCCGCCTTGTGCGAGCTGAACTCGCGGAGCTGGCGGGTGAGGGAGGCCGCCTGCGCCGAGCTGCGCAGGACCTTGTCGAGGTAGCGCTTGATGCGGTCGAGGTCGTCGCACTCGCTGGCGAGGACGGCGAAGCCGTGGATGCCCGTGAGCAGGTTGTTGTAGTCGTGGGCCAGACGGCCGGCAAGGATGCCCAGCGAGCGGAGGCGCTGGACTTCGTGCAGGCGACGCTCGGCGAGGAGGCGCTGCTCGGCGCTGTGGCGGGCCTCGGTCTCGTCGCGGATGCAGCCCACCACGCCGTCCGCGGTGGGGTTGAGCTGGAGAATGCCGATCCGCGGGCTGGGGCCGTCGCCGTGGCGAACTTCGAAGCGCGCGTTCGCCTGGCCTTGGCGCAGGTGCCAGCGCACCTGCGCGAGCCCCCGCTCCAGCCAGGGGCGGGCGGCCCGGTTCTGGTAGACCACCTCGCCTTCGCGGGTGCATACGAACAGCCCGTCGGTGGAGGCCTCGACCGAAGCCTGCAGGCGCTCGAGGCGGGCTTGGTACTCCTGGCGCTCGGTCACGTCGCGGGCGCGCCCAAGGGTGTAGCGCTTTCCTTCGAGGAGGATCTCGACGCAGCTCATTTCGAGGGTCTTGGGGATGTCCGAGCGGCGCACCTTGACGCAGGAAGTCTCGGTCAGGTCGCCGGCGCCGGAGAGGTCGCCGGCCTGGGTGCCGAAGCGGTAGCCGATCAGCTCTTCGCGCGCGCAGCCGAGGAGGTCGAGCCAGGCCTGGTTGACGTCGACGTAGCGCTGCCGCTCGTCGAGGAGGTAGAGGCCGTCGCGGGAGGCCTGGAAGGCGAGGGCGTAGGCGTCGAGGGGGACGAGCGGCCGCTCCGCTGCGGCGGGCCGGGGCGGCGCCGCCGGGAGCCCTCGTCCGCGCGTCCTCCACAGGCTGGCGAGGCCCACCCCGAGGGCGGCCAGCAAGAGGCACAGGAGGACCAGGTCGAGGGCCGTCATGCCGGAGCGGAGAGCAACGGGTGGACCGGTTCGGGTTGCTTGTAACTCGCTGCGCCAACGGAGCGGGGCCGGCTGCGGGGGTCCGCGCGCCCCCGGGCGGGGGGC
>RFHU01000319.1 GCA_003695705.1 Planctomycetota bacterium
CCACCGAGGCGGCGGGCCGGGGCGGGACGGGAGGGCGCGCGGGGTCGAAGTCCACCGTCAGGCTTCGCCGGCGAGGCGCACCAGCAGGCGCGTGAGGAGGACGCCCACCATTTCGCTCCGGTAGGCGCGGGTGGAGCGCAGGTCGTCGATGGGCGCCGTGTCCGCGCGGGCGGCGACCGCGGCGGCGGCCCGCGCGCTCGGGTCGGTGAGGGAGTGCCCGCGGAGGGCGGCCTCGGCGCCGGGGGAGCGGACCACGCGGGGGGCAACGGCGCCGAAGGCGACCCGCGCGGCCTGCACGCACCCTTGGTCGTCGAGTTGGGCGTGGATCGCGCAGGAGACCTTGGAGATGGCCTGGGCCCTGCGTTGCCCGAGGCGCGCGAAGGCGCTCCGGCCGCCCGCGCGGGGGAAGGAGAAGGCGAGGATGAGCTCGTCGGGGGCGAGGGCGGTGCGGCGCGGCGCGGTGGCGAGCTCTTCGACGGGCAGGCGGCGCTCGCCGCGCACGCTGGCGATGCGGGCTTCGGCGCCGAGGGCGATGAGGCCGAGCACCGAGTCGGCGGCGGGCGAGGCGTTGGCCGCGTTGCCGCCGAGGGTGGCGCGGTTGCGGATCTGCACCGAGCCGGCTTCGTAGCAGCCGTCCCACAGGCAGCGGGCTTCGGCGCGCAACAGCTCCGAGGCGAGGACCTCGGTCATCGTCGTGTTGGCGCCGACGACGATGCGGTCCGGTTCGGCGGTGATGCCGCGGAGTTCGTCGAGCCCCCACAGGTCGACCAGGCCGCGGGGCGGCGCGCCGGGCTCCTTGGCCTGCACGAGCAGGTCGGTTCCTCCGGCGATGGGGCGGCGGCGTCCTCCGCCCTCGGCGAGGAGGGCCAAGGCCTGGGCGAGGTCCGCAGGGCGGAGGACCTCGTCGATGACCCCGCTCATTTCGTCGAGCACGGCGGCCCCCCGCTGCGCGCGCGCGCGCGCGCAAGCTCGATGGCGTCGAGGATCTTGGTGTAGCCGGTGCAGCGGCACAGGTTGCCGGCCACGAGGCGGCGCAGGGATTCGCGGTCGGCGTCTGGTTCGCGTTCGATGGCGTCGGCGGCGGCCATGATGATGCCGGGGATGCAGAAGCCGCACTGCACGGCGCCCGTCTCGATGAAGGCGCGCTGCACCGGGTGCAGCCCGTCGGGATGGCCGCGGCCGAGGCCCTCGATGGTCGTCACCTGCGCGCCTTCGCACTGGGCGGCGAGCACCAGGCAGGAGACGACGGGGGCGCCGTCGACGAAGACGGTGCAGGCGCCGCACTCGCCTTCGCCGCAGCCCTCCTTCGACCCGGTGAGGCCGAGCCGGTAGCGGAGCAGGGAGAGGAGGGTCTCCTGGGGTTCGTGCTCGACCTCGCGCGCTTCGCCGTTGACGTGGAGTCGGGTGCGCACGGTCAGGCCTCCCTCGTCTCGGGCGGCGGGTCCGAGGGCTCCGCCAGGGCGGCGCGGACGCGCTCGGGGGTGGCGGGGACTTCGCGGAGCCGCGCGCCGGTGGCGTTGCGGATGGCGTTCGTCACGCAGGGGGCGATGCCCATGATGGGCGGCTCGCCGATGCCCTTGGCTCCGTAGGGGCCGCCCGAGTAGGGGTGCTCCACGAGGACGGGGGTGATCTCGGGGGCGTCGAGGGCGGTGGGAATGATGTAGGTAGCGAAGCGCGGGTTGAGGATGACCCCTTGGCGCAGGTGCATTTCTTCGCTGAGGGCGAAGCCCAGGCCCTGCAGGGTGCCGCCTTCGATCTGCCCCTCGGCGAGGGTGGGGTTGATGGCCTTGCCTAGGTCGTGGGCGGCGACGAGGCCGAGGACGCGCACCTCGCCGGTCTCGGTGTCGACTTCCACCTCGCACACGTTCGTCGCGTAGGTGTAGACCTCGTAGGCCTTTCCCTGGCCGGCCGCGTCGTCCCACCAGGTGTCGGCGGGGAGGCGGTAGCCGGTGGCGGTCAGCGGGCGGCGGTTCTGGGCGGCCCGGGCGATGACGTCGAGGACGGGGGCGCTGCGCGCGGGGTCCTCCTTCACCCGCAGGGCGCCGTCGGCGAGCTCGAGCTCCTCGGGGGAGGCCTCGAGGAGCTCGGCGGCCTCGGCCAGGAGCTGGGCGCGGATCTGCCGGCAGGCGTCGCGGACGGCGTTGCCGGCCATGACCGTGGCCCGGGAGGCCACGGTGGGGCCGGAGTCGGGGACGCGGGAGGTGTCGCCGTCGAGGCAGCGCACGCGGCCCCAGGGGACGCCGAGTTCCTCGGCGGCCATTTGGCTGACCACGGTGCGCAGGCCCTGGCCCATTTCGGCGTGGCCGATGCCGACGGTGACCGAGCCGTCGGCGTAGACCTGCACGTGGGCGCCGGTGCGGTCGATGAACTTGCCCTTGGCGCCGAGGCCGACGCCGTAGAGGAGGCAACCGATGCCGATCCCGCGCCGGCGCGGTCCGTCCTTCCAGGTGCGGTAGAGCGCGCGCTTGCGGTCGTAGTCGGAGGCTTCGCGGGCGCGGGCGAGGGTTTCGAGGAAGCCCACCGATTCGCCGAGGTGTTGTCCGGTGGCCGTTTCGTCGCCGACGCGGAGGGCGTTGTGGACGCGCAGGTCGAAGGGGTCGATCCCGAGCCCGTCGGCGAGCTCGTCGAGGGCGGATTCGAGGGCGAAGATGACCTGCAGGGTGCCGAAGCCGCGGAAGGCGCCGCAGGGGACCTTGTTGGTGGCCACGGCGTAGCCGTCGACGAAGACGTGGGGCCAGCGGTAGGGTCCGGCGGCGTGGGTCACCGCGCGGTAGAGGACCACGGGCGAGAGGGTGGCGTAGCCGCCGCTGTCGAGGTAGACGCGCGCTTCGAGGGCGCAGAGCGTGCCGTCGGCGCGGGCGCCGGCCTTGATGCGAACGACGGCCGGATGCCGCTTCGACATCGTGGCGAAGTCCTCGCTGCGCTCGAGGACGTGCTTGACGGGGCGGCCGGTGGCCCAAGCGCCGAGGGCGGCGAGGCCGGCGACGATGCTGGGCACGTCTTCCTTGCCGCCGAAGGCGCCGCCCGTGCCCACCTGCACCACGCGCACCTTGTTCCCGGGGACGCCGAGGATGCGGGCCACGGCGGCGTGCACGTAGAAAGGGCACTGCAGGCTGCCGTAGATGGTGAAGTCGCCGTCGGGGCCGGGCACGGCGACGACCCCTTGGGTCTCCAGGTAGGCGTGGGCCTGATACGGCGTGCGGTATTCCTTTTCGACCACCCGCTCCGCCTCGGCGAAGCCGCGGGCGGGGTCGCCCTTCTTGACCTGGAGGTGGTTGAACAGGTTCTTGCCCCCGTGGGCGCCGCCGTGGGCCGCGTCCTGGGCGCCCGCGCCGACGGTGATGGTCGGCGCGTCCTCTTCCAGCGCCTCCAGGGGATCGAAGACCGCCTCGAGCACCTCGTAGTCGACGCGGACGGCCGCCGCCGCGGCGCGGGCGCGCGCGGGGCTGTCGGCCACCACCAAGGCCACGGGGTCGCCCACGTAGCGCACGCGCTCCGCGGCGAGGATGGTCAGGTCGGGAATCACCAAGGGGACGAGGTTCTCGCCGGGAACGTCCGCGGCGGTGAGCACCGCCTGCACCCCGGGCATCGCGCGCGCTTCGCCGGCCTCGACCCCCAGCACCCGCGCGTGCGGATGCGGCGAGCGGACGACCTCGAGGTGCAGCAAGTCCTCGAAGGGCAAGTCGTCCACGTAGCGCGCGGTGCCGAGCACCTTCGCGCGAGCGTCCACCCGCTCGAGCCGCTTGCCCACCG
>RFHU01000320.1 GCA_003695705.1 Planctomycetota bacterium
CTGCTGGCGCTGGGGGTGGCGAAGGCTTCGCCGCGCGCAGCGCAGGCCTTCTTGGCGGCGGGCGTGGCCTTGGGCCTGGGCTTCGCCGTCACGGGAGCGGGCATTGCCTTTGCACCCTCCCTGGAGCCGGTGGGCGCGGGGCTGCTGGTGCTGGGGCTGGGGACCTACCTCGTCGCCGGGAGGATCGGCAAGGGCCGGGGCCTCTCGCGGGCGCTGCTCCTTCTTTCGTCCCTGGCGCTGTTCTTGGTGCTGGCCCTCGGCGCGACGAACGCCTTCGGCAAGCTTCGGGGCGAGCGCCTGCTGTCCCTCCGGGCGATGGTTGCCCTCCACGGGGGCGCGGCCTTCGTCTTCGCCCTCGCGGGCGCCCTCGGCCACTTCCTGCACGCCCTCGGCGACGGACTGCGCCGGGCCTCCCCCGCCTGGGTCCTCTACGACGGCGACTGCGGGCTCTGCAACCGCAGCGTGCAGTGGCTGCTGCGGCGCGACCGCGCGGCCCGCCTGCGCTTCGCGCCGCTCCAGGGCCCCACCGCCGCCTCGGTGCTCGTGCGACACGGCCTCACGCCCGAAGCGGGGGCCGACTTCGACTCCGTGCTCTTGGTCCTCGACCCCAAGACCCCCACCGAACGCGTCCTCGACCGCAGCGCCGCGGCCGCCGCCGTTGCCCTGCGCCTGGGCGGACCCTGGCCCCTGGCGGCCGCCCTCCTCCACGCGATCCCCGCCCGCCTGCGCGACGCCGCCTACCGCTTCGTAGCGCAACGCCGCCACACCCTGGCCCCTCCCGCCTGCGCCTTGCCGAGCGAAGACGATCGGGCGCGCTTCCTGCCTTGAGGCGGAGGCGGGGGGGGCCGAGGCCGCTCCGGTCGCCGCGGGAATTGCCGGGGGTGGAGGAAGGAGACGAACGGCGATTCCGGCCCCCTGGACGCTCTCTCCACCGTGCCCGTTCCCTGGTCGGATCGCGTTCCAGGGACGGTCGCCCTCCTCCCCGCCGGCCTTGTGCGCGTCGCACTGCGAGTCCGCAAGACGGGGCGAGGAACGCGTCCGCAGGACGGGCACCTCCCTCGAGGCCCGCGGAGCAACCCGTCCCCTTGTGGACCGTAACCTCTTGATCTTCGGCAGAAGCACGGGGCCGTGCGGGCACGAATCGTGCCGGTCGCTGTGCTCCAATGCCGAGCGCGCACAGGCGACGCAGGCGCTCGGAAGGCACTGCCTTCCGTCGTGGCCGGCGCAAGGCGCGAAAGCTTACCCGATACGGCGCAATCTTGCCCCGAGGGGACCTCACCGTGTGCGACTCTTGCCGTTCTCCATGCTTCGGGGTGGACAGCTCCGGGTCGCCGAAGGGCCTTTCCGGACCACGGCGCAGGAGGAGGTCCCTTCGACCGCAGTCGGCAGGGCGGAGGCAGCAGAGGGGAGCGAGCGACCTTCCTCCCCTCCGGCGTGCGCTTGCGGGACGCAGGCGAGCGCAGGCTTGCCAGGGGGGCGAGCGCGGCGCGAGCGCCCTGTGGACTCGAGGTTTCGCCTTGCCCCGAACCCCGGTCGCCGGTCGAACGAGGCGCCCTTTCCTTCACGGCGGGACGCCCTATTCTGGTGCCGTGGAAGTGGGGAACGGAAGGGGAGTTGAGCGATCCGCTCGGTGCCTCTGGCGATGGTTTCCGGAAACCTTGCGTCAGGTCCCGCAGCTTCGCGCGTCTTCTCTCCGACGGGTCCAGGGGGACGAAGGGCTTCGCGCTTCGGCGTGACCTTTGAGAAGGGGAGCAGGCCATGGCCAACGGGCACCAGTTTGCACACCAAAGCCTTCTGCCGAATGCCCTGGGCGTAGCTGCCGACCCGGGTCCCTTTCCCTGGCAGCAGCGCCTCTACGAGCGTTTCCTGCGCAGCGAACTCCCGCGCTCGATCGACGTTCCGACGGGCTTGGGCAAGACGAGCGTCATGGCGCTGTGGCTCTTGGCGCGAGCAGACAATCCCGGTCTTCCCCGACGACTGGTCTACGTCGTCGATCGGCGCGCGGTGGTCGACCAGGCAACGAGCGAGGCCGAGCGCTTGCGGGACTGGGTTTCGAGCACCCCGGAGATCGCCCGAGCCTTGGGGCTCGCGTCCGAAACGCGCTTGGCCGTTTCGACGTTGCGGGGACAGTTCGTCGACAACCGGGAGTGGCTCGAAGACCCGGCGCGGCCGGCCATCGTGGTGGGGACCGTGGACATGATCGGCTCGCGCTTGCTCTTTCAGGGCTACGGCGTCTCGCGGCGCATGCGTCCCTACCACGCGGGTCTGCTCGCCTACGACAGCCTGTTCGTGGTCGACGAAGCCCACCTGGTGCCGGCCTTCGAGCGCTTGCTCGACGAAGTCACCCGGGAACTGACCGGCACACTTGGGCCCGTGCGGTCCTTGGGCGAGCAACTCCCTCCCACCTCGCGTCTCGTCACCCTCTCGGCAACCGGTCGCACGCACCAGGGAGAGAGCTTCGTGCTCGATGCGAACGATTCCGAGCATCCGATCGCCCGTCGGAGGATCCAAGCACCCAAGCGGGTGCTGCTGCACGACCTGCCGGCGGACGCGAAGCTCTCGGACGCAGTCGTCGCCAAGGCCCGAGAACTCCTGGACCGCGAAGGCCCTCCCCGTCGCCTCGTCCTCTACCTGGACCGGCGCAGGGACGCCATCGCGGTCGCAGGCGAGTTGAGGAAGCTGGCCGTGGCGGGCCAGACCGGCAAGAACAAGCAGCCCACCTTCGACGTCGAGCTCCTCGTGGGCGCACGGCGCGTGTGGGAGCGGCAGCGCGCACAGGAGTGGCTCGCCGAGCATGGATTCTTGCCGTCCGGGGAGGCGAGCTTGGAGCGGTCCGCGGTGCTCGTGGCCACGTCGGCGGGAGAGGTGGGCGTGGACCTCGACGCCGAGCACGCTGTGTGCGACCTCGTGGCCTGGGAGCGCATGGTGCAGCGGTTCGGCCGGGTGAACCGGCGCGGCCTGGGCGCGGCCGAGATTCACGTCCTCGCGCAGCCTCCCGCTGCGAAGAAGGGAAAGGCGAAGGCCTCCGCCGACGAGGAGGAGATCCCGGCCGAGACGGGCGAAGGGTCGCCGGAGGACGGGGCCAAAGGGGGTGCCTCGGGGCCCGAAGAGGACAGCGACTTGCGTCGCTTTCGCGTTCGCCGGGAGGCGCTCTCGTCCCTCCCCCGACTCCCGGAGGGCGGCTTCGACGGCAGCGTGGCGGCCCTCCGCTCGCTTGCGAATCGAGCCGAGCGCGAACCCGAGCTTGCCGAGCTGCTCCTGCGCGCGACGAC
>RFHU01000027.1 GCA_003695705.1 Planctomycetota bacterium
GGAAGAACGGGCGCCCGCCCGCGGCCGTGAACCGCACCCGAAGGGAATGGGCACATCTTGTCCGTGCGCCGCGGGCCACGGGTCGATCCGCGGGCGAGGCGGAGCCTCTGGCGGGTCGCAGAAGCCCTGCGAGCAAAGAAGAGCAAAGAGGTTGCAGTGTCCCCCGGACCCCCCGGAACGGACGCCCACGGGCGCGCGGCCCAGACATGCGTTCTGGAGAGCAGAACGCGGGGAAATCCGGAACGTCTGCCGGTCCCCGGATCTCCCCGGAACGGACGCCCACGGGCGCGCGGCCCAGACCTGCGTTCTGGCCCGGATCCCGGGAGCCCCCTCGCCACGGACGAGTCGCCTCGGCTTCGTCGAGTCGGGACGCTGGGTTCGGGAGGGGACCCCGGAGCCAGACCCCAGAGGCCCCACTCGCCCGCAAGGTCCTCCGGCTCCTCTCCGCGGGCGCGGCCGGCGAGAAGCGCCGCCGGGACCCGCCTCCAGGGCCTGGGAAGAACTTGGCGCAGGACTTCCGTCGCGACGGGAAGTGCTGCCCTGTGCTCCCCCCTGGACTCGCGAGCGCCGGGACGGGGCCCCTTCTTGCGCCCCCCGTCGGGCTGGCTCGCCGCGTGGGCCGCGTGGGAACGAGGGCGACGGAGTCCAAGTCCCGGCCAGGGACTTGCTAACGTCGTTCCCCACGACGAGGTGTTCCATGGCCGGGCACGGCGCCGACAGCAGCCTCAAGGCGGTCTTCGTGGCCGTTTTCGTCAACGCGCTGATCACCCTCGCCAAGTATGCGGGGTGGTTCGTCACCGCGAGCCCCGCCCTGCTCGCCGAAGCGATCCACAGCACCGCCGACGTCGGCAACCAAGTGCTCCTCTGGATCGGAATTCGCCAGGGACAGCGTGTCGCCGACGAGGAACACCCCTACGGCTGGGGCCCGGCGCGGTATCTGTGGAACCTCAAGAGCGCCATGGGGATCTTCTTTCTCGGCTGCGGAGTGACCCTCTACCACGGCCTCCACGCCCTCTTCGTCGGCGGAGAACACGAAGAAATCGGCCACACCGCCGAGCTCGTGGGCCTGGGGATCCTCGCCGGCAGCCTCGTCCTCGAGAGCCTCTCCCTGGCCGTCGCCTACAAGGAAGTCCGCCAGGCAAAGGGCGAGCAAAGCTGGCGGGAGTTCCTCTGGGAGGGCGACGACCCCACCGGCGTAGGCGTCCTCCTCGAAGACCTGATGGCCGTGCTGGGCGTCCTCTTGGCCCTCCTGGGCTACGGGCTGAGCAAGCTCTTGCACCACCCCCTCCCCGACGCCCTCGCCACTGTGCTGATCGGACTCCTGCTCGGCTGGATCGCCATCTACCTGGCCCGAGTCAACGGGCGGTTGCTGATCGGGGCCAGTGTGAGCAAGAAGCAGCTCCAGCGCATCCGCGAAGCCCTCGAAGCCGACGAAATCGTGGAACGGGTGGTCGACCTGAAGACGACGATCCTCGGACACGGGCGCATGCGGGTAAAGGCCGAGGTCGATCTCTACGAGAAGCTCATGGCCCGCCGCATGCGCGAAGCCCTCAAGGACGACGTGCGCGAACTCGACCAGGGCCAGGACCCCGCGAAGGTGCTCGTGGACGTGGTCGGGCGGACGATCCGCATCACCGGAGCCGAAATCGAACGCCTCGAACGCGTGATCCGCAGCGTGGCGCCCACGGCGGTGCACATCGACCTGGAGCTGATCTGAGCATGGAAAGCCCAGCAGCGGACTTCGTGTTCCTCGGAGGCCGCGTGTTTACGGGGACGGGCTGGAGCAACGGACTCGCCGTGCGAGGAGACCGCGTCGTGGCCTTGGGCGCCACGGCCACCCGGGATCTACTCGGCCCATCCACGCGCCGGGTCGACCTGGCGGGCGGTATGGCGCTCCCCGGATTCCACGACGCCCACACCCACCTCCTGGGCGGCGCGCTGGCCGAGGAGTGCCTCGACACGAGCGGCGTCCGCAGCCCCGAGGAGTTGGCCGCGCGGGTGGCGGGCTGGATCGAGAAGCGCGGCGCCGCCGGCTGGATCCACGGGCGCGGTTGGGACTCCGACGCCTTCCCCGGCCGGCGACTGCCCACGCGAGCGCACCTCGACGCCGTGGCGCCGAACACCCCGGTGCTCCTCCGCCGCCGCGACGGCCACGCCGCCCTCGCCAACTCGAGCGCCCTGGACGCGGCAGGCGTCGGCCCCGGCACCCCCGACCCCCCCGGCGGTCGCTTCCTGCGCGACGCGGAGGGCCGCCCCACAGGCCTGCTCCTCGAGGAGCCGGCCATCGACCGCGTCGCCCGTCTCCTGCCACCCCCCACCCAGGACGACTGCGAACGGGCACTGGCGCGCGTACTCCGTCGCGCCGCGAGCCTGGGCATCACCTCGCTCCAAGACGACCCAAGCCACGACGCGCGCCTCCCCGCAGCGCGGGCCTACGCCGCCCTCTACCGCCGCGGAGAACTGCCCGCGCGTGTGTGCGTATGGAGGCGGCTGGGCCGCCCCCTCGCTTCCCTGCGCGCGGAGGAGACGGAACTGGCCCGCCTCGGCGTCCCTGCACAGCACCTGCGCTTCGGCCTCCTCAAGGGCTACCTCGACGGCAGCCTCGGCTCGCGCACGGCCTTGCTCTTCTCCCCCTACGCCGACGCCCCGGACACCGCGGGCGTCGACCTCGATCCGGTCGATCGGCTGGAGCCGCTGGCCCGCGAGGCGGCGACCGCGGGCTACTCCGTAGGCCTGCACGCCATTGGCGACCGAGCCGTCGCTCGCGCCCTGGAGATCCTCGCCGGCTGCCCCCGCACCTCAGGGCAGGCCCTGCGCGTCGAACACGCTGAGCTTTTCCGCCCCCAAGACGTCGCCCGCGTGCAGGCGGGCGACGTCGTGGCTTCGGTGCAGCCCATTCACCTGGCCAGCGACGCCGAGATCCTCACCGAACGACTCGGCAACGCCCGCGCGCGCTGGGCCTTCCCACTCCGCTCCCTCTTGCGAAGCGGTGCCGCGCTGGCCTTCGGCACCGACTACCCGGTCGAGGGGCTCGACCCGCTGCCCGGGCTGGCCTGCGCGGTGGCTCGCCGGCCGCCGAACACTGCCGCAGCCTTCGTCCCCGAAGAGGCCCTGACCCTCGAAGAGGCCCTCCACGCCTACACGCGCGGGTCGGCCGCGGCGGCGGGGCTTGGCCCCGAGTTTGGCCGGCTCGAACCCGGGGCCTTCGCAGACGTTGCCGTCCTCGACACCGACCTGGGCGCGATCCCACCCGAGGAGTGGGCGCGCGTGCGCTGCGTACTCACGCTGCGCGGCGGCGAGGTCGTGCACGAGGGGTGAAGGGCAGGCCGTCCGGCGCCGATACGAAGGCTGGAGGACGGTTCATGGAAGGGAGCACGCCGCTCAGCGTAGAGGAACTCGCCCGCCGGCTCTCGCCCGCGGGACCTGACTTCGAGCCCGGACACCGTGCCCAACCCTGGCGTGCGCGCAGGCGGCGGGGCCGGGTTGGGCTTTGAACGCGGCCCCGCCACAAACGCCTCGGTGAGGAGGGGAGCCCTGCTCAGGACAAGCGTTCGATGATCGTCGCGGTGCCCATGCCCCAGCCGATGCACATGGTGACCAAGCCGTAGCGCAGCTCCTGCCGCTCCAATTCGTGAAGGAGAGTAGCGAAGAGCTTGCTGCCCGTGCATCCGAGCGGATGCCCCAGGGCAATGGCACCCCCGTTGACGTTCACCTTGGCTGGGTCCACCCCGAGTTCGCGCTGCCAGGCAAGGACGACCGAGGCGAAGGCCTCGTTGACCTCGAACAAGTCGATATCGTCCAGCCCGAGGCCAGCCTTCTCGAGGACCTTACGGGTCGCGGGAATGGGGCCGGTGAGCATGAGGGTAGGGTTCACCCCTACCTGCGCGTGCGCAACCACACGCGCGCGCGGCCTCAGGCCAAGCGCCTCCGCCCTTGCCGGCGAGGCGAGCAGAACCGCGGCCGCACCGTCGGTGATCTGCGAGCTGCTGCCGGCCGTGATCAGGCCGTCCGGTTTGAACACCGGCCGCAGGGCAGCCAGCTTCTCCAGGCTCGTGTCGGAGCGAGGCCCTTCGTCGGTGTCTACGATCCGCCCCTCCACCTCGATGGGGACGATCTCGCGGGCGAAGCGTCCCTCGGCCTGGGCGTGCAGGGCACGACGGTGGCTCTCCAGGGAGAAGGCGTCGAGCTCCTCGCGAGTGAGACCCCATCGCTCGGCGACGAGCTCGGCGGAGATCCCCTGGTTGACGACGTCGTAGCGCGCGGTCAACCGAGGACTGAGGGGGCCGACGTCGGAGCCCATGGGCACCCGCGACATGCTCTCCAACCCGCAGCCCACGGTGAGGCCCGCCTGGCCCGCCTGAATGGCCATCGCCGCGAAGGCCACCGCCTGCTGCCCCGAACCGCAGAGCCGATTCAGAGTCACCCCGGGGACCGACTGGGGCCAGCCGGCGGCCAGGACCGCCTGGCGAACGATGGACATGCCCTGCTCGCCGGTCTGGGTCACGCAGCCACCGACCACGTCTTCGACTTCGGCAGGATCTAGGTGGTTGCGCTCGGCGAGGGCAACGAGGCAGCGCGCGAGGAGCTCGTCGCCACGCACCGAGGCAAGCTGTCCCCGGTTCTTGCCCATGGGAGTGCGGACGGCGTCGATGATCAAGGCGTCGGGCACGGAGTCCTCCTGGCAGGAGCGAATCTTATCCCGGACGCTCGCAGGACGCAGGCAACCGGCCCCCGGCGTACGCGCGTGAGGCGCTGAAGGCAAGGCCCGGCGCTCCGGCTCCGAAGCGGGCTCCGCGGCGGTCGCGACGGGGCGCGCACCCGCGCCGCGCGGCCCGAACACCGGCCGCGAGAGGGCGTCAGGCCACGACGGCCCCAGATTCCACGAGCGCGTCCACACTCGCCGAATCGAGATTCAAGAACTCGCTGAGAACCGCGCGCGAGTCCGCACCCACGCGGGCGGGGACCGCCGCCGCGGGACGCCGCAGGGAAGGCGAAAAGCGCACCGGAGGCGCCGCGCGCGCTTCTTCCAGCAGACCGCGCGCGCGCACCTGCGGGTCTTCGCGCACCTCCGAGTAGTCGAGCACGGGGGACCCGCAGCAGCCCGCGGTCTCGAGGACGACCCGCCACTCGTCGCGGGTGCGTTCGGCGAACAGCCCAGCCACCTCATCGCGCAGGCTCGGGTCGAACTGACGAGCAACCCACTCCGGTCGCCCAACGACGTCGCAGAAGCGCGCCCAGAACTTCGGTTCCAGCGCGCCGAGGGCAAAGGCGCGCCCGTCGGCGGTCGGGTAGAGGTCGTAGCAGGGGAAAACGCCGTTGAGGGGCATCGCGCGGGGCGCGGCGGATGCTCCCAGCGCCTGCGCGGCGAAGTGCAAGCCCTGCACGGACACGGCCGCGTCGAGCATGGAGGCGTCGACCATACGGCCGAGTCCGCTGCGCTCGCGCTCGCAGAGGGCAAGGAGCACGCCGGAGAGACCGGCCAGCGCAGCCAGGGCATCGGCGACCTGAAGCCCCGGAACGGCGGGATGACCTTCTCGGCAGGTCGTGATCGAGAGCGCACCCGAAGAGGCTAGGTAGTTGATGTCGTGACCGGCCGTGGCCGCGGCGGGACCGTCCTGGCCGTAGCCGCTCACCGAGCACCAGATCAAGCGTGGGTTGCGCTCCCGGCAGGACGCGGAGCCGACCCCTAGGCGCTCGAGCACTCCCGGCCGGAAACCCTCCACCAGCACGTCGGCCTGCTCCACCAGGCGCAAGAGCAGGTCGCGAGCGGCAGACTGTTTGAGATCCAGCCCCAGACTGCGCTTGCCGTGGTTCAGGGCGCGAAAGGCCGCCGACACCCCCTCCTCGTCGTGGGGCGGAACGTGGCGGGCGGGATCTCCGCCCGGCGGTTCGACCTTCACCACCCGCGCGCCGAAGTCGGCCAAGGTCTGGGTGAGGTAGGGGCCTGGTAGGTAAGCGCTGAGGTCGAGGACGAGCAAGGAGTCGAGCACGACAAACGAGTTTACTCGGCCTCCACGGCCGGACCCGCCCCTTGCGCCCACTCGGGTTTGGCGGCGGGATTCGTGCCAGGATGCAGAGGTGAAGCTGCTCGTGTTCGACGCCTGGCCGGGCCAATCCGTAACCTGTGGTTCCGGCCTGGGGAGCAGTCTCCTCAAGCTCCCGGCCTACGCCGACGCGGTCCGGGCCGGGCACACGGTCGACCTGCTCACCTCACGCGCCAAGGCAGAACTTCTCGCCGGATCGTCCCTCCTCCGGTATCGCTACTCCGACCCGCATCAGGTCGCGCTGGAGGACTACGACCTGCTGGTCCCCTTCGGGGTGCCGATTCCCGAGGCAATGCGCGAGCTCCCGCACCTTCACCCCGACCCGCGCACCCCGTGCGAACTCAAGCGGGACTACGACAAGGTTTCCCACGTCCGTTTCTGGCGGGAACTCCTCGCCGACGCCCTCGGCGCGCCGCCGCCCACCGGCCCGGCGCGACTCTCCCTACGCCCCTCGGCGGCAGCGCTTCGCTGGGCGCGCAGGCAGCTCCCCAAGGGGCGTCTCGTCGTCTCGCTCTCCCTCTCGGCCCTCACCAACCTCAAGCGCTATCTCCGCTGGGCCGAGGTTGCGCAAGGACTCGCGCGGGCTCTGCCCAACGCCTGCCTACTCTTGGTCGGCCTCGAAGCCCCCGGGCCCGGCTTCCCCCCCGGCGCACGAAACCTCACCTGCCGGACGAGCCTCGAAGAGCTGGTCGCCCTCGTCGCCCTGAGCAACGTAGTCGTGGGCACCGACGGGTTGGTCACCAACCTCGGCATCGCTTGCGGGCGCCCCACCGTCGCCCTGTTCACGATCATTCGCCCCGACTTCGTGATCGACCCCGCCCTGGAACTCCGAGCTCCCGTCAGGTCCCTGGTGCACCCAGGCTGCCCGCTCCAACCCTGCTACCCGCGCCTGGGGAACTACCGAACCGCCGCGTGCCCCTTCGACCCCGACCTGGGCCCCGTCGCCGCACCCCGCTGCACGGACTTCGATCCGGCCCGGGTCGTCGCCGTGGTAACCGAGCTCGCGCGGGCCGCCTAGCAGGCCAGTCCCGTCCGGGGAGGAGGGCGCCCTCCGGGGGCGGCATGGCCCCGCTCCGGCTTCGCCTGCTATCCTCCGGGCGGGGGGAGCCTTGAGCACGTCCGCCGAGACCGATCCCATCGAGCGCGTCATCCTCTCGCACCACTTCGCCAAGCGTCGCGAGATCGAGGCGGCCCGCGAATGGGGTCAGCGAGCGCACCCCGACAAAGACCTCGCCGAACTCCTCTTCATGCGTGGGGTCTTCGACCGCACCAAGGTGAGCCTGATCCGCAAGCTCGCCAAAATGCAGCGCGGCTCCACTCGAAGCCCGCGCCCCGCCGCGCCGCGTCCCACCCAGCCCGAAGACGAAACCTCCGCGGACGAGGAAGTCTCGGTGCGCGTCCGGGACCTGCGGGCGAGCCCGCCCGAACGGGTCGGCAAGTACCAGATCCTGGAGCGCGTGGCCCAGGGCGGCATGGGGGTGATCTACAAGGCGCGCCACGTCGAACTCGAGCGCGTATTCGCCCTCAAGATCCTCACCCCCCGCGCGGAGGCCAACCCCGAAGCGACTGCGCGCTTCCAACGAGAGGCCAAGATCGCCGCACGCCTCGAGCATCCGAACATCGTGCGCGTCCACGACGCCGGCGTCGAAGACGGCGCGCCCTATCTGGTGATGGACTTCGTCGACGGGCGAAACCTGGCCGACACGATCAAGGAAGAAGGCCTGGGCATCCGCAAGGCGGCGCAGATCGCCCGCGCCATCGCGCTCGCTCTCCACCACGCCCACCAGCACGGGGTGGTGCACCGTGACGTCAAGCCAGACAACATCATCCTCGACGCCTCCAGCGGCGAGCCGAAGATCACCGACTTCGGGATCGTCAAGGAGCTCGGGGCCGACGCGGAAGAGCGCTCCCGCCTCACCCAGACCGGCTTCACCCTCGGATCCCCGTGCTACATGTCCCCCGAGCAGGCCGCCGGCCGGCACGACCAGGTGGACGCACGCTCCGACGTCTACTCCCTTGCCGCGACTCTCTACGAAATGCTCTGCGAGGCACCGCCCCACGACGGCGAGTCGATCCACGAGATCATGACCAAGGTCGTCCGCGACGACGTCGTCTCGGTGCGCAGCCGCAACCCACAGGTACCTCGCGACCTCGACGCGGTCGTCATGAAGGCCCTCGAAAAGGAGCTTGCCCGCCGCTACGCGACGGCGCGCGAATTCGCCGAGGACCTGGGCCGCTTCCTCGACGAGGAGCCGGTCCTGGCCAAGCCCGCGGGGCTGGGGACCAAACTCCGGCGCTCGATGCGCCGGCATCGCGCCGTCAGCGCCCTGCTTGCCTTGTTCGTCGTCGCGGCTCTCGGCGGCCTGGGCTGGGTGTGGTCCTGGCAGCGACGCCTAGCGCGCGAGGCTCGCGAGGAGCGCGCGGCGCGGGTAACCCGCGCGAAGACCCTGCTCGAAGAGGCAGCTCACGAGGAAGACCCCCGCGCCAAACGCAGCGCCTATTACGAAGCCCTCCAGGAGCTCGAGCTCGTTCTGGCCAGCGATCCGGACGACGCCAACGCCCGGCGGGCCAAACGCGAGGCAGTCCTCGCCCTGGGCGACCACTTGATCGAGGCCGGCGAGGCCTCCTTCGCCGAATTCGTGTTCGCCCTCGGGGCGGGGGTCGCCGACGAGGCGGAGATCACCTCGCGGATCGAGGCGGCCCGACTCGGCGTGTGGGTGGAGAAGGCCGAAGCGGCGGAACTCGCAGGCGACCTCGTGACCGCGCGCGAGCTCTACCTGAAGGGGAAGCGAGCGCTGCAAGAAGCAGGCTACGCGGGCGAGCGCCTCCAGGCGCGCATCGACGACCTCGACGACCAGCTCGCCGAGCGTCGACGCAGGGCCGAGGCCGAGAAGCTCGCGCGCCTCGCCGAGGACTCCGCCGAAAAGGGAGACCACCTGAGCGCCTACCAGGCCTACCTACGGGCCCAGGCCGTCGCGCCCGACGATCGCGAAATCACTGCCCGCCTCGAATACCACCGCGGCAAGCTCGAAGAGGACTTCCTTCTCGCCCGCCGAGCAGCACTCGCCGTGCGCGAGGACGCCCTCGCTGCTCGACAAGCCCTCGGCGAGGGGCCTCCCGAACTGGAGGAACTCTTCCCCAAAGCCCTGCGCGAGGGCGACCAGGCCCGCGCGCGAGCCGAGGCCGCCCAAGCCGAGGACCGTTTCCACGAGGCGCGGGCCGAGATCGAGGCCGCGAGCGGACACTTTCGGCGGGCGCACAACCTGGCCATAGCCCTCAAGGGGCGCGAGGTCTCCCGGGCCGAAGCCGCCGCCGCGGAGGAGCGCGGCGCCTCCCGCTTCGCTCCGCGCGAACTGGACGCTGGCCGCGAACTGGCCTTTCGCGCCGACCAAGCCTTCGCCAAGGGGGAGTACGCCACGGCGGCGGAGTTCTACGCTCGCTCCGCCTCCTACTACCGGCGCGCGGCGCGCACCGGAGATAGCAAGGGAGCCGTGGAAGGCGCCCGCCGCGACGCCGAGCGCTGGCGGGGCGAGGTGCGCACTGCCCTCCCCTCGGCGCAGCGGAGCGACCGCTACGCCGAGGCGGAACAGAGTTACCAAGCCGCGCTGCAGCGGTACGCCCGCGGAGACTACGAAGGCGCCCGCCAACTCTTTGCACGCGCGGCGTCGGCCTACCGCGAGGAGGCCGAGCAGGCCTCGGTGCTGCGGGAGGTCTTCGCCGCCCGCTCCCAGGTCTCAGTCCTCCGGGGCAAGGCCATGGAGGAGAACGCGCGCGAATTCGCCTCAGACGACTTCAGTCGCGCGCGGCAGGCCGAGCTCAGCGGGGACACCGCCCTCACCGACCGCCGCTTCGCCGACGCGGTACAGGCCTACGGCGAGGCGCTCTATCGCTACCGACGCGCTCTCGTCAAGGCGCGTCCTCACGCCGCGGGGAAGCGCGCCTACGACGCGCTCCTCGCCGAGGTGCAAGAAGCGCGGCAGTGGTGCGTGGACGAGAAGCTCGAATGGAAGCCCGCCTTCAAACGCGGCGAGCGCCGTTTGCGCCAGGCCGAGGACGCGCGCGAACGGCGCTACTGGAACGGCGCCAAGCGCCACCTCGAGCGCGCCTTGCGCGAGTTCCGTTCCTTGCAGGAGTAGCCTTCGGCCCCCCGCCCCGCCGCGCTCCGATCCGCGAGGTGGCGCACGCTGGCGACAGCGGGTGCCCGGAATGGGAAGCAGGTCGCGCAGGAGACGCCGGGGGAGCGTCCGCTGCGAGGCAGGTCCTCCTCTGCGCAGATCCTTGCAGGCGCCTGCGACACCTTTTCCTCACGGAACGCGAGTTGTTCCCCGCCTCCAGGCCAGGAGAGGAGGTGGGCAGGAAGAACCCGAGGTGGCTGCCGGCACGTACGGTTGGCGTCTTCTGGATTTGGGCCCTCGGACCCGTGGCTCTGGGGTGCGGAGGAGCAGGAGGAGGGGTCCCTGCGCGAACGGCGGACGCCGCGCGTGGCGGAGCAGCCTCCGTGACCAGCGCAGCCCCCCCGCGAGCGGAGCCGCGCCCGCGACCACCACGGCGCCGACGGCCCCGAGCCGGCAACCGCTGGTGAGCGGACGCCTCCGCGTGCTCACCGACAACGTCGCAGGCCTGCCGCAGTTCCTGTCGGGTTCCTCGCCGGACACGAACACGATCCTCATGAGTCCCCTCCTGAACACCTACGACCTCGTACTCGCGCAGCAGGACTTCACCCACCACGCGGACCTGGCCCACCGCGCCACCCACCCCCCGCCAAAGCCTGCCCCCCACGCAATGGCTACGCCTCACGCACGACGGGTTGAACCGCTTCTCGCGCAGCCCTTTCCGCAACCACGGCCGGGTGCCTTGGCTCGTGTGCTACGGCGTCAGGGCGCAGGCGCAGACTGCTTGGCGGAGAAGGGCTTCGCCGTCTCCCGGCACGAACTCGCTCCGGGCGTCGAGGTGGACGTCTACAACCTCCACGCCGACGCGGGCAGCGACTCGGGCGACATCGACGCCCGGGCGCTGCAGTACCGGCAGCTCGCCCACTTCGTGCGCGCGTTCTCGTCCGGTCGCGCGCTCGTCGTCGCAGGCGACACCAACCTCAAGGGAAGGCGGCGCCCGCGCGACGAAGCCTTCTTCCTCGACTTCCTCGCGGACACCGGCCTCTCCTGCGCGGCCCGAACCCTCGGCGCCCCCGAGGACATCGACCGCGTCCTCTTCCGCAACACCCCGCGCCGGAAGTGGGTCCCCCTCCGTTGGCGCGAGGCGGACGAGTGCGTCGACGGGAACGGGAAGGACCTCTCCGATCGCAAGGCCAACGACGTCGACTTCGAGTGGCGCCTCTACCCCTGACCCTCCCCGGAGCAAGCCGGACGCCCGCCGGGCCCGCAGCAGCTCCTACCCGGTACGGCTTCGCGGCCGAGAAGCCGCCGCCGTACCGTCCCCCGAGGCCGCCCTGGAGAGGCGGCTCGCGAGAAGACCTCGAAGCCACAGCGCGGCACGGCAGGTCACCGCGGGGAGCCCCGCGAAGAGAAGGAGCCCTGCCTGAGGACGCCCTTCGGTGCGCCTCCACGACCGAAAGCGCCGCAACACGGCCCGGCCCCAAAGAATGCCGGGAGCCTTCAGCCTCCCCCAAAGAATGCCGGACCCCTGCAGCCTCGCCGTTGCGAAGCGCAGAGGCCCGGTCCCCTCGCCCGGTCGGCTACCTCCCGGCTTCGGCGAGGGCCTCCTCGACGGCCTTCTTCGCCGCCGGGAAGGGAGCGAGCTCGCGCAGGAGCTTCTTGAGGGCCCGCTTGGCCTTGGCTGGCGGCAGCGCGCGCGCCTCGTCGACGGCGGACCGGGCGGCTTGCTCAAGGCGCTCGAGGCGCTCGCGGGCCCGGGCGCGCACGAAGGTGGGCAGGTCCTCGTCTTCGGCGACCTTGGCGTAGGCCTTGTGCGCCTTGGCGTACTTGCCCTTGGCGAGCAGCTTGTCGCCCTTGAGGAGGTCGCGCTCCAGCTCGGCAATGGCCGTCGCGGTCAGCGGCGGCTTCCCGATGGTCCGCTGGGCTTCTTTGAGAGCGTCGATGAAGGCCTGCGGAGACATACCGCGGACCTGCGCGAGCTGCTTGCCCGACGAATCGCAAACGAAGCTGGCGGGTACGCCGCGGAACTGGAAGCCACCGCCCTGGCGCGCCTCGCTGGCCGCGCGGGCGTGCACCTCGCAGGGAATGGTCGGATAGCGCGGACACACCTTCTTGCGCTCGCGTGTCCTCGGGTCCACGACCTCGATCATGTCGTGGGTCTCTCGGTGGCCGACCACCGAGACAGCAAACTCGTTGACGTAGTTGACGAAGACGGGGTTATGGAAGAGGCCCTCCTCCATGGCGGAGCAAGGCGGTCACCCGTCCTGGTGGAAGGTGACGAAAATCGGCACGTTGCGCGCCGTCGCCTCCTCCACCGCCTCCTTCCAGCTCGAAGCCCAGCGGACCGAGGGCCGGTAGGGGTCCCCGGGCGCTCCCCAGGCCAGGCTCGACGCACAGGCGACGGCGAGCGTAGCCGCGACCGTTCTCTTCTGCATGATCCTTCTCCTCCTCCTTCTCCCCGGCGAGAAGGCTCCGCGTCATGGTAGCCCCTCACTGCCGCGGAGGACAGGCACTCCTGGGCGGCAGAAACCGCAAGCCCCGGCGCCCGAGGGAAGCTCTCTCGGGCAGTCGCAACCGAAACTCGGCTACGCTCGGGTGTGCCCGAGGCCGACCCCGCCGAGCCCCGCCTGCCCTTCGCCGCGCGCCTGTTCTCGGGGGCGCTGGCGCTCCTCGCGGTGCAACTCGCGATCCTCGGCGGCGCGCGCCTGCTTGCCTCGCCCGAGAGCCTCTGGCGGGGGCTGCTCGGGCGCCCCCTGGCTTGGGACGACCCCGGCCCGCTGCTCCTCTCCTTCGCGGCCTTTGGCCTCGCGGGAGGGGCCGCCTTCGCCCTCGCCGAGGAGGCGGTTGCCCGAGGGCGGTGGCCTTGCGCCCTCGCCGCGCACGCCGCCCTGACCCTCGTCGCCCTGTGGTTCGCCGCCTACTGGGGAGAAGCGGCGCGCACGGCCTCGCTCCTGCGCGCCGCCCCCCTCGCGCTGGACCTCTTGCGGACCACGCTTCCTTGGGAGACCGGCCAGCGCTGGCTGGTCTACGGCGTCGCGGTCTACGCGCCGCTCGTGGCCGCGCGCCGCCGCGGAGCTCCGCCCCGGGAGGCCTCCCTGGCCATGGCCCTGGGCGGCGCCGCCTACGCGCTCGCCTACTCCGACCCGCGCCTCGTCCTCGCTCCCTCCGCCCTCCGCGCCCTGGCTTCTCCTGCCTCCGCCTTCTCCCCTGTCTTCTCCTACTCGCACTACGCGGCGCTGGACGTCCTCTTGTGGGCTTCCTTCCTCCCGGCCCTGCTCGCGCCCGGAGCCCTCTCCCTGAGCGAGCGCCTCGCCGCGCGCGGCCTCGCCCTCCTCGGGCAGCCGGCGCCGGCCTCCCCGCCGCCGGTTCGCTGGCGACCGCGCGCCTGGGGAGCCGCCCTGCTCGCGCGCCTGCGCACCGACCGCGAAGCCTCCCCGCCCTCCCTGCGCGCTCAGTGCGCCCACGTCCGCGAGCGCCTGCAGGCGCTCCGCGAGGAACACGGCCCGCTGCTGACCGCCCTCGGCCTGTTCCTCGCCTGGACCGGGGTCGTACGCGAAGGGGTCTGGTTCGCGAGCCCGGAAGTGGGCTTCGCGCGAGCGGCGGGGGACTCCCTCCTCGTCCTCGGGGCCCTCGCTTCCCTCGTCGTGGCGCGGAAGGTGCAGCGAAGCGAGCACGCGCTGCGCGTCTTCGGCGGAGGGCTCGCGATCCTGCTCTTCTTCTTCCTCGTCCGCTGGGGCTCGCGCGAAGCGGCCTTCGCCGTCTCGACGGGCCTGTGCGCGGCCCTCGCCGCGCGGCGCGTCCCGGCGCTCGCCGCGCTGCTCCTCCTCTGCGCCTGGCCGACCACGAGCCGCTACTGGCCCTGCCTGCCCCTGGGCGGGTGCCCCTTTCCCAAAGAGACCTGGGTGTTCGCGCTCGCAGGCCTGTCCGCCCTCGCCCTGTGGTTCGCCGCGGCGGGTCGGGCCTCGCTGCCCCAAGCGGCCGGCGCGGTCCTCGGCGCCCTGGCCGGCAGGATCCTCGCCGCCCAGGCCTTGTGGTCCTTGTGGACCGACCCCGAAGTGCGGATCTGGACCGCCGAAGCGGCGCTGGCAGGCGGACTCGCCGGGGGGCTCTGGGGCGTGTGGGCGTCGCGCGGCGGCCGCCGGCGCGCCCTCGTCGCCGGCGCGCTCGGGCTGGCGCTCGCGGTGGGCGGGCTGGCCTTCCTGCGCGGAGACCCCCTCGAGGACCTCGCCACCCGTCGCCTGCGCCGCGCCGCCGAGGCCGGCGACCCCGCGGCCATGCTGCACCTTGCCGAGCGCCTCGAAGTCGGCGTGGGCACGCTGCACGGCACTCCGCGCACGCAAGAAGCCCTCGACTGGTACCGCCGGGCGGCCGAGGCCGGCGACGCCGAAGCCATGCTGCGCCTGGGCCTGCGCCTTTGCGACGGACGAGCGCCCTACGATCCCGAGGCCGGACGGCACTGGATCGAGCGCGCGGCGGCCGAGGGGAACCAACGCGCCCTCGAACACGTCGCCCGCCTCCGCCGGGGCGCGGAGGGTTCCTGAACGAGAGCTCGCGCTTCGGCCCCGCGCGAGGTCTTCCGAGCACTGCGCCGCAGCGCGCCCGCTCCTTTCGGCGAGAACCGCCGCCGGGCGCGGTCCCCTTCGAAGGGCGCGCCGCTGCTGGCTCGCGGGAGGGCTCCCCCTTAGGCTCGGGCCGCAAGAGACGCCGCCTTGGCAGAGGCGACGAGGGACGAGGAACGAGGAGAGCGCCGTGAGCAAGGCCAGCGTGGTGACCGAGCGTGTGCGCGCCGTGCGCGCCCTCATGCGCGAGCAGCGCCTCGACGGGCTCATCGTGCGCGGGACCGACCGCTACCTGAACGAATACGTCCCCGCCGCCGAGAGCACCCGCGTATGGCTCACGGGCTTCACGGGCAGCGCCGGCGACGCCTTCCTCACCCTCGAGCGCGGTTGGGTGGCCGTCGACGGCCGCTACACCCTTCAGGCCGACGACGAGCTGGCAGGAACTCCCTTCGTCCCCGAGCACTTGCCCCTCGGCAAGTCCATCGGATCCGCCATCGCCGACCTGATGCGCGCGGCCGCGGAGCGAGGGGTACGGCGCGTCGGCTACGAGCCCGACCGAACCTCGGTCAAGGCCTTCGAGGCGCTCGAGCGCGCGGCCTCCGCGGCCGGCGTCGAACTCGTGCCCACCTTGCCCTCCCTCGTGGAACTCGCCCGAGGCCCCGTGAAGGAGCGTGCGCTCCCCTTGCGCCCGGTCGACGAGGCCTCCGTGGGGCGAAGCGTGGCCGAGAAAGTCGCCTTGGCGCGGGGCGCCCTCGAAGCCGCCGAGGTGGACGCCTACGCGGTCGTCCCCCTGGACGCGCTCGCCTACCTGACCAACCTGCGCGGCGACGACTTCCCCTACCAGGCCACCTTCCGCGGCCTCGGGATACTGACGCGGGAGCGGGTCCTCCTCGCCGTCGACCCCGAACGCCTCGCGCCCGAAGCCCGCGAAGCCCGCGCCGACGCCATCGAGTGGACGGGGCCGAAAGACTGGGCCGAGGGGCTCGCCGGCCGGGTGGGCTTCGACCCCGCGGACACGACCTGCGCCGTGCGCGACGCCATCGCGGCGGCCGGCGCCGAGGCCGTCCCCATGCCCAGCCCACTGGCGCCCATGAAGGCCAAGAAGACCCCCGCCGAACTCGAGGCCATGCGCCGCGCCTTTCGCGCGGCCGACGCGGTCGTCGACGGGGTCGTCGCCTGGGTGCACGAGCGACTCGACGCGGGCGAGCGGGTCAGTGAGCTCGACCTCGCCAACGAAGTCGAGCGGCGCTTCCTCGCCTCGGGAGCCACGGGGCTCAGCTTCCGGGTCATCGCCGCCGCGGGCGAGCATGGAGCGATCATTCACTACTCCACGCCCGACCCCGAGCGCTTCCTCGAACCAGACGAGCTCGTCCTCCTCGACACGGGCGCCTACTACGCCGAGGGCTACGCCACCGACCTCACCCGCACCTTCCTCGCCGGGTCCCCCGCGCGCATTCCCAGCGCCCGCCCCGAGCAACGGCGCATGTTCACCCTCGTCCTCAAGGCCGCCATCGCCGGCATGTCGGCTCGCCTCCCCGAGGGAGCGACGGGAGTTCAGCTCGACGCCCTCGTCCGTGCGCCCCTCTGGGCCGAGGGCCTCGACTTCCGCCACGGAACCGGGCACGGAGTGGGGATCAACGTCCACGAGGCGCCGCCGCGCATCTCCACACGCGGGAGCGACGCGCTCGAAGTCGGCCACGTGTTCAGCATCGAGCCCGGCCTCTACCTCCCCGGCCAAGGCGGCGTGCGCATCGAAAACTTGTGCACCGTCGTTCCCGCCGAAGGCGCGCCGGGATACCTCGACGTGGTCCCCCTCACCTTTGCGGCCCTCGACGAACGGCTCATCGACTCCGACCGACTCACCGCCCGCGAGCGACGCTGGCTGGAGGGCTACCGCACCGAGCGGGCCCGGGGCGCCGCCTCGCCCTGACCCCCCGCCCTTTCGGAGCGGGCTGGTAGACTGCGCGGCCCACGACGCAGGAGGACGCGCCATGCGCCTGATCCTCGCCATTCAGTGCTTCTTCGCCCTCCTCTTCAGCGGTCGCGTTCCCGCGCGGGCGCTCCCGGGCGAAGTGGAGGAGGAGCGCCAACGCCTCGCGCGCGAGCGCGACGAGGCCCGCGCCGAGGCCGAGCGCCTGCGCGCCGAAGTGGAGGAAAAGTCCAAGGCCCTCGCGGCGGCCCAGGAGGAGCTCGCCGCGGCGCGCGAGGCCCTCGCCGCAGCGGAGGAGAAGGCGGCGCGTGCCGCAGAGCTCGAAGCTCGCCTGAGCGAAGCCCAGCGCAGCCGAGCCGAGACGGAGAAGCGCCTGGGGGAGCTTCGGGCCGAGGCGGAGGAGGCCCGGGACAAGCTGAAGGAGGCTCGCGACGCGGGTGCGCTGGCGCTGCTGGCCTGGCTACAGCGCGAAGGGCGCCTGGTGGACTTCCTGCGCGAGGACATCGACGACTACGACGACGAGCAGGTGGGCGCGGCCGTGCGGGCGATTCACAAGGGGTGCGCAAAAGTCCTCGCCGAAGGCTTCGAGCTCGAACCGGTGCTCGACGGAGAGGAGGAAGCCAGCGTGGAGGTCCCCGCCGGCTTCGACCCCGTCGCCATTCAACTGAGCGGCGCCGTCAAGGGCGATCCGCCCTTCCGCGGAACGCTCATGCACCGCGGCTGGCGTGTGACCCGGATCGACGTGCCCGTCCCCGAGACGGTCGACCCCCGGGTCCTCGCCCCCGCCGAGGTCGAGCTGTGATCCCGACGCCGCGCTGCGCCCCGCAGGAGGTCGAGCCGTGAGCAACGAAGAGGAGAAGACCGGCAGCCCCTACGTGGTGGGGATCGACCTGGGCACGACGAACTGCGCGGTGGCCTACGTCGACGCCGAGCTCGAAGAAGGCGACGAGGGCTACGGGCAAGTGGAGGTCTTCGAGATCCCCCAGCTCGTGCGTGCGGGCACCGTCAAAGCCCAGCGCCTCCTCCCCTCCTTCCTCTACCTACCGGGCGAACACGAAGTATCCGAAGCCGCCGCCGCGCTTCCCTTCGAGGCGCCCGAGGGGACGATCGTCGGAGCCTGGGCGCGCGACCAAGGGGCCAAGGTCCCGCACCGCCTCGTGAGTTCGGCCAAGTCCTGGCTCTGCCACCCCGGAATCGACCGGCGCGGGGCGGTTCTTCCCTGGGAAGCCGACGGCGAGGAGGTTGCCAAGGTCTCGCCCCTCGAAGCCCAGACGCGCCTCCTGCGCTACATCCGCGCCGCCTGGGACAGCGTAATGGCAGCGGACGAACCAGCCTACGCCCTTGCCGAACAGGAGGTCTTCCTCACCGTCCCCGCCAGCTTCGACCCGACGGCGCGCGAACTCACGGTCGAGGCAGCGCGCGCCGCAGGGCTCGAGCGGGTCACCCTCCTCGAGGAGCCGCAGGCAGCCTTCTACGCCTGGCTCGAGCAGCAGGGCGACACCTGGCGCGAGCGCCTGAGCGTGGGCGACCTGGTCCTCGTCCTCGACGTGGGCGGCGGGACCACCGACTTGACGCTCATTGCGGTGCGCGAGGCGGAGGGCAACCTGGTCCTCGAACGCGTGGCCGTGGGCGACCACCTGCTCCTCGGCGGCGACAACATGGACCTGGCCCTCGCGCACGTCGTCGCCACCCGCCTGGGCGAAAAGGGCAAGAAGCTCAACGCCTGGCAATCCCGCGCCCTCTGGCTCGCCTGCCGCGCGGCCAAGGAGACCTTGCTCTCCAAGGACAAAGCCTCGGCGCCGGTGTCGGTCCTCGGGCGCGGGAGCAAGCTCATCGGCGGCACCCTCAAGACCGAGCTCCTCCGTGAGGACATCGAGAAGGTCGTCTTCCAGGGCTTCTTCCCTGCCTGCAGCGCCGAGGACCGGCCCACGCAGCGGGGCGGAGCGGGCCTGGCCGAGATCGGTCTCCCCTTCGCCGCCGACGCGGCGATCACGCGCCACGTCGCCGCCTTCCTCGCCGCGCAAGACGCCGAGGACGGGACCGTGGACGGCTTCGCCTACCCGAGCGCGCTCCTCTTCAACGGCGGCGTGTTCAAGGGACAGCCCATGCGCGACGCCGCGGTCAAGGTAATCGACTCCTGGCTGAAGAAGGCCAAGCGCGACCCCGTCGAGGTCCTCGCCGGCGAAGACCTCGACCTCGCCGTCGCGCGGGGTGCAGCCTACTACGGCAACGTCCGCCGCGGCCGCGGCGTGCGCATCCGAGGCGGATTGGGACGCACCTACTACGTAGGGATCGAGTCCAGCCTGCCCGCCGTCCCCGGCATGCCCGCCCCGGTCAAAGCTCTCTGCGCCGCCCCCTTCGGGCTCGAGGAGGGCAGCACCGTCGACGTAGGCGACCGCGAATTCAGCCTCCTCGTCGGCCGCCCGGCCCAGTTCCGCTTCTTCGGCTCGACCACCCGCAAGGACGACGAGCCCGGCGACCTGCTCGACTCCTGGGAGGAGGGAGAACTCGAAGAACTCTCCTCCCTCGAGGTGACCCTCGACCCCGGCGAGGGCCTGCGCCCGGGCTCGGTCATCCCCGTGACCCTGCAGGCCACGGCGACCGAAGTCGGGACCCTCGAGGTCCACTGCGTCGCCCGGGACGGACGCCGCTTCAAGCTCGAGTGGAACGTACGCGAGGAAGGGGAGTGAACCCGAGGTGGTGAACCGGCGCACGACCACCGAGGCCTACCGGCGGGAGGACGTTCCCACCGGCAAGGTGGCTCGCACGCGCTACGTGGTCGGGATCGACCTAGGCACCACGAACACCGCCCTGAGCTACGTCGACCGCCGCTCGGGGCGCAAGGCGCGCACCGTGCGCCCCTTTCCCATCCCCCAGCTCGTAGAGCCCGGCCTCGTGGCCGAGCGGGCGACCTTGCCCTCGGCCCTCTACCTCGCCGGTGCCCACGAGCTCTCCCCCGAGCAGCTCGCGCTCCCCTGGGACTCGACCGTTGCCGAGGGCGACGTGGCCGGGGTCCTGGCGCGCAAGCGCGGCGCCAAGACACCGGAGCGACTGATCGCATCGGCCAAGTCCTGGCTGTGCCACCCCGAGGTGGATCGCCGGGCAGCCATCCTGCCCTGGGGGGCGCCCGAAGGGCTCCCACGCCGCTCCCCCGTGGAGGTGCAGGCCGCGCTGCTCAAGCATCTGCGCTCGGCTTGGGACCAGGCCGTCGCCCGCGAGGACCCGTCGCGGGCCCTCGCCCAGCAGGACCTCGTGGTCACCGTGCCCGCCTCCTTCGACGAGGTCGCGCGGGAACTCACCCTCGAGGCCATCGACCGCGCCGGACTGCACGCTCTCCTCATCGAGGAACCCCAGGCCGCCCTCTACGCGTGGATCGCAGCCCACGAGGACTCCTGGCGCGACGAACTGCGCGCGGGAGAAACCATCCTCGTCTGCGACGTCGGCGGCGGGACCACCGACTTCTCGCTCATCGAAGTCCGGGAGACCAAAGACGGCCTCGGCTTCGAACGGACGGCCGTGGGCGACCACCTGCTCCTCGGCGGCGACAACATGGACCTCACCCTCGCGCGCCGGGTCGAGGACCGCCTGGGCGCCAAGCTCGACCTCGCCACCTGGAGCGCGCTGGTTCAGGAGTGCCGCGACGCCAAGGAGCGACTCCTCGCCGGCGAGGCCGCGGAGGTTCCCGTCGCCGTGCAACGGCGGGGGCGCAAGTTGATCGGCGGAACCCTGCGGGCGAACATCGCCCGCGAGGAGGCAACCGAGGTCATCTTGGAGGGCTTCTTCCCCTTGGTGGACCGCGAGGACACCGCACCCCCCGGCCGGCGCTCGGGCCTGAGCGAATTCGGCCTCCCCTTCGAGGCGGACCCGGCCATCACCCGCCACCTTAGCGCCTTCCTCGCCCGCCACGGCGAGGAAGGCCGGCGGCGCGTCGACCGCGTGCTGTTCAACGGAGGCGTGTTCCAGACCCAAGCCCTGCGAGAGAGGGTCCTCGACGCCATCGGCCGCTGGCAAGAACGGCCTCGCGAACTCGCGGGAGCCGACCTCGACCTCGCCGTCGCACGCGGCGCGGCCTACTACGGGTTGGTGCGCCGCGGCAAGGGGACACGGATCGAAGGCGGCGTGGGCCGCTCCTACTACCTCGAAGTCGGCGCAGGACGCGCCGAACGCCAGGCCCTCTGCTTGATCCCGCGCGGACTCGCCGAAGGTGAGGTGGTGACCATCGACCGGCACCCCTTGCGCCTGCAGGCCAACCGACCCGTGGTCTTTCCCTTCCACACGGCGACCGCGCGCAAGGATCCTGCGGGGGCGCTCGTCTCCCTAACGGAACCGGGCTTCGACCAGCTGGCGCCCCTTCACACCGTCGTGCGCCTCGGCCGCCGGCGCGGGGCCAAGGCCCGCGAGATCCCCGTGGAGCTCGTCGCTCGCACGACGGAGTTGGGAACCGTCGAAATGTGGGTTCAGACCGCCGAAGGGGAGGAGCGCATCCGCTGGCGCCTCGAGGTGGACACCCGAGCGCGCCAGCCCTCCACGGAACCCGCGCAGCCCGACACGACCGAGGGCCCCGGCGGCGAGGGAGACGCGCCCGAGGCGGAGCAAGGCCCCGCCGGCGCGCTGGTGGTGAGTCCCGAACGGGTGGACGAAGCACGCGCGGTCTTGCGAGAGGCATTCGCTTCGAGCGCAGCCCAGGGACAGCGACCGCTCGAGCGCCTCGGTCGCCGCCTCGAAGAGGTCCTCGAAGTCGCCCGCGAAGGCTGGCCGGTCCCGGTCCTGCGCGCCCTCTGCGACGAACTCTTGACCCTCGCCGACGCGCGCAAGCGCTCCCCTCACCACGAGGCCCGCTGGCTGAACCTGGCGGGCTGGAGCCTGCGCCCGGGCTTTGGCACGGCGCTCGACCCCCACCGGGTCAAGCAGCTCTGGAAAGTACAACTCGGCGGTCAGGAGCACCGCAAAGCCAGCGCCGTGCGCCTCGAGTGGGTGGTGGCCTTCCGCCGGATCGCTGGCGGGCTCAACCGCGGTCAGCAGGAGATCCTCTTCGCACCCTACGAGAAGCACCTGCTCGGCCAGAAGCGCGGCGCCAGCCGGCAAGAGCTCGCCGAATACTGGCGGCTCGCCGGCAGCCTCGAGCACCTCTCGGCCAAGCGGAAGCGACGCCTGGGCGAGCGCCTGCTCGAGCTGCTGGAGCGGGGCGAAGCCCCCCCACGCTGGGGCCCCTGGGCGCTCGGGCGCCTGGGGGGGCGCGCCCCCCTGTTCGGCCCGCTCGATCGGCTGGTCTCGGCCGAGGTCGCAGCGCGCTGGCTGCGGCGACTCCTCGACCTCGGCGCCCTCGGTCCCGAAGCGGAATTCGCTTACGTCCAGCTCGCGCGCAAGACGGGGGACCGCGCCCGCGACGTCCCCGAGGAGCTCCGCGCGGAGACCCTGGCCCGGCTCGAGCACCTCGGGGCCGGACCCCGGACCCTCCGCCCGCTGCGCGAGGTGGTGCGCACCGAGTTCCGCACGCAGCAGGCCTTCTACGGCGACAGCGTGCCCATGGGCCTCTCCCTAGCAACCCCATCGGACTGACCGTTCCCCGCAGGGCGCAGCCCGGGCAACGCGCCCGCTCTCCCCGGGGAAACGCACGGCCGCGAAGCGAGGCTCGAGGCGCGCGGCGCGGCAGCGGCACCTTCCGAGAAACCCGTCCCGCCCCCCGCCCGCA
>RFHU01000321.1 GCA_003695705.1 Planctomycetota bacterium
GCCTCGGGGTAGGCGATGGTGGCGGGCTCCTCGGCGCCGGGCATCGTCGACATGGGCGCCTCGGGGTGCAGTTGCTCCTCCCACTGCGCAAGTAGCGCCTCGGCCTCCTGCCGCTGCTCCGGCGTGGCACGGATCGACGGGTCGGCGAGCCGCTGCTTGAGCGTCTCGGCCTTCGCGCGGATCTGTTCGAGGGGTGCTCCCACCTAAAGCCCCTCCGTCAACGGGTTGGATGCCGGCGCGGACTTCTCCTTGGGCGCCGGGGCCCTCTTCGCCCCCTTCCCCTTGATCAACCCATCGGGGAACCGGGACCGGATCATTGCCTCGATCTGCCGGACCTCCTCGCCGATCAGCGCGGCCCGCTTCTTCGCCTCCGGCGTGCCAACGCTCGCCAGTTCCTTCTGCCGCTGCCGAAGTTCCTCAAGGTGCGTTTTCGCCTCCTCGTAGGCGTCGCGGTACTGCCGGAGGCGAACCGAAAACGACTGCCGCGCGGCGCGTTCGAGGCGCTCAAGCTGCTTCGGGTCGAGTTGGTCGAGGAACTCGTCGACGTTGCCGTGTTGCGCCCAGAAGTCGCGCAGTTGCGCCCACAGACCGTCGCCTGCCGCCATGATCCGAAAGTCCTTGTCCGACACGCGGCCGGACTCGACGGACGCGATCATCTGCTTGATCGCTTGCTTCTGGGCCGCCGCCCAGTCGGGGCCGCGCTTCTGGAAGACCTTGATCTGCTGGGCGAGGTTCTCGATGGACTTTCGGTTCTCGGCGACGTCGTACTTGTTGAGGATGTCGAGCGCCTGCTGCCTGGCGAACTTGCGGTGCTGGAGGGTCTGCTTGGGGTCGAGCCCGGCGGCGATGGCCGCATCGGTGGCCGACGCGGCAGGCGCAGGACGGATCCCGGCCGCCGTCTTGGCGAGGGCTCGCCGCTTGCGGAGCAGGCCGATCTTGCCCTTCCACCACTTCTGGAGCCAGTCCATGGCCTTCTCCCGGTCGCCGCCGAACGCCTCAAGGACCTGCGGCGCCATGGTCTGGAGCTGCTGGGTGAGCTGAGGAGAAACGGTCTCCCCCTGCGTGGCGGTCTCGAAGACGCCTGCCACGTTCTCTGCGAACTTCCGCCGCTGGGCCTCCCACGGGTCGATGGTGGCGACGGCGAGGTCGGCCGCGATGTCGCCGTCTCCTCGCTGGGGCGTGACGTTGGTGGGTCCAACGTACCCTCGCGGGTCGTCCGGGGGCACGTCGGCGGCGAGCCGGCGCGGGGCAGGGGCGCGCTGATACGGCTGCGGGCGGCCGTCCACGACGAGGGGCCGGCCGGCCAGCCGCTCGTATTCCTGCTTGTAGATCGCGGCCTCGGCGTCCCGGCCGGAGCTTGCTGCCCCGACGTAGCGTTCGAGGTAGTCCGAGGCGAGCTTCTGCCGCCGTGCACGCTCGGCCTGTTCGATCTTCGCGCGGTCGATCTCCGCGGCGGACTGCACGGCCTGCTGCCGGGCCTGGGCGTTGGCGGCGGCCTGTTCGTCGAGGGCCTTGAGGTGTTCGGCCTGGGCCTGGGCGAGCCGGTCGGCGCGTTCGTTCTCCCTGCGCTGCACGAGGCCACGTGCCAACCCGGCGACGCCCTGCAAGGCGTACCCGTGCCCTGCAAGGGCCGACCTTGCCGGCTGGACGAAGGTGCCCCAGTGCACGACGGTCATCACCCTGCCCCTTTCGCCGCGGCCGCTTTGCCGCCGCCACCCATGATCGAGCCGACCATGTCGAGGATGATCCCGAGGTCTCCACGGTGGGCGGCCTGGTTCTGGTAGTCCTGGTTGACCGTCTCGCGCTGCTGCCCGAGCATCCCCTCGATGACGCTTGCGAGGAGTTCCTGGTCGTTGGACAGCGCAGCGTTCATCGCGCCAAGCTGCATGTTGGACAGGAAGGCTGCCGGGTTGAACAGGTCGGAGATGTAGTCCCTCGCCCGCTGCCGTCGGAGCTGCTGCGCGTTCGTGGCGGCGTTCATGCCGGCGTTGAGGCGGGCGAGGTCCGCAGCGTCTACCCCGAGGGCAAGCTGCCCGGCCTGCCCGAGCCGGTTGAGGGCGGTGTTGCTCGCCTGCCCCGCTACCTGCGCCCCGAGGCCGAGGAGGGCCTGGTTGCGGAGATCCGCCTGGTTGGCGAGCTGGGCGCCGAGGGCCTGCTGCTGAAGCATGTAGTCGGCCTCGCGGTTCGCCCGCTGGGCCTCGAGATCCGTGAGGGCTTGCGACAGGTGGTCGACTGCGGCGCTCGACCCGAAGCCGCCGCGGGCCGCCATCTGCTGGTTGATGTCGGCCGCCTGGCGCTCCTTCGCCCGCTCGTAGTAGGCCCCGAGGCCGGGGTCTTGCTGCCGGAAGGCGTCGAAGAACTGCTGGGCGTTGGTCGGCTGCTGGAACGCGTTATAGCGGTTCTCGTAGAACTTCTCGACCTTGGTCGGCTCGTTGAACTTCTCGCCTTGGGAGTGCCACCACTGTGCCCCGGTGCCGGGCGCCATCCATCGGGCCTGGTTAAGGCCGAAGTACTGCTCCCCCTCGCCCTTGGAGGTCTGGTCCCATCCGTGCGTCTGGATCGGCCCCATGGCCGGTGCGCCGCCGAAGCGTGCCCCTGCGTACGGGTCGGACGACCAAGCGTTGCTCGCCGTGGTGGACGGCCCCTGGAGGTTGGACACGTCCGGGGGCGCTTGGAATCCGCCCTGTGGGGCGCTGGTGGTGGACATGAAGCCCATGGCTTACCTCCGCTGCGCGGCCTCCTGGATGAGCGCCATGGTCTCGGGATCGATCCCGAGATCGGCGCCGGCTGGTGGGATCCCCTTCTGGGCGTTGAGGGCCGCTTGGCCCATCTGCGGGACCTCGGAGAGCGAGTCGAGGAAGATCTGCAACAACGGGTCCCCTCCGACCTCTCCCTGGGCTCCCTGCCCCTGGAGCTGCTGATTCATGGTGTCGACGGCTTGCCTCCCCTCCACGATGGCCTGATCGAGCATGGCTTCGAGGGGGTTGGACGAGAGCGTCGCAAGCTGCGCCGGCCCGCCGGCCGGTAGCATGGGGACACCCTGAAGGGAGGCGACCTGCTGCGGCCGCTGGATCTGGACCCGCGGCATCGGAGTGTTTGCTCGGGTGAACGCCTGTGCTGCGGCTTGTGCTGCGCCGGACATGTCAGCCTCCATTCTTGTCCTTGTGTTTCTGTTTGCCAGCCCAACCACCGATCCCCTGCCCGATCCCGCCGCCGATGAGCGGGTCGCCGGTCATCGACGTTCCGAGGGCGTAGCCCCAATACTGCCCGCGACGCTCCTCCTTGGACTGGTCCTTCCACGGGCGCGGCTGCCCGATCTCGAACGCCCGCGGGTCGAGCGGCGACTGTGCGGCCTGCCCCATGTTCATCATCGCGCCCGGCCCGTACATCTGCCCGAGGGCGTTGTTGACCGGATTGAACAGGGACATCGCCTGCTGAAGCGCGTTCATGCGGGCCTGGTACTGAACCGGCCGGTAGGCCGAAAGGGACTGCGCACCCTCGATCATGTGGCGCCGCATGGCGGCCTCTTGCGGGTTCTCGAAGAACTGGCCGACGAAGGGCGCCTTGTACGGGGCCCAGTTGATGCTCGTCTGCGTACCGCCCATGAGTCAGCCTCCGGTCTGCTTCGGCGCCGGCTTCGGCGCGTTGGTGCGTCCAAACATCGGGGACTCGTCGATGCTCGTCCAGTTGCCCGCCCCCATACGACGGAATCGCGAGCCGGCGTCGTAGGCCGGGCCCTCGAAGGGGCGCCACCCGATCCCTGCCGGTCCCCATCCGCCGCCGCCCGTGGGCATCCGCGGCGGGGGCGGCGTGGGCA
>RFHU01000322.1 GCA_003695705.1 Planctomycetota bacterium
CTCCAAGGCCCCCTTGAGCGCCGCCGCCAGCGACTTCCCTCGCCCGCGGCCGAAGAAGCGCCGCCCGCGGGCGTAGAGGGTGAGGAAGACGGGCCGGTCGTCGAACGCGTAGAGGCGCTCGGGCGCGCGGACGAGCACCGTGTCCTCGGGGGACTCGGAACCCGGGAGGCGCAGGCGGCAAGCGGCCCGCACGGCGTCGACCATGGCCTGGCGCGCAGGAGCCGGGAGGGAGGCACGATGGGACTCAAGCCAGCGCCGCACGGGGCCCACGGTCGCGGCGTGCTCGGGCCGGCCCGCCGCGCGTTCGAGATAGGCCCGAGCGGCGATCTCCGCGTCGTCGGCGCGGTCGAGCCGCCGCAGCGCCTCGTAGGTGAAGTACTCGGTCCAGGGGCTCTCCACCTTGCCGCCGCGCAGGGCGCGCAGGGTCACCAGGGCAGCCTCCGGTCGCCCTAGATAGAGCTGGCAGCGGGCGATGGCCAGGGTCGGCGAGAGGGAGGTGCTGCGCTGCTGAACCTCGCGGTAGGCCTCGATGGCGGCGTGATGCTCCCCGAGGCGCTCCTCGAGGGAGCCGAGCAGGTCCCAGGCGAGCGGGGACTCGGGATCGTCCGCCAGGGAGCGCCGGACCTCCCGCCGCGCGGCGCGGAGCTCGCCGAGGCCGGCGAGGGTCTTGGCGAGCAGATAGCGAGACTTGGCGTCGTCGGGAGAGCCATCGAGATGCTCGCGGAGCGCGTCCCGCGCACGCGCAAGGTCTTCGGCGCGCAGCGCGGCCTCGGCGCGCTCGAGGGGCGTCTGCGGCTTCTCGGCCGCAGGCCCCTCCGCGGGGGGCGACACGGCGCAGCCCACGCTCCACAGCGCGCAGCCCACGAAGAGCGCGGGAAACCGGCGAAGACGAGGTCGCAGCAGCATGGCGGTCACCCCAAGAGGACGCGCCCCGCGAGCAGCTGGTTCAGCCGCTCGCGCCCGGGGACTGCGGGAGGCGAGGCGCAAGCGCGTGGTGCTTGTAACACTCTTGGCGAGCAGTCCGTAGTGTCGGTGGGCAGGCGAAAGGTGGCGCCGGTGGAGCCGTACACGACACCGCCCGGCCGCGCTGCGACCGGGCGGCAGGACAGACGGGAAGACCAAGCCTCAGGTCGTGGCCTGGTCGCCGGCCACCGCGGCCACCTTCTCGGCGAGAAGGGGACGGCGCTCGAGCAATTTGTGACCGCACTCGCACTCCCAGAGCACGAAGAGCGTTTCTCGCTCGGAGACGTCGTAGAGGAAATTCATTTCCTGTCCGCACGATTCGCACTGCATAGGCTCTACCCCCCCTTTCAGCGCGCAACGGGCGAGAACATAGTGGGAACCCTGGGGCTTTCAAGGAAAAACCACGCAACCTGCTGCGCAGGCGCGGCTTACACGGAACCCGCCCCCCCTGCTCCCCTTGCGACCCACTCCTCGGCTTCCTACGATGCGCACTCGATCGCGCCAGGCTTCGGCGCCCGCACCCCCTGCGCGTCGCCTCGAGGCGGTCACGGACGAAGAGCGAAGAGGGCGCCGCGAACGAGCGCCAGGGAAGAGGCTTCCGAATGAGCGAAGACGAACCTGTCGGCTACCTGGGCGGAGCGACGGGCGAGGACCCCTACGCGGTGGAGGACCCCTACGGCCAAGAGTCGGAGGGCGACGGGGAGGTCGCGGGGCTGCTCGGCGGCGCCACCGGCGAGGAAGAACTCCCTGCTCTGCCCGCCGCCGAGGACGCGGCCTACACGGCGCGGGACTTCATGGACAGTGGCGAGGAGTCCTACGCGGACCCCTACGCGGACCCCTACGCCGAGACGACCTACGAAGACCCCTACGCGCTCCCTCCCAGCGACGACTACGGCGACTACGAAGGCTACGACGACGCAGCCGCTGCGGACTCGGACCCTTCCTACTTCGACAGCATGGGGCACGAGGACTACGACCCCCACGCCACCGACGTCGCCACGCGGACCGCGGAGCCGGAGACGCAGTACGACGACGACGCGCCGAAGACCATTTCGCAGCAAGACGCCGAGAGCATCATTCGCCGCATCACGACCAAGCGGATCCTCCCGCCCGATCAGGAGGTCAAGCCCGTCCCGCGCAAGCTGACGCCGAGCGGCGGCGGCCTGCGCATGTGGCCGATCCTCGTCGCCCTGCTCCTCCTCGCGGGGGGCGCCGTGTGGCTCTTCCGTGAGCCCATCGCCGAGCGGTACCCGCAGCTCGCTCCCTACCTCGGGGTCGAACTCGAGCAGGAGACCCCCGTGGAGGAGATCAAGGTGGACCCGCCCGAGGTCGTTCTCAAGCGAAAAATGCTGGAGAAGGTCCGCTTGAGCGAGATGAAGGCCTTCGGGATCACCGAGGCCGACCTCGCCCCACCCAAGGGGGCGTCCCCGAGGCCCGGCTCCTCCCCTTCCCCTGCAGGCGGCGACGACGCTGCGGGAGCGAACTCGGCAAGCGATGGGCCCTCCGCGCCCGGAACCGCGGAAGGAGCAGGACAATGACCCGCCTCCCTCGCCCTCGAACGCTCTGGCCCTTGGCTGCCCTCGTCGGCCTCGTGGTGGCCGGCCCCTTCGCCCCCCGCCCCGCAGAGGCAGGCGTGGTGGTCCTCAAGAACGGAGAGGTCATCGTCGGTCGGCTCCGCGAGGACGAGATCACCAAGACGACGCTCGTCCTCCGCTGGCCCTACAAGGAGCAGACCGAGCGTGGCGAAATGAGCATTCCCCGCTTCCGCGTGCGCTGGTTCGACGCCAAGGCGGACGAGCCGACCGACGAGTATTGGGAACAGCACGGCGAAGAATACATCGACGAGAAATGGCGCCCGCTCTACGAGAAGTGGAAGCTTCGCAAGCAAGCACGCGACGAGACGCCCGTCGAGGACTGGTTCGACCCCAACGAGTTCCTCTCGCGCGCTCAACTCAGCACCATTCCGGTGGAAGCGGGCACCTACAAGATCCAAAGCCCCGAGGAGTGGGACGTCACCATCGACGCGGAGCACGGGATCACGATCTTCACCTCGCGCACCCCTGGAACCGACGGTTTCCACCCCCGAATCCACGTCTTCACGACCAAAGCCGCCATCGGGCAGACCGAAGACCAAATGAACTGGATCGAAGCCGAGATCGCCCGGGCCGCCGGACCGGATGGCAGCTTCGAGGTGCGCGAACGAAAGCGCCCGCGCACGCGAGCCAACGGCTTCGACCAGGAGATCGTGACTCAGACGACCCGCTTCGACCGCCCGGTGATGGCCTTGCGCAAGGTGCACTTCCGACGCAAGTACACCTACTTCTTCACCGCCTACGCGCACGAAAAGGACTACTCGAAGCACGAGAACCTGTTCCGCGCCTGCCTGCGCTCGCTGAAGATCAAGGAAGACGAGCGGGGGAGCCCGGGCAGGTCGCGGGGCTCGGGTCCGTCGGGCGCGTCCTCGTCGGGGCCGGGATCGCGCCCGGCGAGCGGAGGTCGCTGAGCGCCCGCGCGCGGCGCCCAGCGACCACGAGTCCGAGCGAGGCTCACCGCCGTGGATCCACCCCGTTGGCCAGGAGGGTCTCCAGCCCGGCCCGGCCGTAGAGCTTGCCGAGCCGTTGGCGCCAGAAGCCGATCAGACTCGGGTGCCTACCCCGACTCGCCTTGACCGTGGCGAACAGCGCGCGGAGGGCCTTGGCTCCGCTCGGCACCTTGCCGCCGTTGGACCGGTCGGTGTAGCGAGGGTCGACTGCGCCTCGGTCTGCGTCGCGATCGACGAGGTCCACGAACGCGCAAAGCACGTTGGCTTCGCCGTCCTCTCCCCAGGAGCGCCACGTCGCGAGGGCAATGTTCCCGAAGCCGTAGGCCGCGGGATGGGTCTCACCCACCAAGCCGCGTCCGAGATCGCGAGGCGGCGGGAGACCGAGCGAACGCGACGCGTCTCGGAGCGCGAACAGGGCCATGGCGGAGGCCCAGCCCTCCGAGGCCGCCAGGCTCGGATTGCCCGCGCGCTCGTCCAGGCGGTGCTTTAGGGGCAGGTAGTACTCGAAGTTCTTGCCCCGTCCGAGGTACCAGAAGGTGTGAAAGGTCTCGTGGGCGACGACTTCCTGGTCCCTATGGTATGGCTTGTCCTTGATGACCACTCGGTTCGAGAAGGGTGCGTAGCTGCTCGTGCCGAGCAAACCGGGGAACGAATAGGTGACTTTGTTGTAGCGAGGCAGGACGTCGCCGAAGACGCGGCGCGCGAAGGCGCCCACTCGGTGGGCGGTGTCCTGGACGGCCATGGCCCGCACGAAGACGTCGCGGTCGTAGTTGGAGAACCGCAGCGTCCGCTTCAGTTTCTTGCCGGAGACCTCCCCAGCGGGGTAGGAGAGCACCCTGGTGTGGGCCTTGAGGAGCAGCGGAGGGGGTGCGACCCGGGCCAGCGCGGACTCGGTCCTCAGCCGCAGTGAGATGGGGAAGCCCTTCTTCACTCGGGCGGTGAAGCGGACCCGCCCGCGTGCGTCGGTCACCGCGCGGGCGATGATCTTCGCCACCCCGAGGACCGTGCGGTCCTGGAACACGCCCACCTCGATGCCGGCCGCGGGGATCAGACCCCGTCCGTGGCGCCTCGCCTCGTGCAGCGGCCCCGGTCGAACGAGGACGGTCACGTCCACACTCAGCGGCTTCGTCTGAGGCGCCTTGCCGCCCGCCAAGGCGGGCCCGCTCCAGAGAGCGGTCAGGGCCGCGCAGAGACACGCCCGCGCAGGCGAGATCCGAGGGTTGCGCCGTCGTGCTTCGATCCTTCTCATTGGGAGCTTCCTTCCGTGGGAGTCGTTGCGTTTCCGGGCTTCCCCCCCGCGAAGACAGTGCCGATCCAACCCCCGCAGTCCGCTGCGTTGGGCTCCGCGCCTGCCAAGTCCGACACGACAGTCTGCGGCCCATCCGCGCCCCACGAGAGACGAAGCAGGAGGGGACCCGCGGCGCGCCGGATCGCTTCGCCGGAGGCCAGGAGCGCGCCTCCACCGCGCGCGACGCGCACCAGGGGGACTCCCCCTGCGCGGGACCGAGCCGCGGTGTCCGCCTCCACGAGCTTCGCCAGTGGGGATTCCGGAGGGAACATGGCATCGCTGGCGAGCACCACGTCGAGATCCGGCTTTGGTCCGTTGTATCGCTCCGGCAACAAAGCTTCCGCGCACAAGCGAATCCGAAGACGCAGCGACCGGCCGCAGGCCGTCGGCAGCCGGAGGAGGGGCTGTCCCGAGGGCCCGGGCACGAATTCGTCCTCACCGCGCCCGACGAGCCATGCGCAAAGCTCCGGCGTCCGCTCTCCAAAGGGGAGGAGGCGCTCGCGCAGGTAGCGGCCAACGACACGTCCTTCGCCGTCGAGGAGCAGCGCCGCGTTCTGCAGCTCTCCGCCCGGCCCACGATGGCACTCGCCAAGGAGCAGGCAGGGCCGGTTCCGCTCCACCCGGAGCCCTCTCGCGAGACGGCAGCGCAAGGAGGGACGCCGGCAGAGGTCGAGGGCCGAGATCCCTTCCGGCCAAACGACCAAGTCGACGAGTCGCTCGCTCCCGCGCAAAAGCGCGCGGCTGCGCGCGAGGGAGAGCTCGAGGATCGCCTCGACGATGGGTTCTTCGTCGCCCGAAAGGCCCCAAGCAGGGCCCGGAAGCAGGAGAACCGAGGCCGACCCGCACTCGAACCGCGGAGCACGAGCCCGACTCCCCTGGGCAACGGCCGCGAACACCAGGCTGCAGGCCAGCGCGGACGCCACGGCGCCAGCCCGCCGGGACCGGCGCAACACCCCCGACGCTGCCCAGGCAGCGCAGAACAGCGCGACCTCTCCCGCCATGCCGCCAGCGGGCGCCAGCGAGCCGAGTTCGCCCACCGCCATGCCCCCGCAGCCCAGGCGAGTCGCTCGCTCGGCCAAGACGCAGAGAGCAGAACCGACCAACGGGCCGTGAACCCCTCGGCACACGAGCAGGCGGGCAAGTTGCGGAGCAACCGCCGCCCGCGGGAGCGAATACAGCAGCAGCGCAGCAAACACGAGAGCACCGCTGGCCGGCCAGGGCCAGCCAAGGGAATCGCGCGCCGCCAGGGCCAGGTCCTCGAACAAGAGCATGCCGAGACCCCCCGCCTGCAAGGCGGCCAAGAAGAATGCTCGGCGCGGGCGCTGGCCGCGCAGGGAGACCAGGAAAAGCGCAACCCCGAAGACCGCAAACCCAGCGTCGGTCTCGGGAAGCGCACGGGCCAAGAGAAGCGCAGAGGCCAACGCCGCAACGACAGCGCTCCGCGCGCCCAGAGGCCGCTCCGCAGGAGCGTTCGCCCTCCAGGGCCGTGGGCCCGGCTCCGGCGCCGACACCGCCCCGCTGGGCTCAGCGACCGGGGGGCGCATGGACAAACTCGCTCGCGCCGGCCAGCGCCAAGAGGGCCTGCACTCGCTGACGCACCTCCTCGGAGCCGAACCGGCGCTCCGTCTCCAGGAGCGAAAGGGCCTCGCGCCGAGCTGCCGCCGGGGCGCCGTCCATTCGAAGGACCGCCGCCGCGAGTTCGACTCGTCCGAGGGGGGCGGTGGACCTCCTGCGCGCTCGAGCGAGCGCTGACTCCGCGGCGTCTCCCCCGGGCAAGGCCCCCAGCAAGCCCGCGGAAAGGTGCAGGACTTCCGGCGACACACCGGAGGCCACGACGTCGGCCAGCGCTCGGGACGCGAGCTCCGGCGGCAGTCCCGCCAGCGCACGCAGGCGCAACTCCGAGGCCGGCGGGGGTCCGCTCGGCGTCAGGTCTGCCCCGGAAGCCTCCGCCGTGGGGGCTTCGGTATGGCCGAGCACTCCGGCCTTCAACTCGCCCGCCAAGGCGACCAGCCCGGGATCGGAGTCCAGGCGCCTCAGCCTCCCTTCCGCCGAGGCCACCGCAGCCAGGAAGCTCCTCCCTTCGACGTCCAACGACGGGTCCGTGAGCAACCCGAGCAGAGCCGGGCGATCGAGCGGACGAAGGACGGAACCGGCTGCGGCCAACGCCAGCTCGCGGCGGCGGGTCGCGTCCGTGCCCTCGGGGCGCCCTGCGGACAAGGCGCTGGCGAGTTGGGCGCTTGCCAAGGAGACGAGGACGGCGGTCGCGGTTTCGGGCCGCAAGCGCTCCAGGTTGGCAACCAGGCCCTGCACGAGGCCCCACCCTGCGTCCCGTCGACGAGCAACTCGCAGAGCCCGCTGTTCGAAGGCCTGCGTGTCGCTGTCGGCGAGAAGGCCGAGGGCCTCCCGGCACACGTCGTCGCCCCCTTCCTTCCGTAGCCCCGCCTCGACGAGCGGTCCGACCAGCAAAGCCGCCGGCCGCTCCCCGTAGCGCGCACGCCAGGCGGGGAGTAGTGCGCGCACCAGGCGAATCGCCAACTCGATGCTCCCCGAGTCCTCGAACGCGGCGAGCAACTCGACCAACCGCTCCGCTTCCTGGGCCTCCATGCCGCGAAAGGCTGCGAGCAGGCGCTCTGCCCGAGCTTCGTCTCCTGCGCGCTGCGCGGCCGCCAGCGCGAGGAGCTGTGCGCGCAGGCGGGTGCGCTCGGCCTCCTCGCTCGCGAACGCCGCGGGAACGGTCCGAACCCGCCCGCCGCGCAGCCCCGAAGCCTCCGTCGCCTTTGCCACTCGACGACCCGAAGGCCCCGCTCCCGCGCTCGCGTCGGGCATGTTCCGGCCACGCGGCGAAACGCTGCGCACCTCGCGGCGAGCGCCGGGCTTCAGCACCCAGAGTCCGGCGCAAGCGGCCACGACCGCCGCGGCGAGCGCGGCCTCCTGCAGCCTACGCATGGGGGTCCTCCCTTCCTTCGGGAAGCCACCTGTGCACGCGACGTGCCGGCTCGCAGGCGGAGGTTGCGTAGCCGAACCGTCCAGGAGGGGTAGACAGCGGACAGCCACGGGCCCCGGCGAGAGCAGGGTTCGCCTCGCCGCGAGGGCCTGGTTATACTGGTCCAGCTTCGAGGCTTAGCGGCGCCCGCAAGACGCCCACTCCACCCCCAGGACGCGTGGAACGCAGATGAGCCAGGAGGAACCGAACGCCGCCGAAAGCGCCTCGACACCCGAAGCGCACGAGGCCGGCGAACGTGCGGCGGCCGTAGCCGAGGGGTCGGAGGGCGAAGCCTCTCTGCAGGGGTCCTCCTCCTCCGCGTCGGACGCTGCTTCGGCCGCGAAGGAGCGCGAAGAAGGCGAAGGCCGCGGGGAGGGCAGTGCCGCGGAGGAGGAACGAGCAGGCCCGCCCGACTCCGCCGCTGCCTACAAGCAAGCACTCGACTGCTACCTCCACGGACCCCTCCGGCGGGCGCTGGAGATCGTCGACGAGATCCTGGCCCGCGAACCGGACACCGAGTTGAAGCCGCGCCTCGAGCGCCTGCGGCGGCGTGCCCAGGAGCGCCTGGCCAAGGAACCCGAGAGCGACTCCGAGGACTCCGAGTCCGCCGCCGGCGTGGCCGAGCCCCCCTCGACGGAACTCGCGGCCACGGCGGACGCCGCCCCGGGTCCCGCCGAAGAACCTCCGCGCGCAGCCGACGGCAGCGA
>RFHU01000323.1 GCA_003695705.1 Planctomycetota bacterium
CCCCTCCCCCTCCCCCCGAAGCGCTCCCCGCCGCCTGGCGGCGACTCTGGCTCTTCGGAATCTCGAGCCTCCCGCCCGCGCAAGTGCGCCTGCTCGGCCACCTCGCAGCGAGCGCCGACATCCACCTACTCTGGGTCCACCCATCGCGCGAGGCATGGAACCGCGTGGCCCGGCGCACCGCCGAGTGGCGGGCTCGCACCCCGCGCGCCGACGGCGCCCTCCCCGGCGGCCCCATCGAGCTCGAAGAGGACCATCCCCTCCTCGTCTCCTCGGGTCAGCTCGATCGCGCCCTGCAAGTCCTCTTCCACCGCGCCGCCGACCTCGCGGTCACGGACCGCTCGCGACCTCCTCGCCCCACGAGCCTTCTCGCCCGCCTGCAGCGCGACGTCCTCGAGCTCCTTCCCCGCGGTGCGAACGACATCGTCCCTCCTCTCCCCGTACGTCCCGACGACCGTTCCTTCTCCATCCACTCCTGCCACGGCCCCCGCCGTCAGGTCGAAGTCCTCCACGACCAGCTCCTCGAACTGTTCTCGACCCTCGACGACCTCCAGCCGAGCGACGTGCTCATCCTCACCCCCGATGTCGAGGGCTACGCGCCCCTCGTCGAGGCCGTGTTCCAGGCGAGGGCGCGGGAGGCCGAGCGCCTTCCCGTCCGCATCGCCCGACGCCCCTGCACCCTGCGCGACCCTGCAGCGCAGGCCCTCCTCGGCGCGCTGGAGCTCGCCGGCCGCCGACGGACCGCCAGCCGCGTCCTCGACCTCCTCGCCCTCGCTCCCGTCCGCGAGCGCTTCGGCCTCGACGAAGACGACCTCGCCCGCATCGCCTGCTGGGTGCGCGAGGCAGGCATCCGCTGGGGCATCGACGCTCGCGAACGCGCCGCCGCCGGCCAACCCCCCCACGACCTGCACACCTGGGAATGGGGACTCGACCGCCTCGTCCTCGGCTACGCCTTCCCGGGCGGTCCCGCCGAGTCCTACAGCGAGTTGGTCCCCTACGGCGAGCTGGAGGGTTCCGACGCGCGGGTCGCTGGCGCGCTCCTCTCCTTCTGCGAAGTCCTCTTTGCCTGGCTGCGGGACCACGCAGACCTGCAGCAGCCCATCGGCCGCTGGCGCGAGAGCTTGACCTGCCTTCTCGAGGGCCTCGTGCGCACCGACGAGGGCGCCGCCGACGCCGTCGCCGCGGTCCGCAGAGCCCTCGCCGAGCTCGAGCAGGACGCTCTCTTTGTGGGCCACGACGCGCCCGTCCCCATCGACGTGGTGCGCATCGCCCTCGCGGACCGCCTCGAACGCGGGGGGGCCAACCGCGGCTTCCAGAGCGGAGCGGTGACCGTGTGCGGCATGGCTCCCCTGAGGGCCATCGAACATCGTGTGGTGTGCTTGCTGGGAATGGACGACGCGGTGTTCCCCCGCGCGCCCGAGCGCGCCGCCTTCGACCCGGTGGCCGCTCGCCCGGCCCTCGGCGACCGCGACCCCCGCGCCGACGACCGCGCGCTCTTCCTTGCGGCCGTCCTCGCCGCGCGCGACGCCGTGCGCATCGTCTTCACCGGCCAGAGCCTGCGCGAGGACAAGCGCCTCCCCCCCTCGGTGGTGGTCAGCGAACTCCTCGACGCCATCGCGTCCGCCTTCCGCCTCGAAGGGGACGAAGACGCACCGCCGGCCGAAGCCCGCCAGCGACTTCGAGACCATCTCGTCGTCGAGCACCCCCGCCAGGCCTTCAGCCCGCGCTACTACGGGGCCGACTCCGACGAACGCCTGTTCAGCTACGCAGCGGCCCGAGTCCCCGGCGCCCAGGCCATTGCCCAGCCCGAGCACCGTGCGCGCAGGCCCTTCTGGACACGCCGCCTCGACCCGCCACCGGACGGGGCCGGCGCGCCCATCGCCCTCAGCTCCCTCGAAGCCTTCGTCGCCTCCCCCGCGCGCGCGCTCCTCGTCCGCCGCCTGGGGCTGCGTTACCCTCGCGAGCGGGAGGCGGTCGCCGACCGCGAGCCGCTCGCTCTCGACGGGCTCGAGCGGTATGCCCTCGGTGCGGCCATCCTCGAAGACCTCCTCGCCGGCGCTTCGCCCGCCGCGGCTCGCCACGCTGCACTGCGCGCGGGCATCGCGCCCCCGGGCACGCCGGGTCGATGCGCGGTCGAGGACGCCTTCGCCACCGCCAGCGCCGTCGCCGCGACGACGCGCGCCTGCCGCGGCGACGTCACGCCCCTTCCCCCCCGGAGCGTCGATCTCGACCTCGGTGCCGAACGCCTGGTCGGTCACCTCGGGGACCTGTGGCCGGGCGGGCTGGTCGTCACCCGCTACGCCCGCGCCAAGGCCAGCGCGCTGCTCTCCTTCTGGCTCCGCCACCTCGTCCTCTGCGCGACCTCGCCCAGCCCGCCGCCCCCCAGCATCCTGGTGGCACGCCGCGGCTCCGCCGCCGAGGCCTGGTCCCTCGCCCCCCTCGAGGCCGGTGTCGCCCGCACCCACCTCACCTCCCTGGTCGCCCTCTACCAAGAGGGGCAGCGGCGCCCTCTGCCCCTGTTCCCCGAATGCGCCCTGGCCTACGCCGACGCCTACCTCGCTGCCATGGCCAAGGGCGACCCTTCGCCCGCCGCCGAGGAGCGGGGCTGGAAGAAGGCCTGCGCGGCGTGGCGCGGCGCCCCCCACCGGGGCCTGGCCGGGGAGGGCCAAGACCCCTACGTCGCCCGCTTGTTCGGAGCCGAAGCGTCCTTGGCCGACGCTTGCGCACGGGTCCGGGAGACCGCCCCCCCCGACGCCCCAGGCTTCGCCGAGCTCGCCATCGACCTCTGCGCGCCGCTCCTCTCCTCCCGCGAGGCCCTCCGCCCGGAGGAGGCCCTCTGACCGCCGCACGCCCCTTCGACCCGGACGATCGCCTGCTTCGCGGCACGACCCTCATCGAAGCCAGCGCCGGCACGGGCAAGACCTTTACCATCACCACCCTGGTCCTCAAGCTGATCTTGGAGGAGCAACTCTCGCTCGGCGACATCCTCGTGGTCACCTTCACCGAGGCCGCCACCGCCGAACTCCGCGAACGCATTCGCAACCGCCTGGGAGCCGCGCGCGCTGCCCTCGCCGGCGAATCCCTCCCGGGAGATCCCTGGCTGGAAGATGCGATGCGCCGACGCCGCATCGCGGGGCACGCCGCCGCGGACGCTCGCAGGCTCGACGCCGCGCTCGCGTCCTTCGACCAAGCGACCATCGCGACCATCCACGGCTTCTGTCGCCGCACCCTGAACGAGAACGCCTTCGAAAGCGGACTTCGTTTCGACACCGAATTGCTCCCCGACGCTGGCGAACTCGTCCAAGAAACCGTCGCGGACTTCTGGACCGAGCGCGCCGGCGCGCTGTCCCCCGCGCTCTACCGCCACCTCGTTGCGCGCAAAGCGGACGCTCCCCACCTCGAACTCTCCCCCGGGCGGATCGCCGACCTCGTCCGGCTCGCCGTCGCCCATCCCGACGCCCGCGCCCTCCCCCGGCGC